>RKRN01000082.1 GCA_007571365.1 Candidatus Latescibacterota bacterium
GGTGTTGGGGCTGGACTTATGCTGGGAGCAGGGGCAACTGCGTTGGTACGACCCGGCGGTTGGGGCCTACTTGCTGACGCTTGACGAGGAAGCCGAAGGTCGCCTTGCCGCTGAGCAGGCGCACGCCGCCGAGCGCACCGCCCGCCTCGCTGCCGAAGCGGAAGCACAACGCCTGCGCGAACAACTCAAACGCCTACAAGCAGAGTAAGGGAACGCACCGGTATTTCAATCGATCAAGCGGCCCCGCTGATCGTGGCTGACCTTGTCGGAGTTGTGCGGGCCGGAGCGGGCGCGCTTGGCCTCCCCTTGCTCGTAGCGGTGGCGCATTTCCGTCTGCCGCCATTGCAAAAACTCGCGTTCCTGCGCGTCGCAGTTGTGCGCCGAAGCGGGGGCCGGGATTTCAATGGTGGCGTAGGTGATTTCATGTACCCGGCGCGACAGCGCGACGATTTCTCCTTTGCTGATGACCAAGGTGACGCCGACGTTGGCCTCGACAATGGCGACGCCGTTTTCGCGCGCCCGGGCCAACACGGCGCGGTCTTGGGCCTTGGAGCGAGAGCCAAAGGAAGGGATGAGCAGGTACTGAGCCCCGTCGAGCACCGGGATGCGGGCGAGGTCGGGGTTCCAGCGGTCGTTGCAGATGAGGAAGCCGCAGCGGCCAAACGGAGTATCAAAGGCGCGGGCATGGGCCCCGAGCCGGTTGTACCACCAAGAGGGATGGTAGCCTTCGGCCAACTGCATTTTGTGGTACTTGCCGCATAGGCGGCCTCGGTGGTCGATAAAGACGGCGCAATTGTACACATCGTCGCCGATGCGCTCGGCTAGCCCAAAGGCGAGGCATATTTCCAGTTCGCGGGCCAACTCGCGAAAGCGGCCCATGACCGGGCCGCACGTGGTGACGGCCACGTCGCGCATCCGTTCTTGCGGCTCCTCCCCGGCGATCAGTTCCATAACCACGTAGCCTTCCAGCACTCCTTCGGGTGCCAAGGCCAGTTGGGCACCGCCCTTAGCAGCGGCGCGGAACATGGTTGCCAAGCGGTCGGCATTGCCGGCTAGGTCGAATTTTTGGGGCCGGAAGGAAATAGCGGCGACAGCTACAGATTGGTACATGTTACGTCTCCTGTTCATCGCTGCGACAAAAACGCAGGGCGTACAAGTCGGCGTCGTGCATTGCAAAGCGCAGGCGCACGGGCCGCCCGGCCAACGAGCCTATGGCCGCGCCTGACTCCCACG
This sequence comes from Candidatus Latescibacterota bacterium, assembly GCA_007571365.1. Classification (GTDB taxonomy): domain Bacteria; phylum Latescibacterota; class UBA2968; order UBA8231; family UBA8231. The sequence continues at coordinate 1,234 of RKRN01000082.1, forward strand.
GCACCGCTAAGTCTGTCTGATCCTGAAAAAGCTCGGGCGAGTCCGCTAGCGACAGCCCGGGGAAGGGTTGGCCGTTTTCGTCTTGGAGCTCGACGCGGATGCTGCCGGCGGCCGAGGTGGACATGTTGAGCCGCAATTGGTCGCCGCTGAAGATCAGGGGCTTGGTGGTGAACTGACCGCCGCGATAGGGGGCTTGCACCGAGGCGAAGCCATCGAGGCGCATCGTCAGGCGGCGGATGCAGGAGGTGGGCATGCGCCAGTGCTCGGTCATGTAGAGCGACAGTTCGCTCGGGCCAGTGTGCAGCAGGCCGCGCATGATGTACACGCTGCGGTCGTGCCAATTGCCGGGGTCGGGTCCCGGGCGCACCAAGGCTTCGGGGAAGAGGCGGTCGAAGTGGAGGCCGTCGTGGCTGCTCAGCAGCACGGCGTCGTTGACCCCAGGGTACGGCCAGCCGGGCGTAGGGCTGCGGCTGTTGACAAAGCGCGAGGGGAACATCAGGTAGAGGCCGGGGGAGCGCTCGTAGGGAACACAGGAATTGGTGTACAGGTGCTCCAGCGGCGCAGCGCCGGTGCTGATGGCGGCTAGCGGACTCCAGTGGACAAAATCGTCGGAGGTGGCGCGGCGGACCCAGCGCACGCCGTCCTTAAAGGCGCGAGTGGCACCGTGGCCTAGTTCGCCGTCGCGGCGAATGCCGCGGGTGTACATGACGTACTGGCCGGTCCACGGGTCGCGGAAGGCGATATTGTGCGAGTCGAACGGACCTTCGGTCTGCACGGGTGTGGGGTTTTTGCGCCAGTGCAGGCCGTCGGGCGAGGTCGCCGTGTAAATGGCACCGCGCCGACCGATGCCTTTGTAGCGCTCGTGCTTTGGGGCTGCTGGATCGAGGAATGGGGAGAAGTTGACGAGGTCGGGATCGTCGATGACTAAGTTGTTGGCCGTCGAGCCTTGGAAGTCGATGAGGCCCAACTCTGGTTTGTGCCAAGTGATGCCGTCGCTGCTTTCGGCATAGGCGGTGCAGGCGCGGTCGGTTTTGTTGTTGTCGGCGTGGGGGATGCAGCGGTACCAGGCGCGGAAGCGGTCGCCGTCTTTACAGAGCACGGCGTAGGCGAGGCCGCCTTCTTCCCAAGGATGGTCGATGCGCACAGCGGCGTTGCGGCGCACGGGCTGGTGGAGGACTTGGCGGGCGTCTTGGAGGTCGGCGATGAGGCGGCGGTCGAGCAGTAGTTGGCGATTGGAGCCGATGAAGATGGGGGTGTCGGACATGGCGGCCTGCTGAGGCTAGCGGGTAGTTGGCGTGTCGGCGGGCGTATTATAGCTAACGTGGGGCTGCGTTACAACTTGGCCGTCAGACACCGCCGACCAACGAGTCGCGCGGCAAAGGCTTGGCAAAAATCGTCGACGTGGCAAAACAATTCGCCTAAATTCATCGCGAGGGCCGGGTTTGGGACCGTCATACTCAAACGCAGCCAAAAAGGACGCCCTCACCTTATTCCGAACTCACGTTAAAACAGCTTCTTAGGGCGATTGCTCAGGAGGCGACTAGCACGTGTTGGGTAGTGCCATTGAGGCCGGCGATGACCGGGAAGGTCTTCGACTGCGGGCCATTGGCACCGGGTACGTAGCGCACATGCGGTGAGAAATAGGCGTAGAGTGCGGTGTTGCGCGAGCAGTCGCTTTGGTTGGGGCCGGAACCGTGGACCATCAAGCTGTGAAATAGCACGGCAGAACCGGCCGCGAGTGGCACGTCAATTTGGCCCGAGCTATCGAAGTCTTTGCGGTTGGTCAGCGGTGCCCCTTGCTGTTGGGCGATGTGGCCCCATTCCTGTAAGCCCCAATGGTGGCTGCCGGGAATAATTTTGATACAGCCGTTGTCCGCGGTGGCGTTGTCGACAGCGATGCTCGCGGTTACGAGAGCGGGGGGCTCCATGGGCCAATAAGCCGAGTCTTGGTGCAGGGCGTGGGCCGAGCCGTGGAAGGCGGGTTTGAGCATGAGGGTGCTGCGGAAGAGGAGCAGATCGTCGCCGAGGAGTGCTTGCACGATGGCGACGAGGCGGGGATGGGCCGCGAGTTGGGCAAAACACGGCGACAGGGCGCGGGTGTTCTCGATTTTGCGCAGCACCGGCCGGCCGTCGCGGTTTTGGTCTCGAGAAAAAGGCTCGCGCTGAAAGTGGCGGCTGAGCGGGTCTTGGCGCGCCTCTAGGTCGGCGGCTAGTTGGTGCAGGCGTTGGATCTCGCGCTGGCATTCGGCGACTTCGCGGCTGTTGAGCAGATCGGCGACGATTAAGTAGCCCTGCTGCTCGAAAAAAGCGCGTTGCTGGTGGGGTTCCATCGGGTACTCCTGCTGTTGAGGTGATGACGCGCTAAGTGTACACTGGTCGCCGACTAGGTGTCAACCGATCGCTAGCCAACGTATGAAGCGATTTTTTCCATTTATCCATTGGTTGCCCGAACTCGTCCGTCCGTCCGTCTTGCGCGCCGATGTGCTCGCGGGCCTGACGGTGGCGACGATCCTCGTGCCCCAAGCCATGGCCTACGCCGAGTTGGCGGGGCTGCCGCCGGTCTATGGGTTGTACGCGGCCTTTCTGCCGCCGGCGGTAGCCGCGCTGTTTGGCTCTTCCCGGCACTTGTCCACCGGCCCGGTGGCCATAGCTTCGCTCATCAGCGCGACAACCGTCCAGGGGCTTGCTCCGGCCGGCAGCGAGTTGTATATCGCCTATTCGCTGGTTTTGGGCTTGTTCGTCGGTCTGATACGGATCGCCTTGGGCGCGTTGCGCTTGGGCTTGCTGATTGATCTGCTGTCCAGCCCGGTGGTCGTTGGCTTTACCAATGCCGCCGCCTTTATCATCGCCATCTCCCAGTTGCACAAGGTATTCGGTGTGGAGCCGCAGCCGGGAGGGCATCTGCTGGCGGCCGTCCGCGTCCTTGACACGGCGCTGTTAGCGGTCCATGGGCCGACGTTGGGGATGGCGGTGTTGGCGGGAGGACTGCTGGTGGTTTTGCGCCGCGTCCGCTGGGAACTGCCGAGTATGTTGACGACGCTGGTGGTTACCACGCTCGTTTCTTGGCTGACCGGGTTTAGCGGAGAAGTAGTCGGCGAGATTCCGCGCGGTTTGCCACGGCCTTTGCTGCCAGATTTGAACGTGGAGATCTTGTCCCAGCTCTTCGTGGGTGCCTTGACCTTGACCATGCTCGGCCTGATGGAGGCCATGGCCATTGCCAAGACCCTCGCTGCGCGGACGCGGCAGCATCTCGATATCAATCAGGAACTCATCGGTCAAGGTATGGCCAACGTGGTCGGCGGACTTTTCCAAAGCTATGCGACTTCAGGTTCGTTTTCGCGCTCGTCGGTCAACTACCAAAGCGGGGCCCAGACGGGTTTTGCCTCGGTCGTGGCGTCGCTGGCCATCGCCGCGACCCTGCTGTGGCTCACGCCGCTGTTGTATTATTTGCCGCAAGCGACTCTCGCCGTTGTCATCATCGCCGCGGTGTGCGGCTTGGTACATATTCAGCCCCTAGTGACAGCTTGGCGCATCAAGGCCCACGACGGGCTAATTGGGCTGGCGACGTTTGTCAGTACGCTGGCCTTGGCACCGGACCTGCACTTGGGAGTTGCGCTCGGCGTGGGGGCCTCGTTGGTGCTCTACTTCTACCGCACCATGCGGCCCCGCGTGGTTTTTCTCGCCCGGCATCTCGATGGCACCATGCGCGAAAGCGACGCGGGCCTGCGGCCGGACCAGCAACTCGCGATTATGCGCTTTGACGGCCAATTGTACTTTGGTTCGGGCCGTTATTTTGAGGACAAGGTACTCGAAACGATCGCCTCAGCACCCGAACTGAGGTACTTAATTCTCGACGCGGACGGGATCAATCGGATCGATGCTTCTGGCGAACAGGCGCTGCACAACGTCGTCGAACGCCTGCGCGAAGTTGGGCTGGATTTGTACTTTACGCGGGCCAAACGGCAGCTTACTGACGCGCTGGAGCGGTCGGGGCTGATGGAGCAGATAGGCCGCGATCACTTTTTTCGTTGGAACCAGCACGCGCTCGATTACCTGTGGGCACGGCTCCAGCCCGACTACAAGGCGCGGTGTCCGCTCAATATGCCTCGCTCGCAGGAGTCGCAGGATGGGGAAGTCGAGTATTATATCTAAAGGAAAATCAGAACCGCTTGGCGTCGGTGGCCGGGCTGTCGGTGGTGGCGGGGCTGTCGGACAGCAAGCGGTTGAAGAAGTCGAGGCGGGCATCAGTGCGGTTGAGCAGCGCGTCCTTATGCTGACGAGCGCAGAGCACTTCATCGGCGATGTTGAGCGCGGCTAAAATGGCGATATCGAGCGGCCCCCGGTGCTTGATCGTCGCGGCGGTCTGCTGCATTTTCCCGTCGAGGTAGGCTGCGGCGAGCCGAACGTACTCGGGATCTTGATCGTCGCTGTTGACGAGATGATAGGTCTGATTGTAGATGCGGACGGCGATTGGCTGTGATTGCGACATGAGATTTTGTGAGATAAAAAGTGGGGACTTCCGCGATCTCCCCTGGTCCCGGAAGCCCCCTCTTTTGCGCGCTAACCACGTGGTAATTAACCAATCTATTGGGGGTGAGAATGATTGTCAACAACATGTTGGATATTTTTTAGAAAAAATAAAACCCCTCGTTTTGCCCAGATAAAGAAAGCGACAAGGGCGGAAATTTGACGGTCCGTAGCGCGCGGTCTTACTATTGAAGTGTCCCTACTGAGAAGACCCAAGTGCGCGCTGAGGCCCGCGGCCGGGCGAAGCAGGTGCGCGCTGCCGATCAATGCCTAAATATGGATAGAAATACACTGGAAATGGCCTTGCAGCAGGCCATCCAAGGCGAAGTGCGCTTTGACGCGGTTTCGCGGATGCTCTACCGCACGGACGCTAGCATCTACGAGATGGAGCCTTTGGGGCTGGTCGTGCCCAAAGACGAGGCCGATGTGGTCGCCGCGATAAAAATTGCCGCCGAGCAGGGGGCGGCGGTCTTGCCGCGGGGCGGCGGTACGAGTTTAGCGGGCCAGTCGGTGGGCGCAGCCGTCCATCTCGATTTTTCCAAATACATGAATCGGATCTTGGAGTTCAGCCCGGACCAGCGCTGGGTCCGGGTCCAGCCGGGCTTGGTGCTCGATGAACTCAATGCCTACTTGCAGCCCTACGGCCTGATTTTCGCGCCCGATGTTTCCACGAGTAGTAGGGCCAATATCGGTGGCATGATCGGCAACAATTCCTGCGGTGCACACTCCATGATATACGGCAAGACCATCAATCACGTCCTTGAGCTAAAGGTGGTGCTGGCCGACGGCTCGCAAGCGGTGTTCGGGCCGCTAGACGACAAAGAGTGCGAACACCGCGCGGGCTTGGACAGCCTCGAAGGGCGCATTTACCGCGAGATTCGCCGCATCGTCTGCGAGCGCGAAGCGCAGATCCGCCAAGGCTTTCCCCAAGTGATGCGCCGCGTCTCGGGCTACAATCTCGACGAGTTTATCGATGGTGCTCCCTTTGACCTGAGTAAGCTGGTCGTCGGCTCGGAGGGTACGCTCTGTGCCGTCGTTGAGGCGCGGTTGAATTTGGTAGAGCTACCCGCGCACAAGAGCTTGGTGGCCGTCCACTTCCACGACTTGGTCGAGGCCATGGAGGCCAATCTGACCGCGTTAGAGACCGCCCCGGTCGCCAGTGAACTGATTGACAAAATTTTGCTCGACCAGACTAAAGGCTCGGCCGAGCACGCTCCGAGCCGACGCTTTCTCGCGGGCGACCCAGCAGCCCTGCTCATAGTCGAGTACTACGCGGACTCCAAAAACGAGTTGGGTCGCAAGATGGACGAATTGGAAGAGCGCTTGCGCGTGCGCGGGATGGGTTACGCGTTTGTGCGAGCTGTGGCCGCCGGGGATCAGAAGGCCATCTGGGAGCTGCGCAAGGCCGGGTTGGGGCTTTTGATGGGCATGAAGGGCGATCCCAAGCCCCAGCCTGGGGTAGAGGATACCAGCGTCCCGGTCGCCAAATTGCCCGACTACATTCGCCGGGTGGTCGCGCTGATGGAGGAATTGGAGATTGAGGCCGAATACTACGGTCATGCGAGCGTCGGCTTGTTGCACATCCGGCCGATCTTCAGCCTCAAAGACCCCGAAGGCATAAAGCTCCTGCGTCAGATGGAGGAGCGAATGAGCGATATGGTGCTCGAATACGGGGGGGCCATGTCGGGCGAGCACGGCGACGGCCTAGCCCGCAGCGAGTGGATCGCCAAGATGTTTAGCCCGGAGTTGGTTGAGGCTTTTGGCGAGGTTAAAGACGCCTTTGATCCACAGGGCATTATGAACCCCGGCAAGATCACCCGCCCCCCGCGAATGGACGAGAACCTGCGCTACCACGAGGATTATCAGACGCCCAAGGTAGAGACGTTTTTCAGCTTTAGCGAGGCCGGCGGCTTTCAAGAAGCCGTTGAAATGTGCTCCGGGGTGGGGCACTGCCGCAAAAAGCTGGTGGGCACGATGTGCCCTTCGTACATGGCGACCTTGGACGAGGAGCACACCACGCGCGGCCGGGCCAATGCCTTGCGCGCCGCACTCGCCGGCACGTTGCCCGACGGCCTGCACAGCCGTGAAGTCCACCGCGTAATGGACCTCTGCTTGGAGTGCAAAGCCTGTAAAGCCGAGTGCCCGTCGAGCGTGGATATGGCCAAGCTCAAGTACGAATTTCTCGCCCACTATCATCGCCAGCACGGCTATTCGCTGCGCTCGCGGATCTTTGCTGATGTCGCCCGCCTCAGCCGCTGGGGATCGGCGTTGGCGCCGCTGTCGAATTGGATCAGTCGCAGTGGGCTCAATCGCTGGCTGTTGGATGCGTTTTTGGGCATTGACCGGCGGCGGCGACTGCCAGCGTTTGCCCGCCAGCCGTTTTCGCGCTGGTTCGCCGGGCGGCGTCCGACTCGCGGCACCAAGGGCCGCGTGGTGCTCTTCAACGACACCTTCGTCGAGTACAACGAACCGGCCATTGGCATGGCGGCGACGATCATCTTGGAGCGCGCTGGATACGAGGTCGTCTTAGTCGCCAACAAGGTCTGTTGCGGCCGACCGTTCATATCCAAGGGCTTTCTCGACCGCGCTCGCGCCTTAGCGCAGCACAATGTTACAGTGCTCGCGCCGTGGGCCGAGGAAGGAGTCCCGATCCTAGGGTTGGAGCCGAGCTGCGCGTCGGCTCTCAGCGACGATTACCGAGACTTGGTCGACAGCCCGCAAAGCCGGCGCGTGGCCGAGCAGGTCGTCCTGCTCGAGGATTTTCTGGTCCGCGAGGCCCCACTCGATTTGGAGTTTGCCCAGACCGCCCGCCATATTTTGGTGCATGGCCACTGCCATCAAAAGGCCCTGACGGGCACAGCCGCGACCTTGGCCGTGCTCAACATGCCACCCCACTTTTGTGCCGAGGAAATTCCGTCGGGCTGCTGTGGCATGGCTGGCAGCTTCGGCTACGAGAAGGAGCACTTTGAAATATCGCGCACCGTGGGGCAGGAGCGGCTCTTTGCCGCGTTAGAGGCGGCTGCAGAGGATGTGGAAATCGCCGCCGTAGGCACTTCGTGCCGCCACCAGATTGCCGACTTCACTGGTCGGCGGGCGCGGCATTGGGCCGAAATTTTCGTCGAAGCACTTTAACGCAAAATGAAAGGAGTACAATGGCATTTAACGTCAAGCAACGCGGCCGATTGACTTATTACTACAACGGGGATCACCCCACCTTATCGGCCTTGGTGACCGAAGCGCTGGATAACGGCGACTTGAAAATTTACTTCGCTGGCTTGACCGGCGGGCATTCGGCGCAGGGGATTCTCGGCCGCGACGAATTGGTGAGGATGACGCCGGCTGTCGAGGTCGAGTTGGTTTTCCGCTGTTGGGAGAAGTGGCTACAGCAAGCCGGGATTTGCGACTCGGTTGCCCAGATAGATTTTATCGAGGTCCATGCCTTTGGTGCCCAGCCTAAGGACGTCAATCCGCTGACCGACCCGCAGCGCTTTCACGAGGAACAACAGCGCGTGTACCAAGAATACGCCCAAGCCTATAGCTGCTTTTTCCGCGACTGTATGCCCGATACTGGAGTGCCGGCTCGCTTTACGGTACACGTAGTTGATTTTCCAGATAAAGCGGCTGCTTATGAATTCTACAGCGTGGGCCTGTACCAGCCAGCTCTGCACGGAGCCTGAGCCATGCCGATTTTTGAATACGCCTGCAAGGAGTGCGGCGCGGAGTTCGACGCGCTCCTACAAGGGGCGGCGACCGCCGCTTGCCCTTCTTGCGAGAGTGTGGAGGTAAGAAAGAAGCTATCGAGCTTTGCCGTTGCCGGCCGCGCAGCCAGCGAGCGCGAGCCCATAGGGCCGTGCGGCACCTGCGGCGACCCGCGCGGTGCTGGTGCCTGCGCCCTCGACTAACTGAAGAGGATCTATGGCTGCGACGCAAATCGAGTTGCCTTTTGGCGATACGCAGTTGCAAGTGGGTGTGCCCAGTGAGTGCCTGCTAGGTCTCGTCCTGCCCAAAGCAGAACGAGGTAGCGACGGTGCCGAGCAAGCGTTGGTGCGCGCTGCGCTGGCCCGACCCATAGGTACGCCAGCATTGCGCACCTTGGTGCGGCCCGGCCAGCAGGTCGCCATTGTCGTCAGCGATATGACTCGTCCCTGCCCGACCGAGCGCCTGTTGCCGCCGGTGCTAGCGGAACTCGCGGCGGCCGGTGTGCCGGACGCTGATGTGACGGTGGTCGTGGCTTTGGGGCTGCATCGAGCACAGACGGCCGCCGAGTTGGCCGCCTTGGTGGGGCCGGCGGTCTATGCTCGGGTGCGGGTGGTGAACCACGATTCGCAAGACGTGGTGCGCTTGGGCGTCACTTCTCGCGGTACGCCCGTAGAACTTTTCCGGCCCTTGGTGGAGGCCGATGTGAGGATCGGTTTGGGCAACTTGGAATTCCACTACTTCGCTGGCTTTTCGGGCGGGGCTAAGGCTATTTTGCCCGGCTGTGCCGCTCCCAGCACCATAGCAGCCAATCACGGCTTGATGGCCCGGCCCGGCGCCGAGACGGGGCGGCTTGCGGGCAACCCGGTGCGGGAAGATTTAGAAGAAGGGGCGGCCATGCTGGGGATTGACTTTATCCTCAATGCGATCGTCGACGATCGCCATCGCATTATTGCCGCCTTTGCCGGGCACGTCCGCGAGGCCCACCGCAAAGGATGCGAGCGGGTAGTCGAGCGCGGAGCCGTGCCTATTGCGCGCTGCGCTGATATCGTCCTCGTCAGCGCGGGCGGCTATCCGCTCGACGTCAATATGTACCAAGCGCAAAAAGCCCTCGACAACGCCGTACATGCCGTGCGCGAAGGCGGGGTCATCGTTTGGGTGGCCGAGTGCCGCGAGGGGCTGGGCAGTGCTACCTTTGCTTCTTGGTTGCAGGAGGCCGATTCGGCCGATGGAATTCTCGGGCGCCTAGAGCGGGAATTCGTCTTGGGCGGGCACAAGGCCGCCGCCATTGCTGCGGTGCTGAAAAAGGCCCGCGTACATTTGGTCTCGTCGCTGCCAGCCGCGGCCATCGGCCGCGTCGGCTTAGTGCCTTTTGACGACTTAGGCCAAGCCCTAGCGGCCGCGCACGAGGTGGTCGGTTCCGAGGCCCGGATCTGGGCGCTGCCCTATGGAGACTCGGTATTGCCGCAGGTCGCCGCTTAGGGGTTTTCGCTGGCAAACAAATCGAGCTGCTCGAGCTGCTCGTCGTCAAACCCCCCCAACCCAAGGCCGAGCAGGCGCGTACCCAAGTCGCCGACCTCGGTCTGCTCTAACAGTTCACAGGCCACCGCAAAAACGGCTTGGGCGCGATCGGTAAAGGTCGCCAAGCGCACCGTGCGCGTCGCGGCGCGAGAATCTGGATAGCGCACCGTTAGGGTTACGTCGCGTGCTTGCAGCCGTCGGTGCTGCAAGTGCCCACATAGCGCGGCGGCCAACCCGCGCAAGGCATCGCGCATTTCTTCACGGGTATAGAGCGGGGCGGCAAAGGAGGTGTCCTCGCGGATTTGGTCGAGCTGTTCGGCTGGGGCGACCAACTCGTGGTCCCGACCTTGGGCGAGGTGCCAAAAGCTGCTACCCCGCTGGCCAAAACGGCGCACCAGTTCGTTTAGCGGCACTTGGGCCAGTGCGCCGACGCACTCTACTTGCATGGCCGCGAGCTGCTGGCGCGTAACGGCCCCCACGCCAGGTAGCTGGTCGATGGGCACAGCAGCGAGAAAATCCCCTATCTGTTCGCGCAGCACGACCGTCAGGCCATCGGGCCGCTGGCGTTGCATGGCCAGCCGCGCCAAGAACTTGCTGGGTGCCAACCCCACCGAAACCCGCCAGCCTAGCTGTTGCTTGATATCGCTCTTGATCATCTTGGCGACGCGCATTCCGAAGGGGATGTCGAGCTTGTTGGCGGTGACGTCGAGAATGGCGTAGCCGTCGCCCCATTCGATCCAATCGGTGTATTCGCGCAGGAGCGCGGCGAATTCGCTGCAAGCCCGGGTGTTGTGGCGCGGGCCGCTATCAATCCCAATGTGGACTATCTTGCGGCGTCCGCTGGTCCTAGCCGGACTCATGCGACAAAAAAGGCAGGGAGGCTACGGTGGCTTGCGCTCCATCCGCGTCTAGCACCGTGCCCGCGGCGCAAGCACTCCGCCGCACATAGGCGAGGGCGATCGGACCGAGGCTGGGAGAGTGGACGGCCGACGTGATGCGCCCTACTTGGCGTGCTCCGTTGCGCAGCGGTTGCCCGGTTGGAGGTAACTCGGCGGCGGCAAGCCGCAGCCCGACTAGATGCTGCTTGACTTTGTCGTAGGTGTCTAGGCGGGCGATGACTTCTTGGCCGATATAGCAGCCTTTATCTAGATGAATAGCGCGGCCAAGCCCTGCTTCCCAAGGGTTGTACTCTGGGGTCAACTCGCGCCCGAGCCGGGGAAGGCCCTGTTCGACGCGCAAAACTTCCCACGTTGCCGCTCCTATTGGCCGAGCCCCGGCCGCGGCAAGGCGTTGCCAAAGGGCCTGCACGGCTGCCGGCGGGCCGAAGACGCGCAGCCCGGGCCCGGGCGTACGGGCCAGCCACAGACCGTCGGCGACCTGTGGGTCGAGTAGCTGGTGATCCTGAAGTTTGGCCAGATCGGCGTCCAAGGTGCGGATTACTAGCGAGGGGGCGCGTGGGCCGCTGAGGTCGAACATAGCCGTCTCGTCTGTGCGGTCTGCCCATTCGAGGGCCTCGGCAAAGATAAAGCGGTCCAACCAAGTGGGGATTGCAGTGCGCGAATCGGGACTCAAGATCAAGGCGGTGGCGTCTGGGCCGCGATAGCAGGTGGCGAGGTCGAGAATCCGCGCCCGGTGTTCGATAAAGACCGCTTCGAGGCCGCGTCCTATTTGCAGCTTGTGGAAGCTGTTGGAGGTCATGCGGTGCAGAAAGTCGAGGTGGTCGGCTCCGCACATGTACAAGCGAAATGAGGCTTGCGCGTTGCGTAGGGCCGCGCCGGTGCGGGCGGCGTGGTATTCGTCGTAGTGGGTCATAATGGGCGAGAAGCTAGGCGTGTTGCATCACGGAGAAACGCGAGCCTAGATCGGGATGTTTGGCGACCTCAATTTGCACTGGAAAGGCCTCCTTGAGCCGGTCGAGATGGGTGACGATCAACACCTTTTTGAAATCCTCGCTGATTTTTCGGATGGCTTCGATGAGTTGGTCTAGGCCCTGTTCGTCTTGGGTGCCGAAGCCCTCGTCGATAAAGAGGGTGTGGAGGCGGGTGCCCGAGCGCATGGCTAGCACCTTGGAGAGCGCAATGCGCAAGGCAAAATTGGTGCGGAACGCCTCGCCCCCGGAATAGAGGTGATAGGAGCGCTCGCCAACCTCGTCGGCAATTTTGACGTCGAGGGTTTCGCGGGTGCCGCCTTTTTTGAGATCGCGCAGCGACTCAAAGGCGACTTGGATGCGGTTGTCGGTCAGGCGCGCGAGAATGGCGTTGGCTTCTTCGGCGATCTGCGGCACGGCGTTTTCAATGATCAGGGCTTGGATCCCATCCTTGCCAAATGCCTTGTCGAGTTGTTGGTAGAGCCAGGCCTGGCGCTGGGTGCCTTGGAGCTTTTCGCGTAGTTGGCCTTGCTCCTGAGCCAACTCGGCGCAACGCACGCATAGGGCCTCTAGGTTGCCCCGGCGCTGGAGGTGTTGATCCCTTTTGACTCGTAGCTTTTCCAATTGGGCTTGGTTTTCGCCGAGCTTCCTATCGACATCTTCTAACTGGCCGGTGCGCTCGTGCAACGCTTCCTTTTCTTTGGTTGTAAGCTGCAATTGTTCTGCTAAAGTAGCGGCTTCGGCTTCGTAGCGCAGCCGCGACTCACCGGACGAAGCACGGCGTTGGCGGGCGTGTTGCAGGCGTTCGAACCGCCGGGCGCTGTCGCGCAGGTCGTCTTGTTGCCGGCGCAATCGCTGGTGTTCGGCACCATCGTAGCCCAAGGCTGCAAGCTGCTGCTCGACTTGGCCGAGTTGCTGCCGTTCCTCTTGGGCATAGTGGGCCTCGGTGAGCTGGCGGTTGGCGCGGTTGAGTTGATTCTGGGCTGCGGCCCGCTCGCGGTTGAGCCGGTCGGCTTGGCTTTTGGCGTCCTGCAAGCGGGCGTACTCCGCCTCGATTGGACGCAACGAGGCGAGCTTTTGGCCCAGTGCTTTGTGCTCAGTGCTGCTGTAACCCAATCGCTCGATGGCGCCGGCTAGCTCGTGCAGGCGTTCGCGTTCGCGGAGAGCGTATGATTGGTCGCTGAGTTCGCGGTTGAGGACGGCTAGTTGCTCGGCTAGCGACGGGATCTCAGCCGTTGATTCCCGTATTTGCGCGAGACGAGCCTCTCCGGTGGCTAGGTCTTGGTGGAGCTGCTGGAGGGGTGCGATTTCCTCGTCGAGGGCTTTGTAGCGCGTGCGCATTTTTTGCAATTGGTCGTCGAGCGTGGCGAGTTGGCGGTCGAGCGTGGTGATGCGCTCTTGGCGGTGAGCTGACCGCTGCGCCAGTTCGGCCGCGACCTGCTGGCGGTGTCTGGCGTCGAGGGCACTGCCGCACAGTGGGCAATTGGCGTCGGTGGAATCGGCTAAAGTGAGGGCCTGTTGGTGCTCGATGGCCAATTCTTCTTCTTCAGCGCGGCGCTGCTGTTCCCGCTCGCCGATCTGGCCCTTGAGATCGCGGCCCTCATCTGCGAGGCGATCCCGTTCCTCAGCTTTGCGCTGCAATTGAGTCCGTTGCGTCTGCAACTGGTGGATGTGGGCTGCTAGCGGTTGCGCCTCGGCCCTAATGCGTTTTAGCTGGGCCAGTTGCTGGGCGAGTACTTGGCGCTGGTTTTTGCGCTGTTCCTCGGCAAGCGCTAGTTCGTGTTTGAGGTGCCGGTGCTCGCTGAGGAGATCCTCATAGCGAATCCGCGCCTGCTCTAGGGCTTGGACCTGCTCGCTGATGGTTTTGAATTGGGCGTAGCTGATGGCGATCGTCTGCGCTTGCTCGAGCAAGGCTTGATGCTCGTCGAGTTGGCGCTGGCGCTCGCCGAGGGTGGCCGCCCAGCGCTCTTGCTGCCGCTCCACTTCTTGGCGCGCTTGGGCGATTCGCTCGTCGAGTTGGCGGCGGTGGGTTTCTAACGCGCCGTGCTCCCGAGCTTTCTGTTCGAGCAGGCCGACTTGGGTGTGGAGCTGATTGTAGGTTGCAAAGTCCCGCTCGATGGATTCAGCCGCCGCTAGGGTTTCGCCGTCTTGACGCTGCTGCGCCCGCAGGTTTTCGAGTTCGGTGGACACCTGCTGCGCCCGCTCGGCGACGCGCTGCTGTTCCCGCTCTAGCTCGGCGACGCGTTGGCGAATCTGTGTCAGCTCTAGGCGTTGGGCTTCCAACTCGGCTTGCGCTTTTTCGCGGCTGCTGGTTTCGCTGCCGAGTAAAGCAAGGTCCTTGTCAACGGTGCCCAGTTCGAATTCGTAGCCTGCGCGTTTGGCCAATTCGGCATCGAGCCCGCCGAGGCGAGCTTGCAAAGCCTCGCTCTGGCGTTGGCGCTCTTGGTAGTGCCCCCGAGCCATGCCTTGGAGCTGGTCGTAGCGTCCCAAGCCGAGAATCCGCCCGAGGACTTCTTTGCGCTGGCGGGCGTTTTTCTGGGTGAACTCGTCGGCGCGCCCTTGGACGATAAAGGCCGAGTTGACAAAGGTGTCGTAGTCCATTGACAGGAGCTCGTTGATGCGCCGCTGGGTGGGATTAATGCCCTCGCCTTCGCTGAGCGTACGGAAGATACCTTCGCTTGCTACTTGCAGGTCTAAGGCTGGGACGCCCCGCTTGGTGCGCCGCCAACTGCGGATGACGCGGAAGTGCTTTTCGCCAAGGGCGAAGTCGAACTCAACCCGCATTTCTCGGGCTCCAATCCGACACAATTCTTCGTCGCTGCGGCTTTTGCGAGCTTGACCCCACAAAGCATAGGTGATTCCATCGAGCAAAGCGGATTTGCCGTGGCCATTGCCGCCCGTGAGGCAGGCGACGTGAAACTGGGAAAAATCGAGCGGTGGCACCTCCTCGCCGTAGCTGAGAAAGTTGCGCAGTGAAAGGGAGAGCGGGATCATCCGTCGCCTTCGTCGCGTTGGCCCGCTTCAAGCTCGCGCTCTAGATGGAGCGCGTAGTTTTTGAGCTCGGCGCGGTGTGTTTGTAGGTCTGGGCTGTTGTCTATGTAGCGGTCGATGGCATCGCCTAGCTCGGCTTCCTCGCTGATTTCGGCGCGGCGTTGGATGACTTCTGGGGCAAAGCGCGGCTGAATAGAGGCGACGTGGAAGGCCGGTTCGAGTGCTTGCCGCACCTGTTGTAAGTCCACCGGTGTGGCGTAGCCGGCGGGCAGGTCGTAGAGGACGCGGACTACGGCGTCTGCCAGATCGGCCTTGGCGCAGGCCGCGACGATGCGTTCGGTGGCGTCTTGGCCTGCATGCACCTTTAGCCTGATAGTCGCAAAGCGCCGCGCTGGGACGGGCATGAACTCAAAGGTGGTTGCCCGACCCCTCGGCGCGGTTGCGTCCTCTGCGATGTGTACGAGGCAGAAGCCCTTGTCTTCGCCTTCTTCGCCGAAGTCGATGCGCTCTAAGCTACCCGAATAGACTACGGGCGGATGTTGGCCGCGATTGAGGTCTTGATATTTGTGAATGTGCCCCAAGGCGACGTAGTCGTAGGCGGGATTGGCAAGGGCGCTAGTAAGCAAAACCGGGTCTTGGCCGATGATGGCGGTGCGTTCACCCCCAGAATAGATGGCGTCGGCGGCCGCGAGGTGGGCGACGAGTACACTGGGCAGCGTCGGGTCGAGTTGCCGGGCGTACTCGTCGATCTGGGCCGCGCAGATCTTTTGGATTGCGACGCGAACTTCCTCTAGGGGCCGGTCGCGGTATTCGTCGCGGGTGAGTAGGGCATGGCGCGTCGGCCAAGGTAGGCCGGCCACTTGCACTGGGCCGTTGGCTGTTTCGATGTGCAGGAACTTCGGGCGGCGGATGACGTGAGTGCCCTCTAGCTGTAGAGTGCTGAAAATGTCAACCGAAGTGGCTTTGCCAAAAGCCCCCGGCGCGTCGTGGTTGCCCACCACCAGCACGATGGGAATGCGGGCCGCTTGCAGGCGCTGGAGTTGGTGGGCCAAGACGCGCTGATGGGTCGGAGTTGGATCGCAATTCTTGTACATGTCGCCGGCGAAGAGGACCAGATCGACTGCCTTTTCAAGGGCTAGGTCGAAGACAGCTTCTAGGGTGTTGGCAAAATCTTGCACCCGCGAATGCAGGCCGGTGCTTGGATCGAGGCTGCCGTGATTTTCGACGCCTAGATGCAGATCGGCAAAGTGCAGGATTGTCAAGGCCATGATACATTGTTTGAGAAGGGATGGTTCGATCCGTAAGTTTATTAAAAAGAGGGTAGCGAACTTGGGCAAGTCCCTTAGCTTGCACCTGAGCAGCGTTTTCATTACATTAGCGCATCTAGGTAGCGGGAGCGGTAGTGCGCTTCCGCTTTTTGTGTTAAATAACGCATGTTGTTCTCTCCGCTAGAGGTTTGGTAATGAGTGAAGTATATCTTTCGCGCGAAGGCTACCAAAAACTTCAGGTCGAGTTGAAAGGACTCAAGGAGACCGAACGCCCGGCCGTGCGCCAAGCACTACAGCGGGCGCGGGAGTTTGGCGACCTGTCGGAAAACGCCGAGTATTCGGCCGCTAAAGAAAGGTTGCTCTTCCTAGAGCAGCGCATCGGCAAGCTCGAAGAGACACTAAGCCGGGCCCGCCTCATAGAAAACGAGGCGATCCCAGAAGACAAGGTCTATATCGGTGCCACCGTAGAGCTAGAGGACCTCGCACAGGCGCGACAGCTTACGTACACGCTCGTCGCCCCCGAAGAAGCGGATTTTGAAGCAGGGAAAATCTCCACGGTTTCGCCGATAGGCAAGGGGTTACTCGGGCACCAAGAAGGGGAAGAAATAGAGATTGAAGTGCCTGTTGGCAAGCTGCATTACAGGATTGTCAAAATCACGCGCTGAGCGCAAGCATCCAGTTTACTTGGCGACTCCCGGAAAGGCCTGCGTCTCTCCGGGAGTTTCGCGTTTTGGACCTTTCTCTGTATTCTTGACATATTGAGAGAGCTGTTGTATATTTAGACTTTTGTAAATTAAACGGGCATTAATCCGGCTCGAGCGGGAATAGCTCAGTTGGCTAGAGCGCGAGCCTTCCAAGCTCGGGGTCGCGGGTTCGAGTCCCGTTTCCCGCTCCAGATCACCAAAACGATTGCAGCCGATGTAGCTCAGTCGGTAGAGCGCATCCTTGGTAAGGATGAGGTCACCAGTTCAATCCTGGTCATCGGCTCCACTTTCCCAAGTGTTTCCATCTAAACGCGACAAATTCTGATGCCAAGAGATCAAATAACGCTGGAGTGCGAAGTATGCAGCCAGCAAAATTACACGACGACCAAAAATAGACGAAACCAGCCAAGCCGCGTGGAGTACAAAAAGTATTGTCGTTTTTGCCGCAAGCACGCGGCTCACAAGGAAGCCCGTTAGGCATAGGGCAGTAGCTCAATTGGTAGAGCACCGGTCTCCAAAACCGGCGGTTGCAGGTTCAAGTCCTGTCTGCCCTGCCAGGCTTCTGCATTAGGGAATGGGATGTGGAATAAACTTACTAATTTCATCAAAGATGTGCGGACCGAATTTTCCAAAGTAAGTTGGCCTACTCGCGAGGATTTGGTCAGTTCCACCGGGGTGGTATTAGTCTTTTCGGCGATTTTTGCGGTTTTTATTGGCATATTCGACCTGATTATTTCTTTTATTTGGGGAATACTTCTAGGCCAGTAATACCCGCTGGGAGCGTATCTAAGGGAAGCGATGCATAACGTGCGTCGCTTCTTTTCCTTATTTATTTGTACTCGGCGAATAGGAGCTAACACCGGATTGAAGCCATGGCACAGCACTGGTACGCTCTACATACATATTCGGGGCACGAAAATAAAGTAAAGACCTACTTGGAGTCGCTCATTGAGTCGGGGGCTGCCAACGGTGCGATTGCCCAGGTCGTCGTGCCGACCGAGGAAGTAGTCGAACTCCGTGCCGGTAAGAAAACCAAGACTAGGAAGCGGTTTTTGCCTAGCTATGTGCTAGTGGAAATGGAAATGTCCAAGGACGCTTGGTTCCAGGTGACCAACATTCCCGGGGTGACCAACTTCGTCGGCCCAGCACGCAAGCCGCAACCGCTGCGGCAGGAGGAAATTGACCGCATCTTGGGGCATATCGATCGTCGCAAAGACCAAGAGGTTGAGGATATTCCCTTTGCCGTTGACGATCAAGTTAAAGTCAACGATGGCGCGTTCAAGGATTTTATTGGCACCGTGCAGGAGGTACTGCCGGAGAAGCGCAGGTTGAAAATCATGGTGAGCATCTTTGGGCGCGGTACATCAGTGGAATTAGACGTGTTGCAGGTTGAGCCGGTTCGAGAGCCGGTCGGCTGATTTCTAAAGGAATAAAAGATAAATGGCTAAAAAGGAAATAGCCCAGATCAAGTTGCAGGTTCCAGCCGGTCAGGCGAATCCGACGCCGCCCGTTGGGCCCGCACTGGGGCAACACGGCGTCAATATCATGGAATTCTGCAAGACGTTCAATGCCCAGACCCAAGACCAGCAGGGCTTGATCATTCCCGTAATCATCACGGTGTACGCCGACCGCACGTTTTCATTTATTACCAAGACGCCGCCGGCTGCGGTGCTGCTTTTGCGGGCTGCTGGAAAAGCCAAGGGGTCGGGTGTGCCCAACCGGGATCACATCGGCGTTGTATCTTCGGATCAAGTGCGCGAAATCGCCGAATTAAAAATGCCCGATTTGAACGCGGCCTCAATGGAAGCTGCGATGTCAATGATCGCGGGAACGGCCCGCAGTATGGGGCTCTTGATTGAGTAGTTGCTTCGCATTGTAACCCTCGTAAGAAGTTAGGATATGGCCAGAGGAAAAAAATACAGAAATGCCTTGGCGTCTTTCGACCGCGACAGGGCCTATTCGTGGGAAGAGGGGATCAAAATCCTCAAGGGATTTCCTGCGTACAATTACGACCCGACTGTTGAGCTTTCTTGCAACTTGGGGATTGATGGTCGCCAGGCCGATCAAGCACTGCGCGGTACAGTGATGTTGCCCCACGGCACTGGGAAGGAGCTCCGGGTCTTAGTCTTCGCCCAAGGACCGCTAGTGCAGGAGGCCGAAGACGCTGGAGCCGATTTCGTCGGTGGGGCCGATATGGCCGCGAAAATCCAGGGCGGTTGGCTCGATTTCGACCTAGTCATTGCCTCGCCAGACATGATGGGGCAGGTAGGTAAGCTGGGGAGGATCTTGGGGCCGAGAGGCTTGATGCCCAATCCCAAGACCGGCACGGTAACGCGCGAGGTAGCCCAAGCTGTCCGCGAGGCCAAGGCCGGCCGCATTGAATACCGCGCCGACAGCAGGTCCGGCAACAACGCCCAAGGCCCCATCGGTAAGCTGTCCTTTGCCGATCAGGCGCTGATCGAAAACGCCCAGGCGTTTACCGATGCCCTTTTGCGCGCCAAGCCGGCCGCGGCAAAAGGGCAGTACATCCGCAAGTTAGTCCTCTCGTCGGCAGTAGGGCCGGGCATCAAGATCGACCGCGCCCAGTTGGCTGTCTAAAGAAAGCGCTATTATGGCGACAGCAGAGAAAGAAGCGAAAATAGAGGAATTGAAGGCCCTTATGGCCGAGGCCAAGGGCTTTTATTTAGCTGATTTTACGGGTATTGACGTAGCTGCCGTGACCGAGTTGCGCAACAAGCTGCGCGATGCCGATGTCCAATACCAAGTGATCAAAAATCGCTTGGCCATTCGTGCGGCTGAGGAAGTCGGCATGGCCGGTCTCAAGGAGTATTTCTCCGGGCCTACGGCCTTGGCCTATTCAAAAGAAGATCCCATCGCACCGGCCAAAATTCTGCAAGACTTCGTCGCCGATGGCGGGAAAATTCAGATCAAGACCGGCTTTATGGAGGGTGAAATCCTCGATGCCGACAAAGTTGAGGCGTTGGCTAAGCTGCCCTCTAAGGAAGAATTGCTAGGCAAGGTAGCTGCCGGCATCCAGAGTCCACTCTACGGGCTAAGCGGCGTCTTGAATGGGTTGCTCCGGGGCTTAGTCTGCGCGTTGTCAGCCATCGAAAAGCAACGGGGAGAAGGCGAGGAAAACGCCTGATTCTCATTCGTCCCTTTTAACAAACTCAAATACGGATATACAGGAGGCTGTATCTCATGACCGAAGAAACCACTGCCACCACTGCTAATAGCAAAGTAGGTGAAATCATTGAGACCATCGGCGGCCTAACGGTCCTAGAACTAGCCGAGTTGGTCAAAGCCCTCGAAGACAAGTTTGGCGTGTCGGCCGCAGCACCGGTGATGATGGCTGGTGCGATGCCCAGCGATGGTGCTGGCGAAGAGGCCGCCGTGGAGAAGGACTCCTTTGATGTAGTGCTTACTAGTGCTGGCGAGAAGAAGATCCAAGTTATCAAGGTCGTCCGCGAGTTCACTAGTTTAGGGCTGAAAGAGGCCAAGGCGCTCGTCGACGAGATACCCAAGCCGGTCAAGGAAGGAGTGACTAAGGAAGAAGCCGAAGAAATCCAGAGCCGATTTCAGGATGTCGGAGCCACGGTAGAACTCCAGTAGGACCTAGTAGCTCATTCGTTCATACCTGCTTTTTCGCAGTGTGCATTCATGGAGCTATTGGCCAATAGCTCCATGAGCATTTGGCTTAAACTAAAAATTGAGGAGTTGGATTTTGGCAAAGACGAACGGCAGTATTAAAAGGCGCTCTTTTGGCAAAATCAAAGAAGCCGCAGAGATGCCAAACCTGCTTTCGGTTCAGCTTGACTCCTTCGCGGATTTCCTGCAGCTCTCCGTTTTGCCCCATCAGCGCCAGCGGCGCGGTTTACACTTGGTCTTCCAGAGTATTTTCCCAGTTACCGATGTCCACGGGCTATACTCTCTCGAATACGTCAGCTACTCCATCGGCAATCCCCGCTATAGCGAAGAGGAATGCCGCGAGCGGGACATGACTTTCGCCGCCCCGCTGCGTGCGACCCTGCGTCTCGTGACCCGCGACAAGGAAAGCAAGGACCTTCCTGTCAAGGACGTGGTCGAACAGGCCGTATTCTTGGGCGAACTGCCCCTGATGACTAGCGAAGGGACGTTTATTATCAACGGAGCTGAACGCACTGTCGTCAGCCAGCTCCATCGCTCGCCTGGCGTGTTCTTCGACGAGACCTTGCACCCCAATGGCAAGCGGCTGTTCTCGGCGCGGATCTTGCCCTACAAGGGCATGTGGCTAGAGTTCAGCATGGACATCAACGACATCATGTACGTGCATATTGACCGCAAGCGCAAGCTGCCGGTGAGTTCGTTCTTGAAGGCGCTCGGCTTCTCCAAGAATGGCGAAATTCTCAGTCTGTTCCGCGAGGAGGTCGAGGAAGCTGTAGACGAAGAATTGATTGACCGCTACAACGGCGGTGAGGACATCGTCGATAAAGACAGCGGTGAGATTTTATTAGATGCTTACGAGCAGATAAGCAACGAAAACCTAAAGAAGCTACAAAACGCCACTATCGAGAAGTTAAAGGTTTTGGCCGCTCCACCAGACAAAGATCCCGGGGTTATAGAGAATACGCTCGCTAAGGATCCGAGTAAAGACGAGGACGATGCCCTCACGCGCATCTACAACCTCCTGCGTCCTGGCGACCCGCCCA
Organism: Candidatus Latescibacterota bacterium; assembly: GCA_007571365.1. Classification (GTDB taxonomy): domain Bacteria; phylum Latescibacterota; class UBA2968; order UBA8231; family UBA8231. The sequence continues at coordinate 22,496 of RKRN01000082.1, forward strand.
ATATCGCAACCGTGCGCGAATTGCTAGATCGGCTCTTTTTCAACGCCAAGCGCTACAACCTAGGCGACGTGGGCCGCTATCGAATTAATCGCCGTTTGGACGTGGGTATCCCCTTCGAGAGCACGGTGCTACATATCGAAGACTTCATGGCAATAATCCACTACCTGTTGGGTTTGCGAGTGGGGCAGGGCAATACCGACGATATCGATCATCTGGGCAATCGCCGCGTGCGCTTGGTCGGCGAGTTGCTAGCCCAACAATTTAGCATGGGCCTGACGCGCATGGCGAGGACGATTCGCGAGCGCATGAACTTACGCGACGAAGATCAAATCACGCCGCACGATTTGGTCAATGCGCGAACGGTTTCCACCGTGATCCAAGCGTTTTTCGGTTCGAGCCAACTCTCGCAGTTTATACAGCAGACCAATCCGCTCGACGAGCTGACCCACAAGCGTCGCCTTAGTGCCCTCGGTCCGGGGGGGCTAAGCCGCGACCGCGCTGGTTTTGAAGTGCGGGATGTACACTATACGCACTACGGTCGGATATGTCCCATCGAGACGCCGGAAGGCCCCAATATCGGCCTGATCTCCTCGTTGAGTACGTATGCACGGGTCAATTACTTCGGCTTTCTGGAGACGCCGTACCGCAAGGTGATAAATGGTAAGGTGACAAATGAGATCGAGTTTCTGACGGCGGCCGAAGAAGACAAATACATCATCGCCCAAGCCAACGCACCCATTGACGACGCAGGCAAATTTATCAACCCATTGGTCAAAGCTCGCAAGCGGGATGATTATCCGATGGTAACCCCTAACGAGGTTGACTACATGGATGTATCGCCTAATCAGCTCGTCAGCGGGGCGGCGGCCCTAATCCCCTTCCTCGAACACGACGATGCCAACCGAGCGCTTATGGGTTCCAACATGCAGCGCCAGGCCGTGCCGTTGCTCTTTACCGAAGCACCGTATGTCGGAACTGGTATGGAGAGCAAGGTCGCGCGCGATTCAGGGGCGATCGTCGTAGCCCGCAATCCCGGCGTGGTCGTCAGCGTCGATGCCGAGCGCATTATTGTGCGCCGCGACAAGAAGTACAGCACGCGGTTGACTCCGCTGGACACAGCAGACGCCGATGAGTACAAGTTGACTAAGTTCGCCCGTTCCAACCAAGACTGCTGCATCAACCAGCGGCCCTTGGTCCAAGTCGGCGACAAGGTACAGACCGGTCAGCCTTTGGCCGATGGTGCTGCTACGGACCGAGGGGACTTAGCTCTAGGCGTGAACGTCCTAGTGGCCTTTATGCCTTGGAACGGCTACAACTTCGAAGATGCTATCGTCGTCAGCGAGCGTCTCCTCAAAAAGGACATCTTCACTTCCGTCCACATTGAGGAATTTGAGCTGCAAGTGCGCGACACCAAGCGCGGTCAAGAGGAGATCACCCGCGAGATTCCCAATGTCAGCGAAGGAGCGGTGCGCAATCTCGACGACGAAGGTATTATCCGCATTGGGGCCGAGGTTGGTCCCGGCGATATTCTAGTCGGCAAAGTGACGCCCAAGGGGGAGAGCGAACTGTCGCCCGAAGAGCGTCTCTTGCGGGCGATTTTCGGCGAGAAGGCCGGGGATGTCCGCGATGCGTCGCTGAAAGCACCGCCCGGCATGGAAGGCGTGGTCATCGACCGCAAAGTTTTTTCGCGCCGCGAGCGGAGCAGTTCACCCCGACGTCGGGAGAGCATCGCCGCTTGTGAGAAAGAGGCGTTCGAGCGCAAGGAGCGCCTGATTGCCGAGCGCAATACTAGGTTGCTGGAGGTGGTGGGTAATATCAAGTTGGGCAACTGGCATTCTCAAGACGGCGAGTTGAAGGTGCGCAAAGGCACTCAATTGAGCGAGCGGCTGCTCGAACGGTTGAGCGATGATTTTTCCGCATTGCAGCCCGAAGAGGACTGGACCGCAGATCCCGAAGTCAGCGTCGAAGTCGCCGAACTGTTGCGCTATGCCGAAGAGCAGCTAAAGCTGATCGACGAGCAAACGGAGCGCCGAGTAGAGCGCATCACGCGCGGCGATGAGTTGCCGCCGGGCATCGCGCAGCTAGTCAAGGTCTATGTGGCCAAGAAGCGCAAGCTCTCGGTCGGCGACAAGATGGCTGGCCGCCACGGCAACAAGGGCGTAGTCGCGTATATCGCGCCGGAGGAGGATATGCCTTTCCTCGAAGACGGTACGCCCGTAGATATCGCCCTCAACCCCTTGGGCGTACCCTCGCGCATGAACTTGGGCCAGATCTTTGAAACCCATCTAGGCATGGCCGCCCACGCCCTAGACCTACATGTGGCGACCCCGGTTTTTGACGGGGCATCCCTCGACGAGGTGCGAGTAATGCTTGATGAGTCCGGGATGCCCAACGACGGTAAACAAGTGCTCTACGATGGCCGGACCGGCACCAAGCTAGACAAGCGAGTGACCGTAGGTTACATATACATGTTAAAGCTTTCGCACTTGGTCGCCGACAAAATCCACGCTCGCTCCATCGGGCCGTACTCGCTGGTCACTCAGCAGCCCTTGGGTGGCAAGGCGCAGTTCGGCGGCCAGCGTTTCGGCGAGATGGAAGTGTGGGCACTGGAGGCCTACGGCTCGGCCTACACGCTGCAAGAGATGCTGACGGTTAAATCCGACGATGTCGCCGGGCGTTCCAAAATCTACGAGGCCATTGTAAAAGGCGAGAATCCGCCGGAACCAGGCATTCCAGAATCGTTCAATGTGTTGGTCAAGGAACTACAGAGTTTGTGTTTGGATGTGATTCTCGAAGACAGCAGGATCGTCGAGACGTATTGAATCGCAGAGCATTTCTGTCCAGCCTCACACGAAGTTCAGGGCCGAAGTGGTGGTATTGCCCCCAAGGAAGGGGTGCGAAAAGCCGTTTTTCTTCGGCTACGTCCTCAGTTTTTCTTTTGCACCACTGAGGTTTTCCATCAGTCTAGGGTTGATTAGGGAGCTAGGATTTCGTGGCCGTTGATAGAATCCGCATTCGCCTGAAAGCCTACGACCACGTGGCATTGGATAAATCGGTGGACGAGATCGTCCAGACGGTCAAACGCAGCGGTGCACGCATTGCCGGTCCGGTGCCGCTGCCGACCGCGCGGACGATCTATACCGTGCTGCGGTCTCCGCACGTGGACAAG
>RKRN01000057.1 GCA_007571365.1 Candidatus Latescibacterota bacterium
AAGGACTTCGCCAACATTAAACGGATGCGTCAATACCGGGCGGAAGCATCTATTGATGATATTATAAAATTGTATAACTAATTATGGGCTTTACTATATCTTCAAGATCGTCCTGGCCACCGCATCCTGATAGAATACAAGGTGATCCGGCTGAGCCAACAGGCCGGTCCGCCGGTGTTGGCGGCGGGGCCGGCGGGGCTACTGGCGTTCGCCCCATTGATGCAGCCAGCACCCGGACAGGCCGCCGAGACGTGGCTGCGTCAATGTGTGCAGGCGGCCCAAGCCTTGCCGCTGGCAGAGTTGGCGCGGGGCAATTTGGTCGGCGGCTTGTCGGTGCTCAGTGGGTTGGTGTACGCGCCGGAAACCATTGCGGCTATTCTTTCTAAGGAGGGAATCATGGATCTTATCCGTGAATCATCGTTTGCCCAATTACTCACCCAACAAGCTCTCAAGCAAGGCATTGAGCAAGGCATTGAGCAAGGCGAGCGAGATCGCGCCATTGAAGATCTGCTCGACGTCCTGGAGATTCGCTTCGCGCTCGGCGCGTCGGATCCGTTGGTCGCTCGCATACAGGGCATCGGGGATTTGCAGTGTCTCAAGCAGTTGTTTCGGGCGGCGGTCCAAGTAGAAAGTCTGGAGGCACTCCGGCCCCTCTTAGAAGCCGACGAGTAGTCCGTCATGGATAGACCGCGATGGTTCGCTGCTTACTTGAATGCCAGCCCCGCCGCCCGCAAATACCCCTCACACGCTGCTAGCGATTCGCCAATTATCAGTACAGTAGCGAAAGATTGAGCCTGCGCCGGATCGGTCGTAAAAAGCACTCCACCGCTCAACTGCTTGCCATCGGGCATCAACTCGACCGGATGTGCGGCTTCTAGGGCAGCAGCACATTCAGCCAAGCCGGCAAACCCAGCCGCTACCACCTCGCGCCGGCTAATCACCCGCCACAGGGCTGTGCGCGCCGAATTAACTGCCTGTTGGAGCTTGAGTGCTACCCGCCCCATCGTCGTGCGCGGATTGACCTCCACAATCGGCTTGAGCCGCAGACGGTCGCGGTCGCGGTACACCATAGCATCCACGCCGACCGGCCCTTGGTAGCCAGCAGCGCACAACGGCTCAGCGAGCCATTCGGCGAGTTGCTCGCCCAACTTCGGCAAGCGGCGGGCATCGCGGCCATCGCCATAGAGAAACCGCTTCACTTCCTCGTCGAGGCCAGTGGTAAGCGAGCCGACAAACGAGCCGCGATACTGTCCGCGGCCATCGGTGAAAAACCGCGTCCAGCCAGCCACCGTTACCGCACCCTCGGCCCCTACGTCAAAATGCAGCGACAGGTCCGCCACTTTGTCGAGCCACGGCTCTACTACGACCTGGCCTTGCTGCCGCAAAATGTTCTTCAGCCGACCGCGCTGCTCGGGGCGCAGTTGTCCCCCACGGCAGTGGATCTGACCACGGCCCGAAGAGCCGTAGATGGCTTTGACAACCACCGCGTCAAAACCCACCTCGGCTAAGCGCTCTATCTCTGCCACGGCTTGTTCTATCGTCTCACAAGCCGCGCCGACCACATCCATCCCACACAAGTAACTGGCCTGTTCCGCCGCGAGAAATTCACCCAACCGCGCCGCGCTCCACGACTTGGCGTAAAGCGACCGCACAGCCGCGCTCCAGCAAGGCCCCTCCCCACCGCGAGGCAAGCCGGCGACCAACGGCGCAAACAACTCGGCACTGTCTGGACTCCAACCCCAGGGCCTGAGTGCGTTGACCTTGCGCTCGGCCAGTGCCGCTAAGCCATCGGCGCTGCACTCGACAAATTCCGGTATGGCAAAGCCCAACGCCTGCATCCGCCGCAAAAAGCCCGGCGAAGGCTTCTTGTGCAACAGCACCACGTCGTCGCGGACGCCTAGCAGCATGGGCAGTGCTTGGAAGTCGGCCTCCAGCTCGGCCACTTGCTGCGGCGGCCTCCGACCCGGCTGGTTCGAGGCCACCTGCGCCTCGCAGTCGGCATTGAACCAATACACAGCCGGGCAGCGTCCCCGCGACTGCGAGAACAACTCCAATTCGTCGATATAGTCCACAGAGAGCCCAGCTTGGCACCGCCCCACGCGGTTGAAGCCAATGCCCTTGGCCCGCGCCGGACCTAGCGGAAAGCGCAGGGCTTGGCGATAGGCTTCCCATTCGCTCAGCTCGGCCTCCTGCCAGCGTCTAAACCACGTCAATCCGTGTTTGACGTGGCCGATTTCGTCGCGGTAGATCCGCTCCAGAATCGCCGCCGTTTCCGGGTCGTCCAATTGCCGGTAGACCTCGGCGTAGTGCCGGGCGTAGTCGAGGTTGGCTTGTTCGAGGGTTAGGCTCAAGCCGGTTACAAAGTCCAGCGGGGTTTCCATTGGGCCGATGGCTTGCCAAAAAAAATCGCCGACCGGAATCTCGCCAAATTGTACGCCAATTTCCTGCATCCGCTGCTGGTAGAGCCGCACGTGCTGTTGCTCGTCTTTGAGCGTCTGCACTAAGCCGCGGCGAAACTTTGCTGGTGCCTGCGGAAATTTGAGCAGGGCCAGGGCCATCAGCTCCAGGGCGAGCAGTTCGTGATTGGCAAAAAAGTGTAAGACCAGCCCGCGTTCCTTTTCGCTGTGAAAGTGGCGCACGTCGCGGAAGCGGAGCTTTTTCCGGTGGTGCCACTCGTCCAGCCCCAAGCCGGGCGGGCGTCCCGGCGCGCTCGGCGTCGCAATCCCCGCCCCGGGCGTGTGGTCCTCGTAGCGATCGAGGGCGACCAGTTTGTCTTCCCAGCGCGTTCCGAAAAGCACTTGCTCGGCGAATTGGCGAATTTCCATCTTTTTGTTCTGGCAAGCTAACTGCTGTATTATATCTAAAAAGATCCTTGACACTAGTGAGCAGTGTTCATTTGTTCAGTAATATGACCGCTTGCACAGGAGGAATGGCATGGGATACTCGGCAAAAGAGGTTGCGAACTACTTTTTAGATCTCGCTGGCAAAGAAGGCATCGAACTTTCTCCGTTGCAGATTCAAAAATTGGTCTATATTGCTCACGGCTGGCATTTAGCTATTTATGAAAAACCTCTTATTGACGACGAATATGCCGAAGCGTGGGAGTATGGGCCGGTCTTTCCTTCGCTATATCACGAATCGGAATTTCCTACTTTAAGGTCTTGACTTACATAAGGAGGATAGTAAGCCATGCTTTTTGAAGGGGATTGCCTAGACTTACTCGCCAACACCCCACCTGATTCTGTCGATTTAATCATCACTTCTCCCCCTTATAACATAGGGAAAAAGTACGAGAAGGCGGTACCGTTAGAGGACTACCTGTGCGAGCAGGAGTCCGTCATAGAGGCCCTGATCGAAGTCCTTGCTCCAACCGGAAGCGTCTGCTGGCAAGTTGGTAACTACGTCCACAGGGGCGAAGTGTTCCCCCTCGACATTTACTTCTACGAGCTATTCAAGCGACGTGGCCTTTATCTGCGCAACCGGATTATCTGGCGTTTCAATCACGGCCTACACGCTTCTAGGCGATTCTCGGGTCGATACGAAGTGATCCTGTGGTTCACCAAGGGTGAAGAGTATGTCTTTAATCTGGACCCTGTTCGGATCCCCGCCAAGTATCCGGGCAAGCGGCATTTCAAAGGACCTAAGCGCGGCCAGCTATCGGGCAATCCACTAGGCAAAAACCCGTCTGACGTTTGGGACATAGTGCAACAGGACTGGGAAGAAGGCGTCTGGGATATTCCCAACGTGAAGGCGAACCACCCTGAGAAGACGCTCCATCCGTGCCAGTTCCCCATTGAGCTAGTAGAGCGGTGCGTTTTGGCTCTTACCAATGAAGACGGAATTGTCTTGGATCCATACTGCGGCGCTGGCTCTACCATCATTGCAGCCTTGAAGCACAATCGCAAAGCGATTGCCGCCGAACAGAACGCCGAATACATCGCTATCGCCAAAGATCGGATTGAGCAGTTTCGGAATGGGACGTTACCAATTCGCCCTTTGGGAAAACCTATTCACAAACCCACTGGGAACGAGCGCGTAGCACAAATGCCGCTCGAATGGATGAAGGAGACCCAATGATTGTTGCAGCGGAGTACCCATTCAACGGCGGACGAGCTATTCGACGTAAGTGGCCGCAGTTGATACAAGAGCTAGAAGACATTATCGCTGAAGTTGACGCCTCGCTGCACAAGGACAAAACGAGCAAGGAAAAAACAAAGTCGGGGAAGGTGCTGTATGGCCCCAAGAGCTTGAACGAGGCGTTTGGCTCAGGCTTTGCAACAAGGGGCTGGCAAAAGGAGCGTGTGCAGTGCGATTACTCTAACTCTACGGCCTATTATCGCTCAGGCTACGAACCAAAGCAGTTAAATCGAAGGGCGTTCCGAGAAATCGACTTCCTCAAAGATCGTCTTGGCGTAGAAGTGCAGTTCGGCAAATACGCCTTCATGGTGTACAACGTCTGCGCCAAAATGACCATCTTCAAGAACCTCGGCTTGATCTGCGCCGGGGTTGAGATTGTGCCTGTCAAATCGTTCGCGGATGAGATGTCGTCCGGCGTGTCTTACTTCGAGCAGTTTGTTTGGGACCTAAAAACGCGCGGCGTAGCCGACATCGACATTCCTGTGCTCATCTTGGGCATTAATGCCTAGCTAGTCCTCAAGTAACAACTCAAGCTGTTGCTCGTCCTTGGGAAGTGCTCGGTTCAGATTGTGCATGAAGATGTTCCAGTTGGAAGACGCTTTCATCAGCGCGATAACGGCGGCTAGATGTTCTTTGAGCTTGGGGTGGCCTAGGTCGGGCGTAAACCATGGTGATGTGTGTTGCGGCGACCCTTGCCGCTGGGGAGCGTAGGATTAACACGCCGCAGCTCTTTGAGGACGCCCGGCACTAGACGGCTGTACACAATGTCATTGTCATTGGTGTAGTGGCCTATTACAGACGGCCGCGCGACACCATTGGGGCCGGGCCAACCTTTAAGGCGAAATATCTGGCGGTAGAACTCATAGTCAAAGGTTTTCGTCCAAGGCTGCAATTCTTTGGCGATGAATCGCTCAAGGATTGTAGCAAGGGCGCGTTCTTCGCGGATCCGCTGATGGCCCGTAGCTGCATCGACAAGAGCAATCACGCCAACGGTAGCAAAGCCGCGCATAAGGATTTCAGCTTGAGCGGCGGTGTGGGCCTGTGAAGCCAAAAGCGCACCTGCATCGCGGGCTTTTAGATAGACCTCGCAAACTTCAGGAAGCAAGATAGCATCGTATCCCAACGCGATCTTCCCTCCTGTCGCCAGCTTGAATCTAACCGGAGTTGGCGATTTGGTTAAGGTGTTGTCTATAAAAGGCTTAAGGTTAGTGGCACGTAAAAAAGCGGGCATTTTGGCGAATTGCTCTGCACCAGAGGCACTGGTTGGTGTTCCAGAGCGTCCTAATCCCTCTAGGAATCCAGTTTGAGTGAGAACGCGGGTTTCATCTTCTAGCACATAGCAGGGTATCTCGATCTCGCCAATTATCAACGGGCGATCTAGTTGACCTGCGATTACTTTCAGCGGTTCTTGTTCGCTCATGTTTACGCTCCCAAGGCTCGATTGATGGTGAGATTAAAGGCGAACTCGGGTGTCGTCCTGCGAAGATTGTAGCGATAGCAGAACTCATTGACGTAGCGTTGCAGGTGTCGCCGCGATGTAGTAAGCCAGCAGCACGATCTCGTTGGCGTGAAGTTCGTCGCGATATTTGCGCCGCAAGTCCTCGTCGCGAATCAGGGCCGATGACAACAGCCGCACTAAGAAAATACCCGTGCCCGTAAACGGTTCGAGTACATTCACCCCTTCGTCCGACAGACAGCGGCCAAATTCGCCGCGCAGCACCTCGTCGGCACTAGCGAGAATAAAGTCCACAATCTCGGGCGGCGTATAGACAATGCCGAGCCGGTCTGCGTCCTTTTTCATCGCAGTGGCAAAGAACTTCTCGTACAACTCCATCAACACCTTCTGCCGCGCCGCCGAGTTGTCCAAGCCACGCGCCCGCAGACGCACACTATCGTAAAAACGCTCCAAATCGCGGGTTTCGTTTTCTAAGCCAAACTCGCCGAAGTCATCGCGCAGCCGATCCAATGCCTGCGCCACCGGATTGTGCTTGGCAAAGTCATAACCCGCGAAAAGCACCTCGAACACGGGCCGAGTCAAAATGTGCTGCGCCATCATCTGCACGGCACTGTCAGGCGTGATAGCGTCGTTAATCGACGCCTGCAATTCCTCGTGAAACGCCGCGAACCACTCCCGCAAATCTTGGTTGTCGGGCTTGGCGAGCAAGCCTTTGATGCGCTGGACGAGTTGGTCGAAAATATCCGCCACATCTTTTGCCCAATTCTCCCAGTACTTTCGGTCGCCGCACTTTTCGACGATCCGCGCATAAAACGTCCCCGGCGGCAGTTCCAGCGGCGGGAACGGTAACTCCTTTGCGCCGACATTCCCATCGCCGATGGCTGGACCACTGAAAATGATGCGCGAAGTGGGCGTTCTGTTGAGGTCGATTTTGTTGATCTCCGCGTCAAAGCGGTCGTCGTGCGAGCGCAGCGCACGCAGTACGCTCCAGACCGCGGCGAAACGCGCATTGTCGTCTAGCACCGTTGCCGGATCAACATTAACCGGTACGGCTATGGGCAACACGATGTAGCCGTATTCCTTGCCGTCGGCCTTGCGCATGGCGCGGCCCACCGCTTGCACAATATCGACGTGGCTGTTGCGCGGGCTCATAAACAGCACCGCGTCGAGTGCCGGCACGTCAATGCCTTCGGACAGGCAACGCGCATTGGAGAGGATGCGACAGGTTCCCCCAGAAGAATCCTTCAGCCACTCAATGCGGGCTTTGCGGTCTAGCGCGTGATGCTGCCCATCTACATGGCGCGTTTCACAGCGCAGCGCAGTGGGCTGTTCGGTTCCGGGCAGCAGGTTGATCGCCTGATCTATAATATCGTCCCAATGCGTCTCCAGTCGCTTCGACGATGCGATGGTGTTGGTGAATGCAATGGCGCGGCTCAAGGACCGTCAGGACGCGTTGCTGCCCATTCGGACCACAGCCAGACATTGGCAAAGCGGTCGCTGTATAGCGGATCCTCGTGGAGGTACTTTTTCATCAGCCGCTCAAAGAGTTTGCCCTTTGCAAATTCTGTTTCCGTGGTCGCCCGGATGTGGTTGAGCACTCTTTGAAATCCATCGCTCATCGTTCAGTTTCTCCTGAAAAACGGGTCTAAAACGTCTATTTTTGCATGGAGCGAGACGCCGGCTCTGAAAGCAGAAATTTTAACTGACGTTACGCAGTCCGCTTCCATGGAGTGCCCTTCGGCCGGCACCGGGGACACCGGTGCCGGCGGGTCCTTTGGGGGACAGACACATAGGTCTGTCCCTACGGTTGAACCGGCACCGGGGACATCGCCGACGCTAACGCCACTGCGTAACATCAGATTTTAATACAACTCTGCTCTGGGTGAAAATTTCTATGCTTTGTGGCTGTGAAAAACAACTGAGTGAAACTTGACGCGGCACGACGCGGGCAGCCCGCCCGTGCTCCCAACCGCTGCTAACGCCTATTGACACCCACCCAAACCCTCCGTATCTAGCTCCTCCCACCTCTTGCAAAAGAAAAGGAGTCCCCCATGCAGGTCCAATCCGTCGAACTCATCCACTTAGACGTTCCTTTTACCTGCCACACCAATCAGCACATGCAGTACTGGCTGCCACACTGGCGCATTGTCCAACTCTGCAAGATCACCCTCGCCGACGGCACCATCGGCTGGGGCGAGACCATTCCCAACTACACGTGGGCCAAAGTCCCCGAAGACATTGCAGACCGCATCGTCGGCCGCGCCGCTGGCGACTTGCTGTGGCAGGATGCGTTGGGGGCCGGGGTCCAGCAGGCACTTTTCGACGCGGTAGGCAAGGTCTTGGGCACCCCGGCCTACCGCCTGTTGGGCTCCAAGGTCCGCACGTGGTGCCCGCTGTCGTGGTGGGCGATAGACATGCCGGCCGCCGACTGGGCGCACCAGTGTGCTGACGCCGTCGCGCAAGGCTATACCACCGCCAAGCTCAAGGCGCGGACTTGGTTCGACCTGCACGCCTGCATCCAAGCCATCGTCGAGGCCGTTCCCCCGCAGTTCAAGCTCGACTTGGACTTCAACGGTACGCTGGCCAACGCCGCTGGTGCGGTCGAGTTTTTGTCAACTTTGGAGCAATACCCACAGGTGGCGATGATTGAGACGCCGATTCCCCAATCCGATGTGGCCGGCAACGCCCAAATCCGCAACCACCTTCCCCGCCCGCTAGCCATGCACTATGGTTCACCGCCGATTCTCACCGCCCTGCAAGAGGATGTTGTCGACGGTTTTGTCGTCTGCGCTGGGGCCCACGGTATCGCGCAGCAATCCGCGGTTGCCGACGTGGCCAACAAACCCTTTTGGCTCCAGCTCGTCGGCACGGGTATCACCACCACGTGGGCCGCTCACTTGGGCGCGGTCTGCCCTCAGAGCAAATGGCCAGCCATCACCTGCATGAACATCTGGGAGAGCCAACTTTTGGCCGCCCCTATCCAACTGCGCGGCGGTTATTACCGAGTTCCCGAACAACCCGGCCTCGGCGTCGAGCTTGACCGCCAAGCCATAGAGCAATACCGAGTGGATTACAGTTGGGTTGATCCGCCCCGCCACGTCTATCGCTATGCCCGTGCCAACGGCGAAGTCACCTACTACGGCTGCTCCAAACAGGCCCTCCACAACGAGTATCCCCGCGACGCCATGCCCGTCTGCGAAAGCGGCTCCGAGTGCCTGCCGGTTGAAGACGACAACAGCCGCGAGTTCGCCCAGATTTACGAGGCGGTGAAAGATGGGGGGACGTTGAGAAGGGTGGAGTAGAGCGAGTTAATCGAAGCTCTTACCCGCGCCGTTCTATCAATTTCTCGTCCGCTATACTTGTGTCCGCCCGACGAGCTAGCTATGCAAGGGCGTTCTCATAAGCGTCGTATGTCGCATCGTCGAAGAGGACGAAACGCACCTCAGCGAGACCATCGCAAACTGCGAGGAACTGCTCCACTGCATTGTCTCCTAAATTTCAGTTGACATCTCCCGATAACAAGGGTAGTCTATATATGACATGCGTCTGGGATGAGTCGCCAAGCGTCTCACCTTTAGGCTTTGAGCCTGAATCCCAGACGCTTTTTTATGTTCTACTCAGACCTAATTCACGCATAAACAATGCCTTAAACTCATGTATCTGTGCCATATGGATGAATCCGGTACGCCGGATATTCCGGGCAACACTTCTCACTTCATCCTAGTTGGTTTGTCGATTCCTGTCTGGCATTGGAAGAAATGCGATAGAGAAATAGCGCAACTGAAGCGGAAGCACTTCCTAGGCGATGAAGAAATTCACTTCACTGATTCCAGTTGTAACTGCCACATATGCACTTCCCATACTCAGGAGATTCGAGAGAACTTTTAGCATAGGTGAAATACCTTACCGAGTCGGTCAGTCTCTCATCTTCGAGAGAGCGTTCTCATAAGCGTCGTATGTCGCATCGTCGAAGAGGACGAAACGCACTTCATCAAGACCATCGTGCGCGGCGAGGAACTGCTTCACCGCATTGAGCGCGATGACCGCCGCCTGTGCAACTGGATAACCGTACACGCCGGTGCTGATAGATGGGAAGGCAATCGTCTTGATGCCATGCTTCAATGCAAGCCCTAAACTTTCCCGATAACAGCTAGCGAGAAGTTCGGCTTCACCGGCGGTTCCGCCGCGCCAGATCGGCCCCACGGTGTGGATGATGTGCTTGGCTGGGAGGTTGCCACCCGTCGTGAGTACGGCTTGGCCTGTGGGACAACCGCCCTGCTCGGCGCGGATTTGGCGGCATTTCGCCTCAATGGCCGGCCCTCCGGCGCGGTGAATGGCACCATCGACGCCACCACCGCCCATGAGCAACGCGTTGGCGGCATTGGCAATCGCATCAACTCGTTCCTTGGTAATATCGCCGCGCACGAGCGCGAGGGATGTTTGGTTAATTTTAGTCGTCATAACGCCTCGTTATGGCCACAGGGCATCGGTGGCCAACAGCTCGGAGAATCGCCCAAATGGCAGAACCTCAATGCCATCTGCCGTTTGTAACTCAGGTCCTTCGGGATAGACGACAATGCGGCGGCACAGGCCCTCTAGGGTGGCCAACGCTCTCAATCCTTTGCCCCAGGCTTCTGCAAAGATGCGGCCGGACTTGACTTCAATGGCGACAAATTCTTCCCCGCGTTTGAGCAGGAAATCGACCTCAGTTTGGGTTTGTGCAACAGTTGCCCAATAGAAGCATTCGTCACACAGCTTGCGATAGTCTGTGTAGGACCGAATCAACTGTGCAATCAGCCCTTCAAATAAGACCCCGCGTTCCTCCGGCGTCGGAGGCGTCGTGACCTTTTTCATGGCTCGCACAATACCGGGATCACACCAATACCATTTGGGCAATTTGCGTTCGCGTCCGCGCAATCGGGTCTCATAGGCCGGAAGCCGAAAGCAGAGGAGCGTTTCCTCTAAAATTTCCAGATAACCCGCCACCGTCGTGCGGGCAACTTGGGCTTCTCTGGCAATGTTGGTCGCGTTCAAGGTTTGACCGTGAAAGAGCGCCGCAACGGGCAGAAAGCGTGCGAATCCCGGCAGGTTGCGCACCAGGGCTTCGGCTTGCACCTCTTCTTTGAGATACATTTGCGTATAGGCCATAAGCGTCTCTGCTTTGTCCTCTGAATCCCATACAATAGGCAGCAAGCCGTGTTGCAAAGCGTCGTCGAGCGCGAATTTCTCGCCCAATTCCTCGGGGATAAAGGGGTGCATCGCGCGATACAGAGCTCGCCCGGCGAGCAAATTGACGCCGGCCCGTTTGAGTTTTCTCGCGCTCGACCCGCACAAAACAAAGCGCAGCCCCTTTTCTTCGATAAAACGGTGTACTTCGTTGAGCAGTGCTGGCAGTCTCTGTATTTCGTCCAAAACCACCCAGTGGTCGCCGGGCACGGCGGCTAGGAGCCTTGGGCTTGCAAGCAGGTGCTGGTACGTATCCTCAGCGAGCAGATTGATGACGTGTGCATCGGGGAAAGTGATTCGCAAGTAAGTGCTTTTGCCAACGCCGCGCGGTCCTATGAGAAAGAAACTTTTTTGGGGAGCTGCAAATATACGCGGAATGGTTATTTGACTAGCTTGTCGTCATTTTTCTCAACAATTTGACGACAACATATACATCTTTTACAGGCCGTCAAAGTATGGACGGCCTGCGTCGTGTACTTAGAATGGGACTACGGATCAATAATTCGCCGACTCCTGCTCGCCAACCGACTCAGCATCGCCAGACACCGCGGCCGGTACTTGTTCTGCTCTCGCCGGGAAGCCAGATACGCTTCCCATTCCCGCTCGCTGAATGGCCCGCGCATCCGCCCGACGAGCTAGTAGTCTCGTAGAGCACCGTCGGGTCCAATCACCGGCTCCCGGGTATACGGCTCAGGCGGGTAGTGTGGGAATGCTTCGTCGTTTAGTTCAATACCAATGCCGGGAGCCTGCGGAACAACTAAAAAACCGCCCTCGCGCCGCACTGGCATCTCGACCAGATCTCGTTTCGGGGCATCGTCCTCGTCTCTCGGGTACTCTTGGATAGAGACGTTGGGGATGGCAGCGTCGAGTTGCACACACGCCGCAGTCAGGACGCAACTCAGCGGGTTGTGCGGGGCGACTCCCACGTAGCTTGCTTCGGCCAGTGCCGCGATCTTTTTGCAATTCGTGATTCCACCGGCGAGCGACAGGTCCGGCCGGATGTACGAGGCCCCCTTGTGGGCGAGCAACTCGCGGAACTGGTAGGTGGTATAGAGCCGCTCGCCCATGGCCACGGGCACCGGCATATTGGCCGCAACATGGCCCCATGCGTCCATGTTCTCAGGCTCGATAGGGTCTTCAAAAAAAAACAAACCATAAGGCTCAAGTGCCTTGGCTACCTCGATAGCCTCCGGCGGCGTGAGGCGGTTGACCACATCGACCATAAGATCGATCTCGTCCCCCACGGCGTCGCGCACCGCTTGTAAGGTAGTCGCGGCGTGCTTAGCCATGCCGCGGAACGACATCTGCTCCAAGCCCGTGCCCTCTTCAAACCCACCACTAGGCGCAAAGGCACCGAACGGATAGAGGCGCAGGGCTGTGTAGCCAGCCTCGACCATGCGCCGGGCGTCTTCGGCCAACTCCGCCGGGGAGTCGCCGTGCAGATGTGAGTACACGCGTACGCGCTCCCGTGTGGGACCACCCAGCAGCGAATGGACCGGTAACCCAGCTACCTTGCCTTGGATGTCCCACAGCGCGATGTCGATTGCACCGATCGCGGCCATTGTGTCCGCTCCGCCGCGAAACACGCAGCGGCGGAACATGTGCTGCCAGTTGCGCTCAATGTGGAGGGGATTCTTGCCGATCAGGTACTCGGCGCAGTAATCCACCGCCGCAATGGGCGCAAACGGCGTACCGCTAGTGCCGCTTGCTGGGTGCAACTCGCCGACTCCGGATAGGCCCTCGTCGGTGTGTACCCGCACGTAGATAAAGCGACTGGCCCGCAGGGTCTCGATCTTCGTGATTTGCATATCCGCCCTTCCTGGTGTCTCGATGGCACCCGGCAAAATCACACCGATACACCCCTTTCGCGCCCCTGCAACGCCCCACTCCCCACTATCGCGATCTCCAACGCCCTCAGCCCATCGCGGTGATCAACGGCAAAGGGCGCACCAGCGCGGCACTGGTCGATATAGTGGGCTACCTCGGCCTTGTACGCCGGCCCGAAACGCTCGATAAAAAACGGCACTTCCGCTTGGTAATCGCGCCGGGCGAACTCCCGCCGCTCAATTAGGCCCCGCCGCCCAAATGCTTCCACCGCCACCGAGCGCGAGTCCGCGCTAAAGGCCCCCACATGCACCAACCCCTCCGTCCCATAAACCCACGTCTCATTGCGATACCCGGCTACGTGGTTGCGGCTCACCGTCACCTGGCCGATCAGGTTTTCAGGAAAGTACATCTGCAGGAGAGCATCGTCGAAATCCTCTCTGACGTCTGTGTGCTGCTGGTTGTACAGCAGGCTGCCAAAACCAGCTAGCCGCTCGGGCTGCTGCCGGCCGAGCCAGAGAATTTCGTCGATATTATGCACCGCCATATCCGAGAGTATGCCAGAGCTATTGTACCCCACAGGCGGCGGCCCTGGGTCTTCGAGGATCGAGACGATCTTGAACGGCGCACCGATAGCCCCTTGATCCAACAGAGCTTTGGCCCACAGCAGCGGCGCGTCAAAGCGGCGCATAAAAGCCTGCATCAGCGCCGTGCGGCGAAACTCGTCGGCGTCTAAATAGGCGGCAAACTCCCGGGCGGTGGCCAAAGAGTGCGTCAGCGGCTTTTCCATCAGCACCCGCCAGCCCGCATCGATCAATATCTGGGCGTCGCGGTAGTGGTTTTCAGTGCGCGAGGCAATAAACGCGCCGTCGGCCGCCGCAGCCGCCACTAGTTCCTCTACGTCTTTGAAAACGCCAATGGCCGTTTCTTGGCTGGCCTGTAGCTGAGCCGCGACCGCGGCGGCCAAGTCGCCGTAGCCGTCTACTACGGCGGTCAACGCGCAGTCGCCCCGCTCGCTGGCCAACTCTTGGACGTGGCGGGCGTGGAATGCGCCAATCCGGCCGACGCCGACGATCGCTACTCTGAAGCGTTCCGCCATGGGCAAAATTCTCATGCCGCTAGCGCCCGCAAGTGGTCGCGGAAGCGGATGGTCTCGGCCAACATGTCGCAGCCTTCGTGGCCCTCTCCCCAGCAATACTCCAGTTCGAGCCAGCCGCGATAACCGCTCGTGCACATGACCTCCAATATGCGCCCGAAATCCAAGGTATTGCGCTCAAAGGTGGCTTGGCCGTTGCCCCGGCACGCCCCGCGGACGTGGAAGTGAATTAAGACCTCTACCGCGGATTCGGGGATGCCGCGAGGAACGAAATGGCTGTAGTCCAAGGTCAAGGTCAGTCCGCCAACGTCCCGTACCAACCTGGCCACCGACTTAGGATGGGAAGCCAGCGAGCCGATGTGGGGTTCGACTCCGTAGACGATGCGGTGCTGGCGAGCCTGTTCCACTCGCCAGTTCAGCTCGTCCACGGCCCGGCCCCAAGAGTCGCTGCGTTTTTCGTCGCGAAAGTGTACCCCAGGTAGCCCACTAACGTGCTTGGAACCGCACTCAATGGCGTATTCTAGGGTTTTGAGAAACCAATCGCGCGCTTTGTGCCGGCGCCTCTCTTGGGGATTGTTGATGGCATAGGACTCGAAGTCTAGGGCTGCCTGCATGAACACGTCGGCAGCCACTAGGCCTCTATCTTCTAGTTTCTTTTTAAGTCGTCGGGCCGAGCGCCGCACATTCTCGAATTCGCACGATGGCTGCAAGTGAGAGCGCTCTTCAAAAAGGCCGATATCCACTCTCTTGAGCTCCAACATCGCAATCAAGTCGAGAACGTGATCGTGGGGCAGAAGCGGAAAAGTGAAGTCGGCACAGGCCAATCTGAGTCTCATAATGCCTTCCTCCTAAGGGTAGTCTGCATCTGTGCAAACTCTAAAATTCTCTTACCTCGACCAAGGTGTTGATTGCGATGGGGCCAGAGACAATCTGTTGCCGCCCGGATGGCCAGCGCACGGCGATCTGGTCAATGACTTCGGCTGCGCCCAGTCCGAAGTAGAGTGGATAGAGGCTTTGCGAGAGGTAGCCCGACTGCCCATCGTGGACTTTGGTGTACGTCTGGGTGCCAACTCGAACCTCCACCGTGGCCCCTAGCCCGCTGCGGTTCGACGCCGTGCCGATCAGCTCAACCTTGAGAAAAGACAGGGCCGGCTTTTTATCACTCAAATTGCTGATCAGCACAGTAGGCTCAGAATTAAAATCGTTGGTGACTATGTCTAAGTCGCCGTCGTCGTCCAAGTCGAAGATCGCCGAAGAACGGCTCCCCAAGGCACCCCAGACCACGACCGTGCCGCTTCGGTCCTGACAGTGCTGGTGGTTGCGGTCTTTCCAAGCACAATCCAGCTCGAACCAAGGTTGAGCCGTGCGGCCGCCGCGCCGCGGCTCTACGCCCAAGATGAATTCGCTGTCCAAGAATTGTTCGCTCCGGTTGTTCAACAGGACCGAGTTGACCCCGTATCGGAACGGATAATTCATGCTGGAGGTGATAAAAACGTCCTCGTACCCATCGGCGTTGAGGTCGCCGACGCTGAAGCCCCAAGGCCAGTAACTCTCAGCGCCGATTTGGTCCGAAATCTCCTCAAAATGCCCGTTCCCTTTGTTCAGGTAGAACGCATTGCCAAAGATGCTATTGCCGCCGCTACGCAGGAACTCTTCAGACCATTGCATGCGGGACTTGAGCTTTTCGCGCTCGACGCCAATGTTTTCGCTCATGTCGGAATGCATGTCGGTTATGTAGAGATCCATTTTGCCGTCGTTGTTGTAATCGAAAACTTTGATCCCCATTGACCCCCAAGGGGTTTGGGGAAAAACGTCGCGGCTCTGGTCGATAAAATGGTTGCCCTCGACGTTTTCGTAGTATTGGTCGTGCCCCTGCATATTTAGAACGTACAGATCGGGCCAGCCATCCTCGTTGACGTCGATGGGGCTGGCGGCACCCGACCAACTCTCATCCTGCAAACCCACCTTTTCGCTGACATCGACAAAGCGATTATCACCCTCGTTTTTGAAGAGCATGCTCTTTTCGGTGCGCTCGGGCTTGAGATGCCCGCTGAAGCCGTCGTTGAAGCCCGCATAGTACTGGTACTGGCTGTTTCTGCGACTCGCCTGTTTGAGCTCGTCGGTAGTGTACTGGCCCACAACGGAGAGAAACATGTCCAACAACCCATCGCGGTTGTAGTCAAAGAAGACCGCGGCAGAAGGATGTCCCTCGTAGTCGAGGCCGGAATCTTTGGAAATATCTTTGAATATGCCGGTCCCGTCGTTTTCATAGAGGATATTGCCTTGGCGCAGGACGGTCGCGTAGAGGTCTGGATCGCCGTCGTTGTCGATGTCGGCGAAAGAGGCCGATACCCCAATCGCTTTGGCCGCCACGCCCGCCCTCTGGGTACTATCCTCAAACTTGCCGCCGCCTAGGTTTTTCCACAGTTGGTTGTCGCCAACCTGAGTTACGAAATAGATGTCGTAGAGGCCATCCCCATCTACGTCGGCCACGGCCATCCCATTGCCGTGGTCGTAGTGATTCGGCCGGTAGTCCCGGCCTGAATCGGGTGTGCTCCGGTTGCGGAAGCGGATAGCACTGTCCTCAAGCTGGTCGGAAAAGGCAAAGTCGCAAAATACATCGAACTCGATCTCTAGTTGAGCCTGTCTGCGACTTTCCAGCCATGGCGGCTCAATGATCTCGGCGGGAAAAGGCAACTGGAGTGGATCGGTTTGCGCAGTGGAAGTTGAGGGTTGGTCGTCGCTATTGGTGGAGGGCCTATTGCAGGATGCGATGGTCGCGAGGACGGCTAAGAGGACCCCGGCCGGTGTCGTTGTTTGCCGTGGCACAATCTGTTCTTCCTATTCAACTTTTAATCCCATTTTGCCGCCTAATGAACAAAACCTATCGGTTTTAAGCAATTTAGTTGACAGACCACTCAGATTGTCAGATTGTCAGAACATGCAAAATCAAATAGGGATGAGGACGGCCCTAGTCCTCGCACTTTTTGGGGGGTTGACATGGCAAAAACAATGAAGCCCCAATCGAAAAGGCCGGCCGTGCTGGCGATCGCGGCGATCTGGATTGCGGCCACGTCGGGGATGAGTTGGGGAGAGGTTCGGCAGTGGAAGGTGGGAACGGGCGGCGAATCTTGGGTGGCGCAGGAGTTGGCCTCGACTGCGGTCGACTTTTCCGCGGCGGAAACCATCAAGAGCTTGGGATTTGATCCCCACAACAATATCACCCAGCAGTTGAGTTGGGTCAGCGCCCGCCCGATAGGGTTTCTCGCAGAGCGGGCCCAAGCCCATGTCTGGGACAATACCACCTTGAGAGAATCGCAACTAGTGATAGTAGATGGACGAGATACGACCTCGACCGGAGATCGCTTCAAGGAATTTGGAGTTCAACAGAGCGGGCGAAGATTTGAATTCGACTTGGGAACCCGGATCCCGATAAACAGAATTCTCTTTTTTCCCCGTCCGTTGGGCGTCGACGACCAAGGGCGACCTTATAGGGAGGATTTCATTCGGAGCTACGGTCTCTTCTCCAGCGACGGGCTGAGCTTTACCCAAGACAACAGACCGGATTACAGCCTCCTCCGGCAGGTGGAGTTTACTCGTGAGGACACAGCAGAGATCCTGTTCCCGCTCCAGTTTATTCGCTTTATCCGCCTGCATGTAAACTCGCCAAATCCGTTCGAAATCGCCGAATTTCAGCTTTTTGGCACCGGCTTTGCCCCCCAAGCCAGTTATACCTCCAAGATCATTGACTTAGGAGAGGCGGCCAATTTCAGCCGGCTCGAATGGACCGTTGAGGGCCTGCGTCAGGAGGCCACCAATCAGGTCGTAGTGGAAGACCCCGACGCGGAGGTTGCCATTCGGATGCGCACCGGGCGGGACGACAGTCCCCGAGTTTTCTTTCGGCTGGTAGATCGGTTTACTCGAGAGCGAGAGGTAGTAACAGAGGACGAATACAACAAGTTGGGTCAAAACGAACGGGGCGGTTTTCAGGACGACCAGGTCAACTGGAGCCTCTGGTCGTCGCCCTTTACCGCCTCCGGGCAGAGGATCACCCTGCCCAGTCCGCGCCGCTACTTTCAGTTCGCGATAACCATGAAGAGTCAGTCCATTTTAGACGGCATACAGGTCACTTCTCTGAGCGTGGAGCACTCTATTCCACCGCTGGCCCAGCAATTAATCGGCGAGGTCTCGCTGCTAGACGAGCCCCGGCCGCCGCGCAGTGTGGCCATCGTGCCGGTCGGCCAGTTCGTCACCTTTGCCTACGATCTCATCGCCGATGTTGCACAAACGGACATCGGCTTTGATGCCATTCGCATATTCACCCCCTCGTCGCAGCCAAAATTCAGCGAACTCTTCGTCGGCGATCCGCCTGAAAAGGTAGAACCCGCCGATATTGTAGAAGAACTCGGCAGCCTGACCGTGCTCTTCCCCGCTTCTCATAGGATAACCGGCCGCGACGTCCTGCAGATCACTTTTGCGGCCCAAGTGTTTGTCCAAGGAAGTTTCTTAAACGCCGAGGTCTTCGATACCCAAAGCGAAGAGGTCCCACAGCGAGTTTTGTCGGGCGATGCCAACCCCGAAGTGACGACCAATACGCTGCGAGTGCTGACGGCAGCCGAGTCCGCCCGGGAGGTCCTGTCCTCTTTTGCGGTCACGCCGAAGGTGTTCTCGCCCAATGGCGATGCGATCAACGACGAGGCCATGATTGCGCTCACCCTTTCACAACTAGTAGAACCGGTAGAGGTGGAGGTGGCAATTTTCGATCTAGCGGGTCGGAGAGTGCGGACCTGGGCCGGGGCGGAGCAGAGCGGAAATCACCTGCGGCCTTGGGATGGACGGGATGGCAACGAGCGACTGCTTCCGGTCGGCATTTATCTGGTCAAGGTTTTGGTCGACGCCGACCAAGAAAGTTTTGTGCAGGCGGAGACTGTGGGAATAGCGTACTAAAGAAAGGACGATGCCGATGAAGAATCTGGTCAAATTTTGCGCTTTTTCTCTCTTGCTCGTCCCATTGACAGAACAGGCCCGAGGGCAGGAGTTCCAAGTGAACCAAGAGTGGAATTTTCCGGCCGGAACCCTCAATTTTTGGGCCGATGGCTCCATCGCGCCGATAAAGTTCGAATCGTCCATCAACGCCGCGCTCGACGCGGATCAATTTACCTATGCGACCAAAGAGCAGGGAGAAGTACAGGGGGGAGTGTGGAAAGTCGGATCGAACCCGGGCGCGGCCGCCCATATCATCGATGGCGATTTCGCGACCTTCTGGAAGCCCGATCCGAATGACCCGGTGGAGAATTGGTGGATCGAGATCAACTTGGGGCGGGCGGTCCCGACCAACAAAATTCGCCTGCACTTCCCCAACCAAGAAGGGGCCAAGCCCTTAGGGGTGTTCCGCGTCCTCGGGTCGAATGGCGTTAGACAAGCACAAGGCCAAGATTTCTTTTTCTTCGACTTAATTGGCGGCACTAGCAGGCTGAACGAACAGACGCTGGTCGAATACCCGGTTCAGGCCTTCGGCCGGGTGTCTAATAACCGCTTGTTTGGTCCGGCAGCCTTGGCGGGCACAGATACCGCAACCACCTATGGACCAATCCAGTTTGTGCGCATTGTCGCAGATGCCCAAACAGCGGATGCGGCCCTCGCCGAAGTGGAAGTATTCACCTTTGGGCAGAATATCGCCCTCACCACCTTTGAGCGCGGCGGCACCATAACCGAGCCGACGGGCCGCGCCGGTGCCTTAGTCGATGGGGACCTCAGCACCACTTGGCAGGTGACGAGTGTGGACCCGACGGCCAAATTCAGTTGGAGTTGGGACCTGGGAGCCCATTTCTGGGTAAACCGAATTCTCGAGCTAGCGCCGCTGGACGCGGCGCAGGGGCAAGGGGCATACGCTCCCACTACGGGCCACCAGAGAACTCAATTGTTGGTCTCGGACGGGTCCAGACGGAGTTTGGCCGGAGCGCTAGAATTCGATCTGCTGTTCGACTTTCCCGCTGCAATTGGCTGGAACACCCCCCAGTGGCTGAACTATCTCATGTTTCCTCCTAAACCCATCCGCCACATGCTGCATATTTACGCCGGCAATAGCAGCAGTATTCTCAACGATATCGCCGTCTTCCCGGTCGGATACATCGCCAAAGTCGATATGACCTCGGGCTTTGAAGATTTGGGCGATCGGCCCAAGGTGATTCGCTCGCTTAGCTGGGATGCGGACCTGCCGGCCGGTACTAGGGTGCAAGCCCAAACTCGCTCGGGCAATACCTTTGCAGAGCAGGCCATTTACTACGATAAAAATGGCAACGAGGTTACCGAGGAACTCTACAACAAATTGCCCAAACCCCGGAGAGGCAAAAAAGAGGCCGTCCTAGTGGAAGGAGCAGACTGGAGCGGCTGGAGCAATCCCTATCGATTTTCCGGACAGGAATTTCTTTCGCCCAGTCCGCGTCGGTACGTGCAGTTCGCAGTCTCGCTGATTTCGGACCGACCGGACACGGCGGCGACCTTGCGTTCGCTTGCTCTCGATTTCGACGATGCTTTTCTGTTAGGGGCCGTGGGCGAGATCCAGCCCAAAGAGGCCCGGCCGGGGGTCGCCCAGAAATTTGTCTATCACCTTCGGCCCCAGTTCGGCCCGGGCGATTCCGGCTTTGACCGCATCCGGCTGGACACCCCTTCCCAAGCGGATGCCGACCACTTCTCGGTGCAGATAGATGGCAGCCCAGTGGTGCTGGCAGCCGAGGCCGTGCAGTTTTTCCCGGATTCTCTGCTCGTAGAGCTTCCCCAGCTAGTGGAGCAGCAGCTAGTAGACATTGAGATGTATGTCAATGTAGTGCAGAGTCCATATCACTTTAGGGCCTTTGTCGGCAACACTCAAAACCCCGGACTCTGGCAACCAGTCGATGCCGATGCCGATGTGCGCTTCTCGACTACGGTCTTTTTGCCCGATGTCGTTTCGAGCGACCGGCTCATTGCCAATTTTTCGGTCCAGCCGGTCCTCACCCCCAACGGCGATGGCGTAGGGGACGAGGCAAAGATCCGTTTTAATGTCTTGAAAGTGGATATGCCAGCCCAAGTTCAGATCTACACCCTAGACGGTAGCTTGGTGCGGCAACTCGAAGGCCGGCGTCAGCCAGACGGATTATGGCTCTTTACTTGGTCCGGTCGAGATCGCAGCCAGACGTTGGTGCCGCCCGGGATCTATATCTGCCGGGTCGACTTGGCGGCACAGACCCGTGCTGAGGCCCTGACCCAGACGATCAGCGTGGTCTATTGAGCAGTTCAGTTCTCAGAAGGATAATGGGAGGTGATGTATGTCGCAGGCAATAGGCCGTATAATAGGCCATTTAAAACCGGTATTACTGCTTCTTTTGGGCAGTGTCATATTGGGAGAAATCCCAGCAAACGCTCAGTTATTTACCGGGTACCGGCCGGTCGAAGAACCGGGGATCTACGGAGCACGGGTCCGCCCGGGTGCCTTGGCTCCCAACCGCCGGAAGTGGTATCTGCCGCAGAATCTCTACTATGAGTATAGCTGGCGGGGGTGGGAGTACAGCAACTATGCCCGGCAAAACTATCAGCGCTACGTAAACATTCTGCTCGAAGGAACCCGGCAATACGATCTCTTTGGTAATTACATCGCCCGGGGATGGAAGATCTACGACTGGACCGAGAACAGCCCGGAGCGGCTCGGAAGCGAGATATTCAAGAACGCGTTTTACCAGAGCTGGTTCAACAATGTCATCGTGTCGTCTGCCCAGAAAGGCCAATTCTACACTTCGCTGACCATCGGCGATGCGCTGCGCACGACCTTGACGCCCCTTACCTTTTCCAAGCCGACCTTTAATGGCATCCAGTGGGACTTCCTCACCGATAAGTATGCTATGACCATCTTGGCGTCGCGACTCAGTGCGCCCGGCTTTTCGGCCCTCACGCAGACATCCGGCCCCAGCCGCTCCGAGAACACCTCGCGGCTTTTGGCCGGCAGAGGGGTTGGACAAGTAGGAGATTTTGCCCAATTGGGGCTGACTTGGGTCAACGTCGCCAACACGAGCAGTACCCTGACCTTGGGAGACAACTCCTTAAAAGGCGTACTGACCGAGCCGCAAAACCAAGGCAGCGTGGAAACCGTGGTCGTCCGGATCGCGGACGATTCCCCGGAAACCCCGCAATCCGGGGCCCTCCTGTTCTTCGACCAAGTAGTGATCAACGGGAAGCCACATCCAGAAATCACCCCCTTGATACGAGGCGGGATTCGCAGTGAGGGCAACCTCGAAGCGCGCGGCACAGATGTGATCGAACTGATCTACGACATTAGGAACGACTTCCGCCCAACGGAAGAGGTGCCGACCTTGGGCGATATCGCCAAAATGGAGTTCGAGTTGATCATCGCCAACGACTACCGGGTGGAGGTCTCGTCGAACAAGCAGACAGATCGCCTCGGCGGTCAGGTCTTTTTGCCCGTTGCCCAAGCCGAAAAAGAGGTCGTCGACGGGTCCAATCAGCGCTTTATTCGGTTTGAGTACGGCCTGCCCACAGCCCAAGAGGTCATTGGTCTAGATTTGGAGATAAACGATTTAGGCGGCCTAGACCTGCGCGCCGAGTACGCCGTAAACCGGCGCTTCCGGCGCTTTCCCAACCAGAACTTTGGGGTCAATGACCTCAAGCCACAAAAGGACCGCGCCGAAGCGGCCTATGTTACGGCCT
This sequence comes from Candidatus Latescibacterota bacterium, assembly GCA_007571365.1. Lineage (GTDB taxonomy): Bacteria > Latescibacterota > UBA2968 > UBA8231 > UBA8231. The sequence continues at coordinate 22,440 of RKRN01000057.1, forward strand.
CCTACAATAACTATCCTTGGTTCCTCTACACAGAGGCCTTTGACATGGCTCCCGACTACAGCACCACGGCCTTCATCGCCAACTCACTGGGAGGCATCGACTACAGCGACGAGCAGCGGCACCTGTTTGAGTTTGTCGATGACAACGACGATCAGGACCGCTTTCCAGACTGGCAACGCATCAATCAGATCGGACTGGTCGGGGATCTGGGCGGGGTAGGGGCCGACAGCGACGTATTCCCCGGACTCGACGAGAACAACGACTTTGTCTCCGATTTCAACCAGAATGCCAACGCTAGACCCGACTATGCCGAGCCTTTCCTGCGCTACGCCGTGGATCCGCCAGAGTTCCTCTTCGGCATGGATATGAACAACAACACACTCATCGATCGCTTTGAGGACGATCGGCAGCCGGACTTTCCCTACGAACGGGACCGCCGGGGATACAATATCTACGGCGGGCTGATGCTGGCCAAGAGAGCGCAAATTACCATCGGCCAACTCAGAGAACGGATGCCCAGCAGTGCCAGGAAGAGTCGCGCTACCTACGGGCTGTTTACGGCCGAGGTGAATAGGCCCGGGTGGAACATCGGCTTGGTCGAACATGTCAAGCTGGTAAAGGATAACATCCAAGACGACCGGCTGGTCTGGAAAGACCCCACGGGAACGGAGAACTTCAGCGATCCGCTGGAGAATCAGGACACCTTTGTCAACACCTTGTACCTCCAAGCCAGGTACCACCGGATTCGCGATTTGGATATTCAGAGCAAGGTCAAGTACGAAATTTTCAACCAGCGGGGCGAACAGGCCGACGCGTTGCGCAATCGCTCGTTCTTAGGCTTGATCAACAAGGCGGGGTACGCCATTTCAGTGGGGGAAGACCTGCTGTTCTGGCCTAGGTGGAAGAGCACATTTCGGCGCGAGATCCCCTCGGCAAAATCGAGCCTAAAATCCCGCGACCTCGAAGAAACCCTATTTCTGATTACCCGCTACTCGCTGCTGCCGGGAGCATGGCTGGAAGGCGGGGTCGAGTTTAGCTGGTTTGAAAACTTGGAGCAGCGACCGGAAGAGCCGCCTCCGGGCTTTATCGACGACTTCCGCAGCCAAGTTTATTCGATCCTCATTTCCAACACTTCTGCTTACTTGGGCTACCAGATAACCTCAAACGTAGGTCTGCAACTGCGGCGCACCAAGTTCGAAAAAGAAGCGGCCAGAGATGAATCCATTGGTTTTGTGCGCGTGTTTGCCAGCACAGGTACCGATTGATATATACCCAATGAGGATAGATTGAAGGAAGATGTGTTATGAGAGGTGCTTTTTTGGTGCTGGTCGCCCTAGGGCTGCTAGCGAGTCCGCGTGAGTCGGCCGCCGAGCTAATTGAGCTGCGCCTTGGTGGTGAAGGCGGCCAGTCCTGGGCCGATCAGACCGCCTTAAACGTGATGGTAGATTTGACCGCTAGCCGCGGAGCGATCCAGCCCCTTTTCCTCGATCCCAACGTGAACGTGGTCACTCAGATCGGCCCTTGGTTCCGCTTCCGCGAGCCGGTCGAGTTCGACTTTCGGCCCGGCATGCCCCATGTCTGGCGAGCTGTTGGCTCCATCCGCGAGGTCGGCCGGGTCGCCGATGCGCTGATATTCGTAGATGGAGACCGCGGCACCTATTACGCCTCCTCGAGCTTTACCGCAGCCGGTGGCCAAGGGGGGGTGGAGGGCGAGTTTTATACTATTGATCTGGGTACGCGAATCCCCGCCGAGCGCTATGTAATGCTTCCACCAGAGGGGACCGAGCCGATCACTCAAGAACCCTACGACCCCAACTACTTTTTCCCTCGCTACGAATTGACCGCTAGCAACGACGAGGTGGCGATAAAGCTGCAAGACGGCACTTGGTGTACCAATCACTTCTGGTGCAGCGGATTCTACATTCCGCTGGACACTGTGCTGGCATCGGTGGAAGGCAATCTCGAATCCACGATCGAGGTCTCCTTTCCGCGCCAGTATCTGCGCTTCTTTCGCCTGCGCTTTATTCCAGACTCGCAGTGTTGTCGAAATGGCCAAAATACCTCGTTCGCGCGGTATGCGGTGTCCGAGTTGGCCGTGTACGGTCGCGGCGTCGTGCCCGAGGTCCGTTGGGAGTCCAAGGTCATAGACTTGGGCCAGATCGTCAACATCGGCCAGATTCACTTTGGCGTCAGCACTTGGCGCAAGGACGCGGTCGCGTCCGAACCCAAACCCGACCCCGAAGCACCCACTCAGGTCCGGGTATCCGTATGCACCGGCCTAGACGACGAACCAATGGCCTACCACACCTACGACGACTTGCGCCAGCCTACCGAGGTGAGTGCCACCGCTTACGCCCGCCTCAAACCGCGGCGCTGGCCCTTTGACCCGCTGGCGGCCGGTTGGGCCGGGCCTATCACTGAAGACCGGAGCAACTGGAGTTTCTGGTCGCCCCCGCTCGAGCAGTCCGGCGAAAAGCCCCGGGTGCCGCGTGGCCGCTTTATTATGCTGCGGGTGGAAATGGATAGTGAGAGCTTGGAATCGTTTGCTCGCATCGACTCGCTAGTGGTGGAAACCTCGCCGCTGTTGGCCGAGCGGATACTGGGCGAGGTGGCCGTGGTGGGCGATTTACAGCCCGAAGGCAGAGTGGCCCTGCTACCCGTCGGCGAGCCGACCGCGATGATCTATGAAATAGGTGCTGAGTTTGTCGCCGGCCAAGCCGGTTTTGATGGAGTGCGGGTATTGGCACCCTCGGCCGCCGAGTTTTTGAGTCTGGAGATGGGCGATCCGCTTCAGCCAGTGCCTGTGGATCCAGCCGATGTGGTGTCCGAGGAGCAGGGGTTCATCCTGTACCTGCCACGTCCGCTCAGTCCAGACGGCGACCAGCGGTTGCGCCTGCGGCTGGAGACGGCATTGTACAGCGCCTCGGGCACTCTGCGAGCTGAGGTCTTTCGCCGGCAACAAGCCGGGTTGCCGCAGGAAGTGGAAAGCGGAGATGTCAGCGAGGAAATGGGCACTAACCAATTGCGCTTGGTCGCGGTTGAGGCGTCGCTGGGATCGGTTCTGCGCCAGTTAGAGGTGCAGCCGTCGGTGTTTACGCCGCAGAGGGACGGCGTCAATGATGTAGTCTCGATCCGCTTCACCTTGTTCCAAGTGCTGGGGGGGGCAGAGGTAGAGGTGGGGCTGTACACCTT
>RKRN01000305.1 GCA_007571365.1 Candidatus Latescibacterota bacterium
ATGCTGGGCGGCCTCAACTTAAACTATTCGTCCTTGGCGGCCGTGTTTTCGGCCCTCATCGTCATGGCTGTGGTCTTGCTTTCTACCGCGTACCCGGCCCGCGTGGCCGCCCGCACGGCCGTGCCCGACCTAGTGCGCCGCTGGCGGCCCGAGCCGCCGGTGGGGGCCGAGTGGGAATTCCGCTTTCCCTTCTTGGTGTCGGCGGCCGAGGCCAAGGGCCTGTGCGGCTTTTTGTGGGATTACCTCTCGTCCTACGGCGAGGCGTCGGTCGGCTCGTTTTACACCGAGGGCACCCTGATCCAATCCTTTGCCACGCCCCAAGGCACCGCCTATGCCCTCGAAGCCAAGGTGTGGCTGGCGCCGCTGGATTTGGGCGTGAGTCAGCACGCCGTGCTGTGCGTCCGCCCGGAAGAGCAAGCCAATGTTTACGGCCTAGTGTTCTATCTGCGCTGCCTCAGCGGCGACAACGATTCGTGGCGCCGGGCCAACCGCAGCTTCTTGCAGGCGATCCGCAAAGAACTGCTGATCTGGAATGCGCTCAAGACAGCCGAGCGGAGTGCGTTTCAGCAGCGGGCCGAAGCGTTGCTATGCAGCTCGCCATAGTGCGCTATGTGGGGCGGAGGCCGCTGCGGACCAGAGATTCCCAGCAGCGCATGGGCGCCGCTGCGAGTAACGCCGAGACCTCCGCCTGTAGGTCGCTGGCGGTTTCTGCCGCGGGACGCAAATGAGCTAAGCGGCCCAGCGCGTCCAGGGCAAAGCCGACGCAGATGGCGTTTTCGTCGCTGTGAATGACTTCTTGCAAGGCTCGAGTGGTCGGCTCCAGCACCGGGCCGACAATCGCGGTGCCGTGGGAACAGAGGATGACCATGGACCACATCGCGTTCTCGCGCACGGCCGAGCGCACTGGCTCGAACCGCTCAAGCCCAAAATCGACACCGCCGCCCTCGCACACATCGCACTCATCGGTGGGCCGCACGAACTTTATGCTCCGCCCTTGCGCCCGGTCCATGGCCAGGCGGTTTTCCTCGCGGCCCAGACTCTGCACGAGCGCTTCAAGGCAGGCGGGAATGAGAGCTTGGCCGACCCCGGTGGCGATGGCGCGGCGGCCGAGGCAGCCCAAGGCGCCAGCGGCGACGGCGCGGACATATACCGATGGATCGGCGCGCAGGCGCAGCACCACGGCCTGCAAGACCTCGTCGTTGAGAGGGCTGGCATCGCCCAAGCCGTACACGCCGGCCTTGCGAACCCATTTGATGGGGGAATTGGCCGCTTCGAGCAAGGTGTCGGTAGCCTCGGCACCAACGGCAACTAGGCCATAGGTGGCGGCCCGCCGCACGCTCTCCCGGTCGTTGTACAGAGCCCGACCGAGCAACCGCACCGCCAGCGCCGAGTCGCCGATGGAAGCCAGTTTGTACGCCGCGCCAATGCGCGCTGGCTCGGCTTCTTCGCCTTTGGCGAGGAGCTGGGTACACAAATGGCTGGCCTCGGCTGCCCGGTCCGCCGCCGATAGGGCAGCGGCGGCCGGTCGCGGCGGTGGCGTTTGGCCGGTCTGCATCCAGTGGTGGTGATAGCGCCAGACTGCGGTGACGTCGTCGCTGGCTGCGGACCGGTTGATGTGGGTCAGCGGATCCACGCCCAGCTCGTTCCACGGCACTTCGCTCGGCGAGCTATGGCCGCTGGCGGGATCGGTGGTGCGATAGATCCAGAAGCGCCACATGAAGCGCGGGTTGTCTTCCCAAGTGCGCCAATCGTCGCGACGGTGATTGCCCCGGTGGAAGGTATTGTGCGAGTACAACACGACGCTGCCAGCGCGCAACGGGGCCGCTTCAAAAGGCTGCACCAGCGGCCACTTTAGGTTGGCGACCGCCTCCCTCATGCGCACGTCGTGCGCGGTGCGGCGCTGGACTATATCGCTGGGGTCGTATTGCGCGGTGGGGCCGCTGACTGGCTGGCCCTCCATGCCGCTTAAGTGGTAGGCGAAATCGAGGTGGTCGGCCCCGGCGAAATTGTCGTGATTTTCTTCGTGGTTGAAGGTCCAGTAGTGCGAGTAGGGCACGGTCGCCGTCGGCCCCATGTCCTCGCGCACGGCCTGCGGATAGTATAGCATTTCGATTTGCACGGCTTGGTGGTGGCGCTGTTTGCGGCCGTTGAACGGGCCGTTGTCGTCCTTGTGCCAGTGCTGGTCGCGGCCGCCGCTGGAGAAGGTCGCATTGTGGGTAAACGGCACAATGGCCCAGTTTTCGCCGACCAGTCGGTTGCAGGCCGCAACGACGCCGGGGGCGTTGATCACTTCGAGTACGTCTGGAATGAGTTCGGGTGTAACGCGCTCGCCCGCGCCGACAGCCTGCTTTTCGCGCCGATAGATTCGCTCGTGGACTTCGGGTGGAATGCCCAGGCTTTCCGGGGCTAGGACGACTAGCCCGCGGCTGGCAAAGTCCTGTACCAGTTGGTCGGGCTCGCTGTAGGCTAGTGGGGCTGGGGCAGCAGAAAGCTCTTTCGCGGTCATGTTGGTTTGCTCACCTTCCTTTGCAGTTTTTGCAGTTTCAGCGAATGTAACGATGGATTTTTTTTTGTTCAATTGGCACCCATATAGGAGTCATTATGGCACAAAAGAAGACGCTCAGACAACGGATGCGATCCGGCGAAGTGCTAACCGCCCTGCGCGGCTCGCTGACCACGACCAAGGCAGAGCTGGCCCAGATATGGTCGACGGGTCAGTACGACTATATCTGGATCGATAGCCAGCACACTCCCTTCAGCGAAGCGCAATTGGTCGCCTATTGCCGGGCGGCCGAAGAGTTGGCTATCGATGTGCAATTGCGCATCCCCCACACTCGGCAAGCCTACATGGTCGGGCGCTATTTCGACTTGGGGCCCAGCGCGGTCTTGATCCCGGAGGTCATGGAGCCGGAGACCGTAGATGACGCCATTGCCTATGCCTATTACGGCCCCATTGGACGGCGCAGTTGGGGGGGCGCGCATCGCCGTGGCCTGCGCGGCTCAACGCAAGGGATAGACCGACGCGCCTATGCGGCGTGGTGGAATGACTACGTGATTTTGGCGATCCAAGTAGAATCCGTCGAAGCGGTGACCAATATCCGCAAATTGGCCAAGCCGGGCGTGAATGTGGTTACTTTTGGTCCCAATGATCTTGCCTTCAGCCTGGAGGATCACCCGGACTATCCGCTACGCACGGTTGATGACTGTATGTGCAATGTCGCCGCACAATTGGCTGGTACTGGCATCAGTCTGGCTATGGGCACGGGTACTAGCCCCGAAGAACGGGACAAGTATCTGGAGATGGGGATTACGCTTTTTCAAGCGGATGCGCCGAGCTAGCCTGTGGGTGCATGTTCCGCGACGGCTTTATGTTAATCGGCCATTCTAAATCAACCATTCGGAGGACACGCTATGTACATTGGATCGCAATTTGGGGAACAGACTGCCGAAGAAATGCAGGTCTTGGCTCAACTCGGCGTCAAAAACGTCGATCAGACGCCTTCCGCGCCGTGGCGGGAATGGAGCACGGACATGCTGTTGCAGATGAAGGAGCGATGGGCCAAACACGGCATCAGCATGGAGATGATCCACATCCCCTTGGGCTCGCGCAGTGCCTACCAAAACGAGGCCGGGGCGATTTTTCTCAAACCAAGTGACGAGCGCGATCGCCAGATCGACTGGATGAAAGAGACGGTGCGAATGGCGGGCGAGGCTGGTATCCGCGGCCTCAACTACAATATCACCATCTTGGGCCACCTGCGGACGCCCTCGAAGACGGGGCGCGGGGGAGCCGTCTTATCGACCTTTGAGTTGGATCAATTAGACCAGTCGCTGGGCGAGTTTGAAGACGGGCCGGCCGATGAAGACGAAATGTGGGAGCGCATTGACCACTGGTTGCAGGAGATCATGCCCGTGGCCGAAGAATACAAAGTCCAGATGGCCTGCCATCCGTCCGACCCAGGCATTGGCGTGGGCAATACGTACCGCGGCGTGGCGCGTCCCTTGGGGATGGTCGCGGGCTTCAAAAAGCTCATCGCGCTTTACGACAGTCCGTACAACGGCCTGAATTTTTGCCAAGGCTGCATGTCGGAGGCCCTAGTCAATCCGGCCGAGGAAATTTTCGCTGTCATTCGCTACTTCGGCGAGCGCAAGAAAATTTTCAACGTCCACTTCCGCAATATCAAAGGGGGCTTGGGGAATTTCGTCGAGGTCTTTCCCGACGAAGGCGACATCAATATGATTCGGGCCCTGAAGGCGTACAAGGAGGTTGGCTACGAGTACATGATCATGCCAGACCACGTTCCCGGGATCAGCGGCCCTGAGCCGGGCAAAGTCGGCTTTGCCTATGCCTTTGGTTATATCCACGCGGCCTTGCAGGCGGTAGAGGAGGTATAATACCGACGTTTGGTCGAGCCGGATGCGGGCTTTTCCGACGCCTTCTGCAACGCGCAGGCCGGAGAGGACCCGGCCATGAGTACGTCTTACACCGCGCTGATGCCTTGGGGAGCCAACGAGTTGATCGTGACCTACGACCGCTTGGCCAACGGCTGGGCCGGAGCCCCGGGGCCGAACGGGGCCGTCGATCGAGTATTTAGCTTATCAGTAACGATTTCCATCTGAGAGAAAGGACCGGCCATGCCCCGGCAACAGCCCAACATCATCTACATCCTCGCCGACGACATGGGATACGGCGATATGGGATGCAACAACCCCGGCGGCAAAATTCCCACGCCGCACCTGGACCGCCTCGCCGCCCAAGGGATGCGCTTTACCGACGCCCACGCTTCCTCCAGCGTCTGCTCGCCCAGCCGCTACGCCTTGCTCACCGGCCGCTATTGCTGGCGCACTCCGCTCAAAAGCAGCGTCCTGTGGCCTTGGGATCCGCCCTTGATCGAAGCCGACCGCCTCACTGTGGCCAAGCTGCTGCGCCAGCAAGGCTACCGCACTGCCTGCATTGGCAAGTGGCACCTCGGCTGGGAATGGGCGACCAAGGACGGCAAACCAGCCTGCGGCGACGCGCCCATTGGCCGCCTTGACCGCGCCCAGCGCCAAGCCCTAGAGCGCAATATCGACTACAGCCAACCCATCGGCGGCGGTCCCTTAGCCTGCGGCTTTGACTACTACTTTGGCGTCGATGTGCCGAATTTTCCGCCCTACACTTGGTTTGAGCAAGACCAGCTAGCGGCGGCCCCGACCGCGCAAAAGCCCGAAGAGATGTTCGGCCTGCCCGGGGCCATGATGCCGGGCTGGAAATTGGCGGACATGGTCCCCGAATTCGTCCGCCGCGCCCGCGCCTACATCGCCGCCGCTGGCTCTGCGCCCTTTTTCCTCTACCTGCCGCTGACCTCACCGCACACGCCGATTGTCCCCAATCCGCCCTTTATCGGCCGCAGCGGAGCGGGTCTGTACGGCGATTTTGTCTGCGAAGTCGATTGGGTGGTCGGGGAGATTATGGCCGCGCTCGACCAGCAGGGGCTGGCCGATGACACGCTGCTCATCTTCACCAGCGACAACGGCCCTGAGTGCATTCCGGCGGCGGCCGGCGGCTGCTACGAGCACGTGCGTCAATTCGGCCACTACAGCATGGCCCATCTGCGCGGGGCCAAGCGCGACACTTGGGAGGGGGGCCACCGCGTGCCCTTTGTCGCTCGTTGGCCCGGGGTCGCGCCAGCCGGAGCGGTCTGCGGCCAACTCGCTTTGTTGGGCGATTTTATGGCCACCTGTGCCGCGCTGACCGGGGTCCAGTTGCCCGCGGGAGTGGCCGAGGACAGCATGAGCGTCTTGCCCTTGTTGCAGGGCCAGCTTGACGCGCCGGTGCGCCGCTCAGCCGTGCATCACAGTTGCTCGGGCCGCTTTGCCCTGCGCCAAGACGACTGGGTTTTCATCGACGCCCCTTCTGGCGACGACAACCGCGAGCCGGATTGGTTCAAGGCCGAGCGCGGATACCGCGACCACGATTTCCCCGGGGAACTGTTCAATCTCAAAGACGACTTGGCCGAGCGGCAGAATCTGTACGGCCAGCACCCGGAGATCGTGCGCCGCATGTCGCGCCGCTTAGAAGCAATCAAAGCCACAGGCGAGGCATTGGCCGGTCCTTATGATGAGACGCTGGAGGAATCCGAGTAGCGATCCCAATTCTTTACCGAATAGGATTGCAGATCCTATATTGTAAAGAATGTATATCCAACGTCAGCTCAGCTCCCAGCTCAAAAAGCTGGCTCCACGCTATCCCATCCTCTCGGTCTCTGGTCCGCGTCAGTCGGGCAAGACTACGCTCGTGCGCGAGGTTTTCCCCGACCACGCCTATGTCAATCTCGAGCGGCTCGACGACCGTTTGGCGGCCGAAGAAGATCCGCGGTGCTTTTTGGCGCGGTATGAGGATCGCGGGCTGATCATCGACGAGGCGCAAAAAGTACCGGCGTTGTTTTCCTATTTGCAGGTCTTGGTAGATGAGCGCGGCACCATGGGCCAATTCGTCCTCACCGGCTCGCAGAATTTCCTGCTGCTGGAGCAGGTCAGCCAATCGCTGGCCGGTCGCGTCGCCCTGCACACGCTGCTGCCCTTTTCCCAGCCGGAGCTTGCGGCCAACGCGGATTTAAGCCTTGACGAAAGCCTGCTCAAGGGCGGCTATCCCGTCCTCTACGATCGCGGCGTCGAGCCGCTCGACTACTATCCGGCCTATATCCAGACCTATGTCGAACGCGACGTGCGGAGCCTGCGCCATATCGGCGATCTGAGTGCCTTTCAGCGCTTTTTGCGGGTCTGTGCTGGGCGCGTCGGGCAATTGCTCGACTTGAGCGGCCTCGGCAACGACTTGGGGATCAACTACAAGACAGTGCGCACTTGGATTTCGGTATTGGAAGCGAGCTATATCGCCTTCCTGCTCTATCCGCATCACGAAAATTTTGCCAAGCGGCTCATCAAGTCGCCCAAGCTCTACTTCTACGATACGGGCCTGCTGTGCTCGCTGTTGGGGCTGGAGTCGGCCGACCAACTGGCCTCCCACTATTTGCGCGGGGCGATTTTTGAGAATTGGGTCATCGCCGAGATCATCAAGCAGCACGTCAACGCCGGCCGCCGCCCAGACCTCTACTTCTGGCGCGACAACAGCGGCAACGAGTTAGACTTGCTTTGCGAGCGGGGTGGCCGGCGGCAGGTGGTCGAAATCAAGGCGGGCGCGACGCTGGGGACGGATCAGTTTAAGGGGTTGCGCTACTACAAGAAGCTGGCGACGGGCTTGCCGGTGGAACAGGACTACTATCTGATCTACGGCGGCGCGGCGCGTCAGGAACGCGCCCACGGCCTCGTCTTGGGGTGGCGGGATGTGGGGGAGTTGGCGGCGCCCGCACGAGGCCCTTGAGTACTGTGAGCGTTACACTGCCTTGGCTTGCGGGCGGATTTTCTCGCCCGCTGCATACGGCGTAAAGCGGTACGCAAAGTCGCTATATGGCGCAGCGAATGTATAGGCTCCCGGTTGTGCCGTTCCAATGGGGACGATTTTCATGTTCCACGTATCGACGCCGTCAATTTTATACGGTTGATTTCCCGACAGTTCGAAGGTTATGGTCTGCGGATAGGTGGTGTAAAAGAGATAGTACTCGCCAGGTTTGGCGAGGATATACCGCCCGCTGTCGTCGCCAATCGGTTCGAGCGTGTCAAACGCGGGTGCGGTGGCCATGAACGATTTGAGGAATGCGATCCGCTGCGGGCTTTCGCCGCGTAGTACGCCGCCTTTGGCCCACCAGAGCAGGTCCTTGGGGTGTTGGTACGTTTCTCCGTGCCCGACATAGCAACCGGCAACAGTCCCCGCCCAAAAGTGTTGCACCATCTGTCGCGCACTGATATTGCCCCACCCTTGCGGAATGTCGCCCTCGTAGCGGCATTCATCGTAAATCACGGGCTTTTTGTATTGGCTGCGATAGCGGATGCCGTGCTCCATGTTGGAGGTTTGAATACTGACGTGCGTTACCCACGCTTTGCTGTGGTCGTACCAGCGCCGCCCGTTGTGAATTCCGCGCAGCCGCTGATACGGGTCGTGGTCGCGGATGATTTGGAAAAACCGATCCCAGTCGGATTCTTCTTTCGCGGGCATGAAGTCGTATTCATTGGCCAGTGACCACCACACATTGCGGAAGGCCGCTAACCGTGCGACAGCGTAGCGGATGTAGCGGTGGTCGCTGGCCGCGTCCATGTTCTCGAAATCCCAGCGATCGTAGGTGTGAAACAGGATTAAGTCTGCTTCAATACCAAGCTGCAAAAGGTCGCGCACCCGCTGCTCAAAGTGCCGCCAGAATTCGGGATTGAAGCGCGTGAAGTCCCAATTTTTTAGCGGCGTACCCGCGAACGGATAGTACATCGGCTCGTTTTTGTTGTACACGTAATCTTTGGGAAAGATGCACATCCGCAGCTTGTTGAACGGTGCGTTGGCAAGGGTTTGGCGCGTTTGTTCCTCCAGCGCCGCCCCTTGATGCGCCCAAGCGTAACAGGTGGTGCCGAACTGGTGATACGGCGTTCCGTCGGCATGCTGGAAGTAGAAGTCGTGGTGTACGCGCACGGGGCCGCGATTGCCAGCGGATGGTGCGATGCACGTAAACTGGCCCGTCTTGCCGTCAAGGGCGGCGTGATTGCTCTTCGTGCGGTACATCCATTCGCCGATTTCATCGGGCATAAAGCGAATTTTGTACACGCCGTCTCCATCGTAGAATCCGTGCAGTGTAAAGACGCGACCGTTTAGGGCAAATTCTGCTGTCAACTCGACATCGACGAATGGATTACCCGTCTCCGGGCCAGTCAGCGTGAGTTCATAGACGCCCCAACGTTCGACCATGTTTGTCTCCAAGCCTTGTGCAGATTCAGCGGAAGCTACGCCGAGCGAGAAGATAGCCATGCGAATCATCACCGACAAAACTCGTCTAATCATTCGGCATTTTTTGCTGAGAAGCTGTTTTACGTTGCCTGTGCCCGGCCGCCCCGGTGGATATGACCCCATGGCATCTCGGCCCCTACGCAATGGGGCCTATTGGGCTGGCTTCGACACGCTCAGCCGGCGGCAGGCGACTCGTCCCACAGGACGTTCATAAATAAGCGTTTAAAGCGGAGTCAGCCTTGGGTCGCCATGATAAGCCCTTTCAATTTTCTCCCAATACCCACTGCAATTGATGCGCCATTGCCACGCTAAAATCAGCACCCAATCCCTTGCGTTCATAGCGAATCTGTCCGTCCTGATCAATAATACACGTATAGGGAATCTCACTGGAACCAAACGCCTTGCGCATGTTTAAATCGCCCAGTGCAAATGTTAGATCGGGTGCGCTCTGTTGGCGAAAGCTCGCCACCATATCTCTGCGCCCTGAATCATCTTGGTCGATATTCACGGCTAAAAACTCAACGTTTTGTTCGTCAAATTGCTCTTTGAGTTTTTGCAGATAGGGCAATTCTTCAATGCACGGACTACACCACCCCGCCCAAAACGTCACCACCATAGCCCGGCCCTGTAAGTCTGCCGAAGTGATCTTTGCACCGTTCAGCTTTTGCACCGCAAAGGTTGGCGCAGGTCGTGAGATTCGCTCATTTTCAACGCGTTGGATAACTTGCATATCCCACCCAGTCTTTGCGGCAGCATAGGCTTGGCTCATCCCTACTCCTGAGCCAAACTTCCCGACATAGGCTTGGCCCCACAATCTCGCAACATCCCGACGTATGACTGAGGTTAGCAATAATTCTGATGCTAGTTCATAAGCTTGGCTCCAAGCTTTTTGCTCAATATAAATCCGCAGCAAATCGGTCTTTGCTCGATCTACGGATGCTTGCCGAGATGCTGGTTCCAAGTCACCTAAATCTTGGCGAGTTTGCCAGCCGCGAATCACGGTCTTCATCTCCGCAACAGCTTGATCGTGTTGCCCAACGAGTTGGTAAGTACGCGCCAATAGATCGCGGCAGAATAGTTCTCTTTTACCGTAATTTTTCCATTTTTCTTGTTTCTGTAATGCTTCTTTTAATGCGCTCTGAGCGTATAGAAGTACTTTATCAGACCGAACCTGTTTATCTACAAGTACCTGAGCAGCGGCTTCATAAGCACCGTGGGCATACATTCGCAATGCGAGCATTTTTTTAGCCAGTTCAATCAACAGGTGTGGATCGTCGGTGACCTGCTGATAGTAATTCAACAGTTTAACAGCGATGTCGCCTTTCAGAAAGGTATTGGGGTAATCTGCAAGTAGTTGCTCGAGCCCCAAAATGCGTTCCCAATACTGCTCTGTGGTATCGGGAGGGTATCCGGTCGTCAGTTGGTTAAACCGCTTCACCTCTTCTTCTGAATAGGTTGGTTGTTGTGCATAACACAGAGAACATACAGTCAAGCACATCACCAAGCTCGCTACTAGTCTGCACTTGTCGCAATACATACCGAACCTCACTTTCTATTGGTCCAAGTCAGATTTAATACGTGCATTACATCTTGCTCTGATTGATTTGTGCCTAATTTTGCAAAGTATCTTCCATTGGGAAGCCCCTGTTTAGACAAGAACACAGTATGTGAGCCGGGACTGTGTGTTTTACTTATAGGCTTGGCCACTCTCATGCCATCACTATTAAAAAATTCGAGTTCTACAAAGACAGAGTCTGAATGAGCCGTTTTTGGAATCCAATAGACAATTTTCACCAGTGAATCTTGTGGCGCACTTTCCATTCTGAAGCCCAGTTCTTCTATTTGTAATGCCATATCGCCACTTGTATTGGAATTTTGATCCACGCCGCTAGAGGCGACGTTGGCCACCTTCGCGGTAGTGCCATAAGAAGGCAGCGTCACGGCGGCCAAGGAACCTAGCAGTATCGCGGCCAACACGCGCGCCCGCAGGCCCATCCGGCGCACCCCGCCGCCAAGCATCCGGCGAATGCGCCGCGCCAAGTCCGATTCGGTTGCAGCAAAGGCGTTCATCGAGGGAAGGCTCCGCATTAAAGGGTTTAGGGGAATTGCCCGTTCAGCGATGTGAGCGAGGCTGTGGGCATAAGCTGTTGAGCATCCGGTGGTGCATACCACCCAATCGTCGCAGGCTTGCTCGGCTTCTCGCCGCAACATGCGACCGCACAGCCACACGGCGGGATGGAAGAACAGCACGGCGGCGACTAGGCGGTGCAGCAGCCGGGTGAGGTTGTCGTAGCGGCGCACGTGGGCCAACTCGTGCAGGAGGACTAAGGAAAGTTCGTCGGTGCTGAGTTGCTCTACCATATCGGCGGGGAAGACGAGGATTGGTCGCAGGATACCCAGTGCCATCGGCGAACCGATAGACGAGGAGGTCGCCACTTGGACCTTGGGATCGCAGCCGAGGGTTCGACGCGCTTGCTGCAAAGCGTCGCAAAGCGGACCGTCGTGCAGCACTTGTGCCTGCTGCCGCAAGCCCCAGACGATGCCGTAGCCGATCAGAAGCCGCCCGATCAGTAGAGCCACGCCTACTAGCCACAGTATGGCGCCCCAACCGGCCGTAGTAAGCTGCACACTACTTGCAGCCCTGGGCAGAGCAGTCGATACGTGCATCGTTGGGTGCTCGACCGGTGCGAAGGGGAGCGCATTCCAATCGGGCTGTGCGGACGATGCCAACGGCGTGAAGAGCGTATAGGGCGAGCTGACGGCGACAGCGACGAGCGGCTTGACCAGCACGACAACCCACAACAGGTGGCGCAAGGCCGGCGAGTTAATCGGCAACAGGCGACAAGCTGCTAGGACTAAGACTGCCAGCACCGCCAACTCAATACTCAACGGCTCAAACCAACCGAATAGTTGGCTGCCTAATCCGTTCAAAGCCGCGTTCATCGCTGGTCTCCTTTTCTGCTTCTGCGCTCAAGGGTTCGGTCTAACTCCGCCCGGATCGCCGTCAATTCCTCGTCTGTGAGCGACTGGCCGTCCAGCAGTTGGCTGACCAGCGCTTCGGCCGAGCCGGCAAAGAACGAGTTGATGACGTCGCCTAGCGAGCGCCGCCCCATGGCCTCGCGCGTGACCACCGGGCGATAGAGGTCAGACCGGCCGGCGCGCTCTGAGGCCACAAAGCCCTTATCGCGCAGGATGCGCATTACGGTCAGCACGGTATTGTAGGCCAGCGGCTTGACGGCTGTTAGCCGCTCTTGCACCTGCTTGACGGCCGCGGGCGACTCGTCCCACAGGACGTTCATAATGAGCGTTTCAAGCGGGGTCAGCCTTGGGTCGGATTTGCCTTGGGTCGCCATGATAAGCCCTTTCAACTAAAAGTTTAGTTGAAACGTACTCAACGTCATTTGGTTCGTCAACTAATTTTTTAGTTGATAGAGCCAAGAATAGGTCCTATTGACTGTCGTTGCACGAGTTTGATCTACGAAACGCGGATATTGGCCGAGCGAATATCCCACGAAGAGAGCGGCCTAGTCTGCTACGAAGCGATCAAACCCCTTTTCGCTCGTCGGCAGCGCAGTCAAGGCGCGGATAGATTGCATTGACTGTCATTCAGCGATGAAGTTAGTTAAAATGATATGGCTGGTCGCAAGAACGACCCAAAATTGAGAGCCTGTCCCGAGCAAACCCGAAGGGAGCACCACCATGCCCGACTATACCTCTTATAAAGCCGCTTATGACCGCGATGGCTTCGTCCTCGTGCGCAACTTCCTGCCGCCCGACGAACTCAAAGACCTAACGGCCCATATCAACCGCTATATTCGCGACGTGGTGCCGAGCCTGCCCGACCAGGCCGCCTTCTACCAAGACAAGGCCCGGCCCGAAACCCTGAAACAGCTACAGTGCATGGGCGACTACGACGCCTTCTTCGCCGCATATCGCGACCAACCGCGCTGGCAGGCCCTAGCCCAAACCCTCATCGGCGAAGCCGTGCAAGTCAGCCAGCCCGAGTGGTTCAACAAGCCGCCGCAGACCGAACACCCCACGCCGCCGCATCAGGACAATTTCTACTTCAACCTCACACCGCCCAACGTCGCCTCCGTTTGGCTGGCTCTCGACCCGGTCGACGCGGAAAACGGTTGCCTGTGCTACAGCCCCGGCTCGCATCGCCAGGGCATCCGGCCGCACAATCGCACGGCGGTCTTGGGTTTTTCGCAGGGCATTGCCGACTACGGCCCCCAAGACCAAGCTCGTGAAGTCGCAGTGCATTTGCGGCCCGGCGACGCAGTAGTACACCACGGCGAAGTCATCCACCGCGCCGACCCCAACCGCTCGGCGCAGCGCCACCGCCGTGCTTTTGCCATGGTCTTTGAAGGCGTCAGTTGCAAAGTGGATGAGGAAGGCCGACGCAGATACCAAGAGTCCCTGCAAAGCCAGCACCAAAACATGGGGCTGGAGACTTCTGCCACATAATGCGCGTGCTGATCACCGGCGGCGCGGGTTTCTTGGGGTCGCATCTGAGCGACTTGCTGCTAGAAAAAGGTTGCGAAGTCATCTGCATGGACAACTTCCTCACCGGCCGGCCCGCAAACATCGCCCACCTGCTCGGCCATCCGCGCTTCCAGTTTATTCAATACGATGTCACCAACTACATGCACGTAGAGGGCCCGCTCGACTTCATCCTGCACTTGGCCAGCCCGGCTAGCCCGGCCGACTTTGAGCGGCTGGGCATCAACATCCTCAAGGTCGGCGCGTTGGGTACGCACAAGACTTTGGGATTGGCCGTGGCCAAGCAGGCCAAGTTCCTGCTGGCCTCCACATCGGAAGTCTACGGCGATCCTTTGGTGCATCCTCAGTCCGAGGAGTACCTCGGCAACGTCAACCCCATTGGCATCCGCGGCGTGTACGACGAGGCCAAGCGCTTTGCCGAGGCCATGACTATGGCGTACCACCGCATGCACGGCACGGACGTGCGTATTGCGCGCATATTCAATACGTATGGCGAGCGCATGCGCCAAGACGACGGCCGGGCCGTGCCCAACTTCATCACCCAAGCCCTCAAGGGCCGCGAGCTGACCGTCTATGGCGATGGCCAGCAAACGCGCAGCATCTGCCATTGTAGCGACTTGGTCGCCGGCCTCTACCAACTCATGCTGTCCGACGAGATCGCGCCGGTCAATTTGGGCAACCCCGGTGAAATCACCATGCTGGACTTGGCCCGCAAAATTATCGCCATGACCGGAGCCAACAGCCGCATCGCCTTTGGCGAGCTGCCGCAAGACGATCCCCGGGTGCGCCTGCCCGACATTGCCAAGGCCCGCTCGCTGCTCGGCTGGACACCCCGCGTGGGGCCGGACGAAGGATTGGGCCGGACCATTGCATGGTTCAAACGAGAATTGGAGCAATAGCTATGTGTGCTTTTGAATTGCGAGAAAACGCCCTCGGCGTTGAAATCCACGCGGGCGATCAACTGCTCGCCCTGTACCGCGCCGCTGAGGAGCTGCCCCGCGGCGAATCCCCCAAACCCTGCTTTGCGCCCCTGTACACGCTTTCCGGCCAGCTCGTGACCGAGTACCGTCCACCCGACCACGCTTGGCACACCGGGCTGTTTTTCGGCTGGGTCCACGTCAACGACGCGAACTTGTGGGGTGGGCGTTGGTATTTGCCGGAAACCAAGAAATACGAACACGTCGCCGACAGCCACGGCGTCCAGCGGCACGATGGCTTCACGGCCTTGAGCGCGGGCCACGTGGCCGAGTCGCTTTCTTGGCTCGACGGCCGCGATCGGCTCGTGGCGCGGGAGGCGCGCTCTTTTGGTTTTAGCAGCGCCGAGAGCGGCTACTGTTTGCGGATCTCCACGCGCATTGAGCCAGCCGGCGACCGATTGGTGCTGGGGGCCTCGCGGGCGGCGCGCTACTCGGGGCTGGTGTTGCGGATGGGGCCTTCCTTTGCCGAAGCCGACCACTATTGCAGCGAGGGACGCCACGGCCACGCAAACATCATGCACCAGCCGGCCCGTTGGGTGGGGGCACGCGGAAAAAACGGCGGCTTTGTCGCGCTCATGGATCATCCGCGCAACCCGCGCAACCCGGTCACTTGGTTTACCCGTGCCAACTTGTTAGGCACGGGCCTGCTGGTAGAAGGCGACTTAGAGATAGCGGCTGGCGAGTGCTTGGAACTGCACCACGCGTTCTTCGTCTTAGATCAGGACCCCGGTCCCGCCCAACTAGCATCCCTATACGCGAATTTTGCTACTTCTCTTGGAGAATTGCCATGAGGCTGTTGTGCCTCCCGGGGCTATTTCTGCTCGCCTGTGCTTCAGCTCCCAAAGTTGAATACCCGGCCCTCAATCTAGCCCAGCCGGACCAATGGACCGCTAAGGTCTCAGAGGGTCCCGTGGCCGACCAATGGTGGCGCGATATGGGGGCCGCACGTCTCGACAGCCTAGTCGCGTTGGCTTGGGAGCACAACTACGACCTCAAGATCGCCGGTGCGCGGCTAGCCCAAGCTCAAGCTCAAGCTCGGGTGGCAGGGGCGCCGCTGTGGCCCCAGCTCAACGCCAATGCCACTGGCGCGCAGCGCAAACAGAATTTCGTCGGCTTGCCCATTCCGGGTCGAGATCCGGACCAGGTTTTGTCCTCTGAGAGCACATCCTTTGGCGTCGATCTGACTGCGAGTTGGGAAGCCGATCTGTGGGGTCGCCTGCGTGCGGGAGCCCAAGCTGCGCTCGCCGACGCCAACGCTGCAGCCGCTGATTTCCGGTCTGCGCACCTCTCGCTAGCTGCGCAGACCGCACGGGCTTATTTCGCCGCAGTCGAAGCGGGGCACCAAGTTGAGCTGGCGCGTGCGACCGTTGCAAACTACCGGCTCTCTACCGAGCAGATAGAGGATCGCTATCGCCGTGGCTTGCGCTCGTCGCTCGACGTGCGCTTGGGCCGGTCGAGCTTGGCCGCGGCCGAAGCGACCCTCGCTCAACGCCGCCAGCAACGGGACGCTGCTCTGCGCCAGCTCGAATTGCTCTTGGGCCGCTATCCCAGTGCCCGGATTGAGGTTGGCGACGAACTGCCCGCGGTCGGCGGCTCGGTTCCGGCTGGCCTGCCGGCCCAGCTCGTGGGCCGCCGGCCCGACCTCGTGGCCGCCGAGCACCGCCTCGCCGCGGCCGACCGGCGGCTGGCCCAAGCTCGGCGCACCCTGTTGCCCCGCATTAGCCTCACAGCTTCCACAGGCCGCTCGTCGAGTGCATTGAGCGATTTGCTCAACGGCGATTTTTCAGTCTGGAATCTCGTCGGCAATATCGCCCAGCCCTTGCTGCAAGGGGGGCGTCTGCGCGCCGGCGTCGATCAAGCTGCTTCTGCGGCCGATCAAGCACTTTTTGCCTATGTCCAGAGTGCCCTTAGAGCCTACGGCGAGGTGGAGGCGGCCCTGAATGCCGAAGGCTTACTCGCCGATCAAGAACGAGCGCTAGCTACGGCGGCGGAAGAAGCCGTGGCGGCGCGCACCGTAGCCGAAGATCGCTACGCCAGAGGGCTCGCCGATCTCATCGCCCTGTTGGAATCCCAGCGCCGGGCCTTTGATGCCGAGAGCCGCCTACTCGCCGTTCGTCGCCAACGCCTCGATACGCGCATTGGTTTGCACTTAGCCCTTGGCGGCGGCTTTACCCTTGCCTCTCAGCACGCGGAGATTCAGTAATGATTCGCGACTTCGGCGCACTCAGTCGAGCCGCCTTTAAAATAATTTTGCCGCTCCTCATCCTCGCCCTCGGCTTTGGGGCCTTCCAGCTACTAGCCTCAATGCGGGAGCCGCCTCAGCGCGTCTCCACTTCCTATGTCGGCCCGCTCGTCGAAGCCATCGCGGCCCCGCTCCAGCAAGTCCAAGTCGTAGTTGAAGGGCAGGGCACGGTGCGTCCCGACGCCCAGATTGACCTGGTGCCGCAGGTCTCGGGTATTGTGGTGTGGAAAGACGCCGACTTCAAGCCCGGCGGCACTTTTGCCAAGGGCGCGTTGCTCTTTCGGATTGACCCACGCGACTACGAACTCGCCGTCCAACAGGCCGAGGTCCAAGTGGCGCAGGCGCGCTACCAACTCGACCTAGCCCGCGAGGAAGCCGCCATCGCCGCGGCCGAGTGGCAGCGGCTACGCGCCGAAGAAGCTCCCACCGACTTGGTGCTGCGCCAACCCCAGCTACGCGCGGCCGAAGCCAGCCTCCAAGGAGCGGAAGCGCGCTTAGCCGAAGCGCGGCTGCGCTTAGACCGCACCAAGGTGTATGCCCCTTTTGCCGGCCGGGTGCGCACGGCCCGCGTCGATGTCGGCCAGCACCTCAACGCCGGCCAGGCCATCGCCCAGCTATACAGCATCGAAAAAGCCGAGATCGTCGTCCCGGTCCCCGACGACGATCTCGGGTGGTTCACTCTACCGCTGCCCATCAACACGGCTGAGGCGACTGCTTCTAACGCCGGAGCTGTGTATGATCTCAGCGCTGAGGGTGGTGCTCGTGCCTTTGCCTTTAGCCGCGAAGGGGCCAGGGCCGTGGTTAGTGGAGCTTTTGCCGGCCGCCGCCACCAATGGAGTGGCCGCGTAGTGCGCA
Source organism: Candidatus Latescibacterota bacterium (assembly GCA_007571365.1). Taxonomy (GTDB): domain Bacteria; phylum Latescibacterota; class UBA2968; order UBA8231; family UBA8231. The sequence continues at coordinate 17,444 of RKRN01000305.1, forward strand.
CTGAAGGCGAACTCGATCCGCAAAGCCGCATGGTGCGCTTAGTGGTCGAGGTCGTAGCACCCTACGGCGGCATGGCCGACGGCATCCCGCCGCTGACGGTGGGGATGTTCGTCGACGTGGCCATTGCCGGCCGCACGGTCGCTGGCGTCCGCGTCCTGCCGCGCACGGCCTTGCGTCAGGGCGACCGCGTGTGGACGGTGGGCCGCGACGGCGTCCTCAGCATCCGCCCCGTGCAAGTGGTGCGCGCCCTTGAGGATGAAGTACTGGCCTATATCGACCTGACCCCGGAAGAGCGGGTCATCGTCTCGCAGCTCAGCGGTGTCACCGACGGGATGCAGGTGCGCCTCGCAGACAGCAACCTAGGAGGGCAACCGTGAAAGCACCTGTGTCTTGGATGGCGAAGAATCACGTCGCCGCCAACCTGCTAATGGGTTTCATCATGCTGAGCGGTCTGTTTGCCATGATGCAGACCAAGAAAGAGACCTTCCCCGAGATGTCGCTCGATCAGGTGCAAATCCAAGTGCCCTACTTGGGCGCGACGCCAGCCGAAGTTGAGGATGCCGTCTGCAAGCGCATTGAGGAGCGGGTGCGCGGCCTAGAGGGGGTCCGGCGCGTGCGTTCCACAGCCTCTGAGGGCCTGGGCTCAGTCAGCGTGGAGCTAGAGCGCGGGGCTGATATGGATAAGCTCCTCGACGACATCAAAAGCGAAATTGACCGCATCGACACCTTTCCCGCCGAAACCGAAGAGCCGGTCATCAAGGAGCTGACTCGCCGCAATCAAGCCATTGATGTGGTGCTCTATGGTGCTGTTGAGGAGAAGGCCCTCAAAGTCGCGGCCGAACGAGTGCGCGACGACTTGCGCAGCAGTGGCGTCATTTCGCAGGTCGAGCTCAAGGGCGTCCGCGTCGATGAAATTGCCATCGAAGTCTCCGAAGAGGCTCTGCGCCGCTACGGCCTGACCTTCGCGCAGGTCGCCGATGCGGTTCGCCGCACGAGCATTGACCTGCCCGCCGGCAGCGTCGAGAGCGAGGATGGCGCGATTTTGCTTCGCACACAGGGGCTGATGCGCACCGGACGCGCCTACGAAGAGGTGGTCGTGCTGACCCGCCCCGACGGTACGGCTCTCAAGCTCAAAGACGTGGCCACGATCGTCGATGGCTTTGAGGATACCGATCTCGTCTCGCGCTTCAACGGCCAGCCCGCAGCCGTGGTGCAGGTCTATCGCATTGGCGACCAGAACGCCCTCGACATCTCCGACTATGTCCACCAGTACGTCGAGGACAAACGCCAAACCCTGCCGGCCGGGATCCACATCGGCTACGCACGCGACGACGCGCGCATCCTGCGCAGCCGCATCGATTTGCTCATTCGCAACGCCCGTCTTGGTCTGGTATTGGTTTTCATCTGTCTGAGCTTCTTCCTCGACCTGCGCTTGGCTTTCTGGGTAATGATGGGTATCCCGATCAGCTTTTTGGGGGCCTTTGTGCTAATGGAGCCTTTCGACGCCTCGATCAACATGCTGTCGCTGTTCGCCTTTATCGTGGCCTTGGGCATCGTCGTGGACGACGCGATCATCGTCGGCGAAAACATTTTTTCCCATCGCGTACAGGGCAAATCCTTTGGCCGCGCCGCCATTGACGGTGCGCTTGAAGTGGGCACACCGGTCGTGTTTTCGATTATGACCTCAATTGCGGCCTTTATGCCGCTGTTTTTCGTCGAGGGCATGATGGGTAAGTTCATGTCGGTCATCCCGGTGATCGTCATCTCCGTGTTGCTGCTGTCGCTGATCGAGAGCCTGTTCATTCTGCCTGCCCACCTGTCTGCAAAGGGAGACGGCGCTGTTAGCCGCTTATTTAATTGGATTTTTCGCCGCCCGCTCGCTTGGCACGCCCGGGTCGTGGTCCTCTTTGACCGTGGCCTCAAATGCGTCATCCGCAACGCCTATCAGCCCACGCTGCGCTTGGCCCTGGCCCATCCGATTTCCACGGCCGCTTTGGCCTTATCGCTGATGCTGTGTACCGCTGGGCTGGTTACGGGCGGTCATATCAAGTTCGTGTTTATGCCCCAGATCGGGTCCGATTGGGTGACCATCGCGGTCAACATGCCGCAGGGCACCACGGCGATCCAGACCGCCAAAATCGTGCAACACATCGAAGAACAGGCCATCGTCCTACGCGACCAAATCGACGCCAAGCGCGGAGCTGGGGATTCAATTTACCGCAATGTCTTTACCTACATCGGCGACCAGCCTACGACGAGGCGTTCTTCTTTTGCCAGCGTCCCAGGGGCGGGTGGCCAAGGCCATCTGGCCGAAATTACCATCGAACTGTTGCCTTCCGAAGAGCGCGATCTCGACAGCGCGGAGATTGAGGCGCGGTTGCGCCAACGGGTTGGCGAAGTGCCCGGCCCCGAATCCATTGTTTTTTCGTCGTCGCTGTTTTCCGCGGGCAATCCCATCGAGGTTGAGCTAGCCTCGGACCACTTCGACCAGCTCTTGTTGGCCGTCGATCGACTCAAGGGCAAAATCGCCGAGTACGCCGGCACCGGCGATATCCAAGACAGCTTTGAGGAGGGCAAGCTGGAGATGAAACTTCAGCTCAAGCCCCAAGCCCGCACGCTCGGCCTCACACTCGCTGATTTAGCTCGCCAAGTGCGCCAAGGCTTCTACGGCGACCAAGTGCTGCGCTTCCAGCGCGGCTCGGACGACGTGCGGGTGATGGTGCGCTACCCCAAAGACGAGCGGCGCAACCTAGGCGACGTGCGCTCAATGCGCATCCGCACACCGGCCGGTGCTGAGATTCCCTTTGCCGAGGTGGCCACCGTCACCATCGGCCACGCTTATGCCGCCATCCAGCGCACCGATGGCCAGCGCGTCGTGCGGGTGAGTGCCGCGGTAGACGACCAAATCGCTAACGCCGACGAAATCAATCGCGAGCTCGAAGCGTTTTTCCTGCCCGTCTTGGTGCAGGACTATCCCGGTCTGCGCTATCGATTCGGCGGCGAGCAGCAGGAGCAGCAAGACTCGTTACAGAGCTTGCTGTTCAACTTCATCATTGCGCTGGCCGCCATCTACGTGTTGCTGGCCGTGCCCTTCAAATCGTACACCCAACCTCTCGTCGTCATGAGCGCGATTCCCTTCGGCTTTATTGGCGCGGTTTGGGGGCATCTGCTGATGGGCTTGGACTTGGCACTCTTGAGCCTGTTTGGGATCGTCGCGCTCTCGGGCGTGGTGGTCAACGATTCACTGGTGCTGCTGACCTTCTACAACCAGCTGCGGCGCGAGGGGGCGGCGCACGAGGAAGCCCTAATCTCGGCCGGGGCCGCGCGCTTCCGCCCCATTTTGCTGACCTCGCTGACGACCTTTTTCGGGCTGTTGCCGATGATTCTCGAAAAAAGCCTCCAGGCGCAATTTTTGATTCCAATGGCCGTCAGTCTAGGCTTTGGCATCCTCTTTGCCACCTTCATCATTCTGCTCGGCGTCCCAGTCAGCATGCACCTACTGATAGGCTGCCAAGAGTTGTGGGGGCGGTTGAGCGCGGCAGAACCTGCTAAGGTCGCGCCGGTTGCCGGGTCTTGAAGGGTTGTGGCGCGGGTGGGCTGCTGCTGTGCATGGTGGCCTGTACACCTACGGACGGTCCGCCCTTTAGCGATAAAGCCAGTGATTGGGGCCTAGAGCGGCCCCACGTCGGCGGCGGCGCGGAAAAGCGCTACATCGTCGAAGCCAAAGGCGGCGGGGCCGCGCTCCTCGATGCCGACGGCGACGGCGATTTGGACATCTACTGGGTCAATGGCGAGGGCGGCGACAACGCGCTCTACCGCAACGACCGCGGCCGGAGCTTTGTCGATCGAGCGGCTCCAGCCGGTGTGGCGGGTCGCGGTTGGGGCATGGGCGCACTGAGCGCGGACTACGATGCCGACGGCGATGCCGACTTGTTCATCACCTGCCTGCGCGAAAATATCCTCTATCGCAACGACGGACTGGAGCAATTCGCCGATGCCACGGCCCGCGCCGGGCTGGCGCAGCCGGTGTGGAGTACGGGCGCGGCCATGGGCGACGCGGACTTGGACGGCGACTTGGACTTGTACGTGGCCAATTACGCGGATTTTGATTCGGCCGCAGTGCGGCCCTTGGGGACGCAGTGGAAGGGCCGCGACGTATTCGTCGGCCCGCTGGGCTTGCCCGCGTTGCCGGATGCGCTCTATCGCAACGAGGGTGCTGGCATCTTTGCCGAGGTGACGGCGGCCAGCGGCCTCGGCCAGCGCGAGCCGGGCTATGGGTTTGCCGTGCTGTTCATCGACTGCGACGACGACGGAGATTTGGATTTGTACGTCGCCAACGACTCGACGCCCAATTTCCTCTACCGCAACGACGGCGACGGCACGTTTGCCGAAGTGGGGCTACAGGCGCAGGCCGCGCTGGGGGAAACGGGTTTGGCGCAGGCGGGCATGGGTGCGGCTTGGGGCGATTACGACAACGACGGCGACGGTGATTTGCTGGTCACCAACTTTGAGGACGACTACAACACGCTCTACCGCAACGACGGCGACGGCACGTTTGCGGACGTGAGTTTTGCCGCCGGCCTGGGCCGCCTCAGCCTCCCCTACGTGGGGTTCGGCGCGGTCTTTTTCGATTTTGACAACGACGCCGACCCAGACTTATTCGTGGCCAATGGGCACGTGTACCCGCAGATCGAGCGCCCGGGCAGCGGCGCGACCTACGCGCAAGCCAATCACTTGTTTGCCAACGACGCCGGTCATTTCCGCCTCGTCGAGCTAGGTGAAGATCGGGCCGTCAGTCGCGGCGCGGTGGCTGGGGATTTTGACGACGATGGCCGCGTGGATCTGTTCGTCACCAATCTCAACGGCCAGCCCTCCTTGCTGCACAATCAGACGACCTCCGATTATCACTGGCTCGGCCTGCGCCTTGTGGGTGCGGGAAAAAACCGCGAGGCGGTCGGCGCGAAAATCGTATTGTGGAGCGGCGGTCAAAGGCAGCGGCGGGACGTGCTCTGCGGCGAGAGCTTCTTGGGCAGCGGCGACCGGCGCGTGCATTTTGGCTTGGGCGCGGCGGGGAGGGCGGATTCGCTGCACATCTATTGGCCGAGCGGCACGCTGCAACGGCTGGTTGATTTGCCGGTGGATAGGTATGTGAGAGTTGCGGAGGGGGGGTAGGGGCTGAGGCAAGGCGACCTAGGCGAACGAAATGGAAAGCTGACCGGGTATATCTGGAATAGAAATCCGCAAAGGAGGCTCTCCCAACTGGCCGTTCAGCCGCAAAAGATCGTCGTCAAAAGTATGCCCTTCGGTTATTACGGCTAGCGGCTCAGTGCCCACACCGCGATATTGGCCCCCATTTTGAGGGCGTCGAGTCGCTTGCCCTCTGGGTCGCTGTGGACGCTGGGGTCCTCCCAGCCGTCGCCTAGGTCCGCCTCGTACGTGTACAGCACGGCTAGACGCTCGCCGGCGAAAAGCGCGAGGGCTTGCGGTCTTTTGCCGTCGTGCTCGTGGACTTTGGGCAGGCCCGCTGGCAACTCAAAGTGGCAGTGGAACAGGGGATGCTCGGGCGGCAACTCCACCCATTCGGCGTTGGGGAAGACCTGGCGCATGGCGCGGCGGAAGCTCTCGTCCATGCCGTAGTTGTCGTCGGCGTGGAGAAAACCGCCGCTTTCCAAGTAGTGCCGAAGCCGCGCTGCCTCTTCCGCAGAAAAAGCCACCTTGCCGTGCCCGGTCATGTAGAGGTACGGATAGGAAAACAACTCCTCGTCCATGATTTGCACACGCGCTTCGGTTTCGGCCGCGTCGATTTGGGTGTGTTCTCTTAAGAAGCGGAGCAAGTTGGGCAGGGAAGACGGGTCGCTGTACCAGTCGCCGCCGCCGCCGTATTGCAGCCGCGCAATGGTAAATAGGGGTTGGGCCGGGCCATTCACAGCGAGGAGGGCGACGGCGAGCGCGGCGTAGAGGGCCAAGCCGCGCATGTCAGCGGTCGTTGATCACGGCGAATTTGCCGCGCACCACGGCACCGGTTTCTGCTTGGGCGACAAAGTAGTAAATACCCGACCCCACCAGAAAGCCCGCCGCACTCTGGCCGTTCCAAGTGACCGCGCCGCCACCGGCCGCGCCGTCGAGCTGGCGGACGAGTTCACCGGCTGCGGTGAAAATGCGGACGCTGGCTCCCAGCGGCAGGTCGGCAAAGGTCAGGGATGCACCGCGCACGCCAATGTGAAAGGGGTTGGGATACGCATATACTTGAGGATCAGCGGCGGTCCCCGAGGTCCCGAGTTGCAGGCGGCTCATCCCACCGAGCGTACCTATCCACAGTGCGCCGCTTTCCTGGTCGAAATAGAGCGAGTTGACGCGGTTGTTGACGAGGCCATCCCTAGTGTCGAGCGCAAACTCGACTTGGCCCTCGGTGCTGATGCGGGCCAAGCCGCCTTCGGTGCCGACCCAAATGCGCCCCCAGTCGTCTTCAGCCAGCGCCGTGGTCGCCGTGGAGGGCAGGCCATCGTCGGCGTTGTACACCTTCCAGCTTGTGACCGCAAAATCCGCGTTGGTGCGCGAATACTGGCCGCGCACGGCATTGAGGCCGTTTTGGGTGGCGACCCACACTTGCCCCGAGCGATCGACGTGAATGTCGATGACGGCATTGCTGGTCAGGTCTGGATAAGCGGCTGTGTCGAACAATAAGCCGGTCTCGTCGCCAATCTCAAAAGGGGTGCCGCCATCGTCTAAGAGGCAGAAGCCGTCGAAGGCCGTCCCAATCCACTTCAGGCCGTCGGGGCCAATGGCGATTTTGGTCATGTCGCGGCCTGAAGACATGCCAAAGTCCAACTGGCTGTTGAGCGCGGCCTGTTGGGGCGGCCACCCATCCATGACGACGAGTCCATGGCGGACGTTGGCGATCCACAGCACCCCGTTGGCGTCGCGGTCGATGTCGCTAATGGCGACAAAGGACCCGGCGCCGATGCCTTCGAGCACCGAGTTGTTGGCGGTCAGATGCTGCCACTGGCCGTTGGCGTCGCGCACGTTAAGGCCTAGGCCCCAATGGCCAACCCACAGCAGGCCCTCGCTGTCGGTCTCTAAGGCGGAGACGGTATTGGATGATAGGTCGGTATTGGTGGTGTGGGTAGTCCAGCCCTCGCCATCGAACTCGTATAGCCCATAAGGGGGCAGGTTGTCCTTGGGTACGGAGGCGACCCACAGGTGGCCATTGGGCGTCTGCGCTATGTCGAAGAAGAAGTTGCCCACAGGCTCGCGGGGTGGCGGCGGTTGATTCGCGCCGAGGACGCGCAGGCCGCTCGCGCTGGCTACCCACAAGGGGCCGTCGGTATCGGACAGGTCGGCGGTGCTGCGGATATGCGGTGCTCCGAGTGGTTGCCAAAGGTTGCCTTGGCGCTGCGATAAGACGCCGTCAGCCGCCCCAGCGACGATGCTGCCCTCAAAGAGACCGAGGGCAATGCTGCTGGTCGCAGAGTAATCGAGTTCGGGGCGGTCCAGCGCCGGATGGACGCGCCAGAGGCCGCTCGTGGCGGCGACGAAGAGCGTGTCTTGATAGACCAGCATGTCGCGCACCGCGCCCCTTATTGGCTCAGCCTCCCAACTGCTGGGGTCTTGCAGATTGGGCTGGTCCAAAGCTGCCCACACTAGGCCATTGACGGTCCCAGCCCACAGACGACCGGCAAACACCTCCATGCTGGTCACCTCGGTGTCTTTGGGCAGCGCTCCCAAGCGGCGATAGGTCTCCTTGACCTCTTCCTTGCTGATGACAAACGCGCTGACGCCGCGCTCGCTGCCGACGTAGAGGATATCCCCATGGGGCTCAAGGGCGTTGATGCGCAGGTTTTGGAAATCGAGAAAGGGCGGGTCAAAGCGGTTTTGCTCGGGTCGATAGCGGCTCAAACCCTGAGAGTGGGTGCCAAACCACAGGTGGCCGTTGGCATCTACCGAGAGGCTCAAAATGAGGTTGCCCGGCAGGCCGTCGCGGCGCGTGAAGCGCGTATAGGCTTGAGCCTGCTGGTCGTAGCGCAGGACGCCGCCGCTGGTGCCGGCCCAGACTGCGTCTTGGTGGACGAGGACCCGGTTGATTTGGCGCATGCTGGTATAGGCTTCCCATTGGGTGCCGGACAACTGGGCGCGGGCGGGTAGGGCCAAAAGCAGCAGGAGCAAGAGGCGGAGCAAGAGCA
>RKRN01000291.1 GCA_007571365.1 Candidatus Latescibacterota bacterium
GCCGAGGCTTCCGCTGCATAGCGTATGGCGGCGACTTGTGGCTCTATCGCCGCGCCTTGGCCGAAGGCATCGAAGGGCTGCGGACGAGTGTTTGGCGGCAATAAAATAAAAGGCCCGCCCCGGTCAAGGGGGGCCGCATCGTTAGTCCACTGTCGCTGGCCTACTCGCCCTCCAGCGCCCGACGCATGGCCTCCCCTTGAGTGCGCCAATACCCGTATAGCACCGCTATATCCGTGCCAACGCAAAAGTGCCGCACCCCCACGTCGAGAAAGCGCTTGGCGTCGTCGGCCGTGTTGATCTCGGCGCGCGGATGGACGCCCATTGCCAAGGCCGTCTTAAAAATTTTTTCTTCGGCCGCGGCAATCTCCGGTGCGCCGCGCTGGCCGGCCTTGCCGACGCTCATGGAGTAATCGGCCCCTCCCCACTGGACCATCTCGACCCCTTCTACCGAGAGCATGGCCTCTAGGTCGGCGACGGCACTTTGCTTTTCGATCATCAAAACCACGACCACGTCGCGCAGCGCTTGGACGTACTCCGGGGTGCCACCATAGCCCATATAGGCGAAGCGCCGCATGGCGACCCCATAGGTGCCTGCGTCGCCCGGCGCATCGGCGCGCACACAGCGCACACACGCCCGTGCGTCGTCCGGGTCGCGCACATCGGCAAACAGCACACTACCGAAACCCGATCCTATAGCCCGTTGGGCTACGTAAGCGCGGTTTTCGGCATCAACCTTGATCATCGTCCCCAAGTCCCATAGCTCGGCAGCGCGGGCGAGGTTGTCCAGGTCGTGCAGGTCAAAGGGGCCATACTCGGCGACAAACTCCACGTAGTCATACGCGCCGGTATGCCCTAGGGCTTCGACGACCGAAGGCCAAGTGGTGTGGATATGGGTGGCGAGCGTGGGTTCGCCGGCGTTGAGTTTTTCGCGCAGCTTGTTGGGTCTCATAGTTTTCTCCTTTAAAACTGTTCCTCGTCGCGGTCGGTGGCTGGCGGCGGTGTAATCGACAGTGCCGACACTTCATCGCGCATCGCGGCCGACATGGCAAAGTCGAGCGCGGCCAGCGATGGCTTTAGCTGGTCTAAGCTACGGCCGCCGATGATCGGCGCGGTCACGTCTCGATGCCCCATGACCCACGCGACGGCCAAGGTCGCTGGATGCACGCCTTGGTCGCCGGCATAGCGTACGAAGTGCTCTGCGACCTCGTAGAACGCGGGCCTGGCGTAGCGCTTAATGTAGTTGTCCTGCTGCAAGAGACGACCCCGCGTGGGCCGCTTGTCGATCCCGTACTTGCCGCTTAGCAAGCCGCCTCCTAAGGGGCTGTAGGTAATCACGCCCAAGCCCTCTGAGCGGGCCAGCGGCAGAATTTCTACCTCTACTTGCCGCTTAGCCAAGCTGTACATGGGCTGAATGCACGCAAAGGAAGCTAGCCCCGCACGGGCGCAATGGCCGAGGGCCTTGGCAATCTGCCAAGCGGCCCAATTGCTCACGGCTGGGTAGAGAATTTTGCCGCCGCGCACCAAGTCGTCGAGCGCGGCAAGGGCTTCTTCCATCGGCGTATCTTCGTCGAAATTGTGGACGAAGTAGAGGTCGAGTCGGTCCGTTTGCAACCGCCTAAGACTGGCTTCTACGGCCTGCGCGATATGCCGCCGCGACAAGCCTCGGTCATTGGGGCCATCGCCCATCGCGCCGCAGACTTTCGAGGTGATTACCAACTCGTCGCGCTCGCCTTGGATCAACCGGCCCAATATCTCCTCGGAACGCCCGTTGGAATAGACATTGGCCGTGTCGAAGAAGTTGATCCCCAGCTCGCGGCAGTAGCGATACATCTGCCCGGAGGTCGCCTCGTCTGCATCGCCGCCAAAGGCCATGGTGCCGTAGCACAGGCGAGACACTTTGACGCCCGTGCGGCCCAGAATTTTGTACTGCATCTTTCGATTCTCCTTTAGTGGACTTTCGTGCGGCAGGGCAAGCTAAGGCAGAGGATAGCTGTTATCAAGTGGCGTCATTGGCCGCACCGCACGACCGTTTTATATTAAGCACCGCGCTGTACACATCCCGCACGACAGGAGTAGTTCGACCCCAATGGCCGCGCCCCGCCAGCACCTGCTCTACTTGCAGGCGCGCACCCCCAGCGTCATGTCCAACATCATCGGCCTAACGCTCATTGAGCCGGTCGCGGGCTTTGTGCCCGAGATTTGCGCCGAAGCCCCGGATTGGCCCTACAAGACCGTACACGACGCCGTAGTAGATGGCTGGCAAATCGTCCAATTCCCCCACTTGCAGGCCCCGTTCGACGATAGGGATTTGGACGTGATTGGCTATGAATTCATCCTACAGAAAATGGAGGTTATCGCCGATGAATGAGCATCTGCTCAGCGACGCCGACGTGGCCCGTTTCCTCGTCACCGGCTATCACATCGTCGAGCCGGAATTGCCCGCCGGGCTCAACGAGTCCATCGCCGCCCAACTCGACGCTTTGGATTACAACCCCGGCGACGCTATCACCGAAGCCGTGCCCCAGCTCTGGCAGGTGCTCGACCAGCCAGCCGTCAAAGGCGCACTCGTCAGCCTGCTCGGCGCGGATTACGAGGTGCAGTCGCATCGCCACTGGCACTGCAAGCAGCCAAATTCGCCGCACATGAACTGGCACCAAGACGGCCTCAACAACCGCGACGTGCTGCTCAACCGCTTCCTAGGGCTGTACTATCCGACCGACGTCACGCCCGATATGGGGCCGACGATCATCGTCCCCGGTACTCAGTTCCGCAACGCGCCGACAGACCGCATGGCCACGTACACCAACATCCGCGGCCAGGTGCCACTTGTGGTCAAGGCCGGGACCGTGGCCTTCACGCACTACGACCTCTGGCACGGCACGGCGGCCAACCGCTCGCCGCGCAAGCGCCACATGATCAAGTTCCTCTTCCGCCGCACGCGGGACAACACCGCACCCACTTGGAATCACGACCCGGAAGCGGCCAACAAGCCCGCCGACTGGAACGAGCGCGACCGGGCCGAGGACGCGACCAACATCCTCAACTTCACCAATCCGCTAGGCGTCTCCCAGAGCGACCACTACAAGGAGCGCACCATCCGCCGCCAGAACTGGAACTACCTCACGGGCCGGTCGGCCTAATCCCAACCCCGTAGCCAAGAAAGCATTCTATGACTGTCCAAATCGCCCGCGTTGAAGAGCGTTTCAAATGCCCCGGGCCTCAGCCCAATGGCCTGCAAGCCGCGCCCGACGGCCTCTGGTGCATCGATCAAGTGAATCTCAAGGTCTATAAATTCGACTACGAAAGTGGCGCGACCCTCTTTGAAGCCCAGACCGACACCGAGCACTCCAGCGGCATTACGCTCGGCAGCGGATCGCTGTGGATCGCTTCGACCTTTGAGCTTAAGATCGCCCGCCTCGATCCAGCTACGGGCCAGACCATCGCCAAGCTAGATTCGCCCGGCAATGGCGTCGTCGCTTGGGTCGCCGACCAGCGGCATGGCCGCGTCACCGGGGCCCACGGCCTTGAGTGGAAGGACGGCAAGGTGTACGTGGCCTCGCCGCCTTCGCAATGCGTTCACGTAATGGATGCCAGCACTTGGCAAGAAGTCCATTCCTTTCGCGTCCCCGGCCTTCGGGTCCACGGCTTAGCTTGGGCCGACGACGGCACCCTTTGGGTCGCCGACACCTCGGCGGGCACCATCAACCGCCTCGACCCCGAAGACGGGCGCATCTGGGAGGTCGTCCGCGTCGAAGCTCCCACCGAAGTCCACGGGCTGACCATCCACGAGGGCGTGCTCTGGTACTGCGACGCGGCCACGTGCGCCATCGGTCAACTGCACTTTTAAGAGAAAGGGACTCCATTGAAGATCACAGAGGTCAAAACCGCCGAAGTGCGTATAAAAATCAACGGCCAACCCCGTTATCTCTACCACTACGTCCGCATTTACAGCGACGCGGGTATCTACGGCACGGGCGAGGCCAGCCACGTCGATGGCGGCTGGCGCGGGTCCACCCAATCCATGGCCGCCCAACTCATCGGCAAAGACCCGCACGATGTCGATGCGCTTTTTGAAGGGATTCGCCGCAGCTACGTCTTCCGCGGCGGCATGTCGGGCTTGGCGATTTCGGCACTGACCGGCCTTGAGGTCGCGCTTTGGGACTTGGCTGGCAAGGCCCAAGGCATACCTGTCTATCGGCTTTTGGGCGGTAAGTTCCGCGACCGGGTGCGCCTTTACGTCGATAGTGCCCATTCGGACTACAAACAGCGCGCCGAGGAAGCGCAGGCAAAAGGCTTCACTGCGATTAAGTTCGACCTCGACGACGCGGGCCACCCCGCAAAGCTCGATCCTTGGAACTGGTCGGTGGCTCCTGCCGAGCTGGCGGATCTGGTCGATCAAGCGCACCAGATCCGCGAGGCCGTCGGCCCCCACATGGACCTGGCGATCGACCTGCACGGCCGCTACGACGCCACCGCTGGGATGAAGTTCGCTCACGCGCTCGAGGGCCTGAATCTGCTGTGGCTCGAAGAGCCGGTGCCGCCCGAAAACATCGACGCCCTCAAGCGCATCACCAACTCGACCCGCACCCCGATCTGCGCCGGCGAGAACGCCTATTTGCGCTACGGTTTCCGCGACATGCTCGAACAGCAGGCGGTCGATATCATCATGCCCGACATTTCCAAGTGCGGCGGCCTATCCGAGTGTCGCAAGATCGCCAACATGGCCGAGACCTACTACATCCCCTTTGCCCCACACAACAATTCCAGTGCTTTAAGCACCGTGGCCGATGCCCACGTCTGCGCCAGCGTACCCAATTTTCTCGCCTTGGAGTTCCATCGCTACGACGACCCGACTTGGAGCGATGTGGTACTCGCCGACGAGCCGGTGATTCAGCAAGGGCACGTAGTGCTAAGCGAGAAGCCGGGGCTGGGGGTGGAGCTAAACGAGGACTTTCTGCAGAGTATGCTGAAGGCCGACGAGCCGCTCTGGCAGTAGTCTGCTGAGCCTTGACCCGAGAGAATCCACCATGACCCAACGCAAAGCGCACAACCCCGCTTGGCCCTGGACCGAGAATTTCCGCATCGCACAGGCCGTGCAGGTGGGCGATACGATCTACATCTCCGGCCAAGGGCCGCTCAACTCGGAGGGACAGCTCGTCGGCGAAGGCGATATGGCCGCGCAGGCGCACCAAGTGTTTGCCAACATCCGCGCCGTACTCGCCGAGGCCGGCGCGACTATGGACGATGTGGTCAAGATCACCGCGTTTATCACCGACACCAGCCGCTACGCCGCATACTCGGCCGCCCGCGCCGAAGCCTTTCCCAACCACATCCCCGCTAGCTCTACGGTGACGGTCGCCGATCTAGTCCTGCCTGGAATGCTCGTCGAAGTCGAGGCGATAGCCGTGCTCAGCAGCGGTCGCTAATCAGCGATAAACCTCTTAGGAAGAAACTCCTCGCCCCCTGCACAAGTCTTTACCAAATAGGCCGTCAATTATCCTGTCAAATAAGGGCTAATTTTTGCCCACATTCCTTTTTATATAGAATATAAATCCATATATATTCTATATGTTACGCATTTATCCTATCTGTCAAATAAGGGGACAAACATGGACTGGGAAAGATTCTCCTTCGAGTACCAGCTCAACGCTCAAAACCTCTTTTGATTACCGCGGCTCCCGATAGACCTCCGGCCCGGAGCCGCCGACCAAGATATCCAAGTCAACGCCCTTGTCGGCTTGCAGCACGTGCCGGACGTAGAGGCCAGCATATCCCCGCGTGACAACTGGCGCAGGCGGCGTCCATGCTTGTCGCCTGCTTTGTAACTCTTCGTCGGGCACGGCCATGTTCAGCGACCGCTGCTCCACATCCAACTCAATCAGATCGCCTTCCCGTACCAAGGCCAGCGGGCCGCCCACGGCGGCTTCGGGCGCGACGTGTAAAATCACCGTGCCGTAGGCCGTGCCGCTCATCCGCCCATCCGAAATGCAAACCATGTCGCGCACACCCTGCTGCAACAGCTTCTTGGGCAATCCGAACTTCCCGGCTTCGGGCATACCGGGGAAACCTTTTGGGCCGATCCCCTTCAAGACCAGCACGCTATCTCTTTTTACGTCGAGATTGGGGTCGTCAATCCGCTCCCGATAGTCTTCTATACTTTCGAACACCACGGCTCGTCCGCAATGCTGCATGAGTTCAGGAGAGGCGGCCGATGGCTTGATAATGGCCCCATCCGGGCAGAGGTTGCCCCGGAGCACGGCGATCCCGGCCGCTTCCTCGAGCGGCTTGGCGATCGCGGCGATGACCTCGCGGTTGTAGCATTGGGCACCCGCGTTGTTTTCGCCGAGCGTCTTGCCGGTCACCGTCAAGGTATCCATCTGCAGATGTTCCCTCATCTCTTGGATCACGGCGGGCAAGCCCCCGGCGTAGAAGAAGTCCTCCATCAGGTATTCGCCCGAGGGCATTAGGTTTACCAAGTGCGGTATGCGGCTGCCCAAGCGGTCAAAGTCGTCCAGTTCTAACTCGACGCCGAGCCGACCGGCGATGGCCAACAGATGCACCACGAAGTTGGTCGAGCCACCCAGTGCGGCGTTGACCTTGATGGCGTTTTCTAGGGCTGGCCGGGTCAAAATGCGCGACATGCACAAGCCTTCTCGCACCATCTCGACGATGCGATTGCCCGCCAAATGCCCCAAGCGCTTGCGCCGCGCATCCGGCCCGGGAATCGCCGCGCCGCTCGGCAGCGTTAGCCCAATGGCCTCGACCATGCAGGCCATCGTCGAGGCCGTGCCCATGGTCATGCAGTGGCCGTCCGAGCGCGAAATCCCGGCCTCGGCTTCTAGGTAATCCAAGCGCGAGATGCTCCCGGCCCGCAGCTCGGTGGTAAAGCGATAGACATCCGTGCCGGAGCCGATGTCCTGATTGCGGAACTTGCCGTTGAGCATCGGCCCGCCCGTCACCGCGATGGTCGGCAAATCTACACTCGCTGCTCCCATTAGACAGGCTGGCGTCGTTTTGTCGCAGCTAGTCAGCAGCACCACTCCGTCGAGCGGATTGGCGCGGATGCTTTCCTCCACGTCCATGCTCGCCAAGTTGCGGTAGAGCATGGTCGTTGGCTTCATCAGCGTCTCGCCGAGCGAAGTAACCGGAAATTCGAGCGGAAAGCCCCCGGCCTCGTACACCCCGCGCTTGACCTGCTCGGCCAAAATCCGCAGATGAGCATTGCAAGGATTCAAGTCCGACCACGTGTTGCAGATCCCGATCACGGGCCGACCATCGAACATCTGCTCGGGATGCCCTTGGTTTTTGGTCCAACCCCGGGACACAAACCCTTGGTGCCACTCGTCGCCAAACCACGCCGCACTGCGGAGCTTGTTGTTGCCGTCGATCATACTACCTCTTGGCTAACCTTGCACACTTGTCGTGCCTTCTACGCTGGCATCGCTCGCCGCGTGTGCGCTCTCCCCACTCGGGCCGTTTCCTCGCGCTGCCCAGAGATCACGCGTGCGCCGGCGTCGATTTTCGCCGCAACCGTTTCGGGTGTGGCTCCGTCCAAAAAGGCCACGCCGTTTTGCCGACACGCCGCCTTGACCCGCTCGTGCGTCTCCTGCATCTGCTCGGGCCATGGCTGCGGCATCGTCCGATATCCCAGCGAAAGGCTCAAGTCGCCCGGCCCCATTTCGGCAAAACCGATCCCCGGTACGGACAGGATCTCCTCAATGTGCGGCAGGGCGGCCACCGACTCGATTTTCAGCCCCAACAGCAACTCGCCCTCCGGGTTGAGCGGCCACGGATCGGCCTTGGTCAGATACTCGTCGCGGCTCGCGCCCCACACGCTCGCACACACCCCCTCTGAGCCAACGCCACGCGTACCCCGGCCCAAGTCGATGCCGACGCCGGTGGTGTTGACCGGATAGCGGCACGACTCGACAAAGGCCCGGACGGCCGCGGCCGATTCGGCTTGACAAAGCAAAATTCCGTGCGCCCCCCGGCCCAAGATCTGCCGAAACTGCCAAGCGTTGTAGCGCACGATTTCTTCGCACCGGCCCTCAACCGGGGCCTCGACGATCACCGCCGGCGTCCGGTGCCCGCTGCGGGTCGGCCCGCCGGCGATCAAACCGCGCAAGTATTCGTCCAAACCAGCCATGTCGAACGAGCCGTGTTCCATGCCGACGTTGATGTAGTCGGCCCAAGTTGCGGCGTCCTCTTTGCCCTGCTCGTAGGTCAGCACGTGTCCAGCGTGGGCACCTATGTAGTAGATGGGCTGATCCGCGGCGAGGAGTTCGACGGCGCGGTTGATTTTCTGACTCATCGAATCTCTCCTTAAAAGGTCTGTTTTAATTCCACGAATCCACTCCCAAAAGCTTCCGCCCCAGAGCGGTCAACTCGGCTGGCTGCTGGTGCTGATGTTCCCAATCCCGCGCATCGCCGGGCCAGCGAAGCGTTGGTCGCCGCTCCCGCCAAGCCGCGATCCGCTCCTCGCGTGCGGCCTCTCCGTTTGCAGGTGCCGGCGACATGGTGATATACTGCGCCAAGCGCGGCCGATTGGACCGATTGTGGCCATTGCCGTGGGCCAACAAGCGATGCCAGATAAGCAGGTCTCCGGCCTGGCCCGCAATCGACTGGACCGTTAGTCCGGTCAGATCGGGTTTGCGCGGGTTGCGGTCCGCTGGCTGGGCCTTGACCCATTCGTCGAACATCCGGTGAAAGCCGGGGACGCACTGGAAGCCGCCTTGGTCTTCTGCCGTATCCGTCAAATACAGCACCCCTTGTACCCCAAAGGGCACCGGCTGCCGCGTCGTATCGACATCCCAGTGAATCATCCCCTTGTTGCACCACTCGGGCCGGTCCTCGCGCGCCGGCGGTTTCATATTGGCCCGATCCAGCGAAACCCACAGCTTTTCGTCGCCCCAGATCTCGGCAAAAGCCTGATGCACCTTGGGGTACTGGCGATTGTCCCACAGGGCTTGGTGCTGGTAGATTTCGACCATGCCTCCCGCTGAGATCGGCGAGCACCGATTGTCGCGGGTATAGGGCTGGTACTTGTACCAATCCTCTTCGCATGCTGGATCCATCTCCAGAAATTCCCAGATCGCCGCCACCATCGCGTCTAAATTCTCTTGGGGCACGGCGTTGTGGACGACCACATAGCCGTTCTCATCCCAGAAGGCTCGATCTTCTCTGCTCAATACCGGCATAGTCTCTCCTCTGCGTTTGTGTCCAGTTTATCCGTACACCATCTGGATCAAGGCCCGAATGTATCCAATCGCATACGCCTTGCCGTACAACGGCCCGTACCCATGTGGAAAAGACGGCGTGTGATCCATCATATACGGCCCGTTGAACCCATTGTCCCGGTACACCTCCATCGCACGCCGCATATCCACCTCGCCCTCGTCCACGAACACCTCGGCAAATCGCGGCAACTGCCCGCGCACATTGCGGAAATGCACCCACGCGATCTTGCCTTTTGCAGCCATCTCGGCGATCGCATCGTAGATCTTCTCTGGCCCTAGCAACTCGGTCATGCAGCCTTGGCAAAAGAGCATGCAGTTGCTGTCGCTCGGCGCGATCTCAAAGAGGATCTTGCGGAACTGCGCTAGCGTCGAACAAATCTGCGCCACGCCCCCTAGCGGCTCGGGAATTGGCGGGTCGTCCGGGTGCAGGGCCATCTGCACGCCCGCCTTCTCGGCCGCGGGGATCGCCGCCGCCAAGAATCGCTCCATCCGCGCCCACATCTGCGCCTCATCGACCGGGGGATCGTGCGGCGCGGGGCGGTTTTTGGCAAAAACTGCGTAGTCGAACGTACTGTATTGCACACCGCCCCTACCGGTATCCGCCGGGGTGCGAAAATTGCCCATGGGTTTGAAGTTCCAGCCCACGCCGGGGATGCCGGCTCGGCCCACGCTCTCCAGCATCTTGCACCAGTGCCCGATCTTGGCGTCCATGTCCTCCTCGGCCAAGGTGATCTCCTCCCAAGCGGGCATGAAGATATTGTTCAGCTTCATGCCGTGCGCCTCGACCTTTTCCCGCGCCTGCGCCAACGCGTCGGTGCAGTCCTTGCCGGCCTTTATGTTTTGCGCCAGCGACGTATTCGCCGAGCCAGTACCGCCCCGCCCGCGCAACTCCAAATGGATCGAGTCCACTCCGATCGCGCGAAAAAAGCTCAGATGCTCGTCGTCGAGTTCGCCGATGGAAACTTGGTCTTGGATATACATTCGTCGCTTTCTTTGATGACTCCAGCCGCGCAGCCGTTTTGCCGCGTTGCCATCAGGCGAGCGGCCGATCCCGTTGGTTCTGGCCACCGTAGCGGAAGCCCTGCACGTTGTCAGCGCAGTACGTGCCGCGGAAGAGGGTCTGCCGCATCGGCGGCATCTGCTCGACGAGTTCGGTCGGCGGCGACCACGCGCTCCAGCGCGAGCCGACGCTGTTGTAAAGGTTGAAGATGCCCACCCGCTCGTTGTCGGTGTTGGTCCACGGCGAGGTGCTGTGCGCCAAGGCTTCGGTAAAGAACAGCACGGACCCAGCCGGGCACTCATAAGTTTCCCACACCGCCGAATGCGGGTCCTGGATGGCGGCGGGTGCGGGGTATGCGGCCTTGTGGCTTCCCGTGGCTAAGAGCGTACCGCCCTGCCTCATTTTGACCGGAGTTAGCTCCCACACTACCCGCGTCAGCCCGCTAAAGGACTTGCCGGGAATGCTTTGGTAGTGGTGCGAATCCACGGCGAAGCGAAAGAAGCCGCTGCCGTTGTGCGGGTTGAAAACGCCCTCTCGCTCGGGGGTGGCCGCCGGGTTGCGCAAGTTGCTGCCCTCCATGCGAAACCCGTAGCACTCGCTGCTGGACAGCCCTGGGAACGCCAAAAACTCGTTGAGGAAGCCCACGACCACCGGATGATCGGTCAGCTTCTCCAGCGGCCCAGCAACAAAAGAACGTTCGTGTGCCGACAGCGACTCCGGGTGCTGCTGTACGCGCAAGGCGTACTCGCGCATGGCCTCAATCTCGTGGTCAGCTAATACTCCGGGCACCAAGAGCCAGCCGCGGACATCAAAGAGGTATTTCTGCTCGGCGGTCAGCGCGACAATAGGCTCGCCATCGGCGTTTCTTTGCGGCAGGTCGCCTTCCTCCAACAGCAACGGCTGCCCTAGATTCTTATCTACTACGTATGCTTCGCTCATCTCGTGCATACCCTTTTAATTTGGTCGGCTCGCGGAAAAGGCGGGAGCGGCGACTTGTTTTCTCCAGCTACTTCGTATTCGTCCGGCGGAAAATTCCGACACAACGCGCCTTTTCGCATTACCCAATGGAAATTGCCCCAAGTGCGCGGCGAGCACTCGGCCAGGGTCGGCGTAGTATAGACGCCGGCGATGCCGATCCGGCTTTGCGGACTCTCGTTGACCGGACTGTAGTGCCACAGGCTGCTGTGCCAGCAGACGACATCGCCTGGTGCCAGCTCAACGTGCTCGACGCCGCGCTCGGCCTTTAAGGCCGCGACCCGTTCCCTCGGCAATTCGCCGTGGATGCTGTCGGCGTAGAGCACGTGCTCGACGATTTCGGTTTGGTGGCTGCCCGGAATGAATTGCAGGCAACCGTTGTCGCGCCGCGCTGGGTCAAGGGCCATCCAGAAATTGAACGGCTCGGTCTCGCCATCGCGCCACAGACCGTTGTCTTGGTGCCAAGGCGTGGCCGCCCCGGTCTTAGCTGGCTTGACGAAGACGCTGCTGAACTTGAGCAGGATATCGTCGCCCAAGTAATACTGCGCCAGCGGGGCCATCGCCCCGGCGTGTACTGTGTGCCAGACTAGCGGCGCGGTGTGGCACCAGCGGTTGAACTTGCGAAAGCGCTGCGCCCGCGCTTCGGGCGTATCGCCCATCGGGTCCATAGGGTCGGCATCCGTGCGCACGTTTTCGGGCTCGGGCGTGTACAGGACGTTCTTGATTACCCCGCGCATCTCGGCCGCTTGTTCGGTCGTCGCGACCCCAAGCACTGTGAAATAGCCCTTCTCCTGCCAAGATTGGGCCTGAGCTTGGGTGGGCTGCCAGCTTTTCATTTTGTCCTCCAGCTCAGTATTCTTCAACTACCAGCGAGCCGAACTGCTCCTCGTCCCACTCCGCGCCCCAACCCGGGCCATCCG
Organism: Candidatus Latescibacterota bacterium; assembly: GCA_007571365.1. GTDB lineage: Bacteria > Latescibacterota > UBA2968 > UBA8231 > UBA8231. The sequence continues at coordinate 12,132 of RKRN01000291.1, forward strand.
GGGGCGCGATGTGCCCTTGTTCGATCAAGGGCGCGTTGAGCAAACCCCACTGCTCTCCGCTTTGCCGCAAGCTAGCGGCCGTGGCCCCGAAAAATTCGTAAAAATCCGTGTTGTCAATACAGCAGCCCAAGTGTGCGTGGACCAGCCCGTCCAACGCCCCACCGCCGTTCAGCTCGATGTTCGCGCCGTGCAATTCGGCCAGATGCGCCAGCTTCAGCACCTGCGTCGTGCCGTGCCGGGCATTGCCGCGCAGGCGGTCGGTCGCTCCTTGGATCAGCCATTGCGCCGTCAAGCCGATGTCGTGCATCAGCATCTCGGTGCCCATCACCGGAATGGTCAACGCACGGCACAACTCCTGATATTGGTTCATCTTCTGCTCGTGCATCGGCTCTTCCAACCACACAAAATCCAACTCTTCCAGTACGCGCCCCACTTCAATGGCCTCGCGCAAGCTGTATGAACACACCGGGTCGGTGATCAAATCGTAGTCCGGCCCCACGGCGTCGCGCACGGCTCGGTAAATGGGGATGTCGGCCTTGCCCCCTTTGTACGTGTGAAACTTGTACGCGCCAATACCCATTTCCTTGCCAGTCTCTATGGCTCTGAGATACCCCTCAATGTCCGCGTCTCCGCCGGTCAGATAGGCGGGCAGTCGCGGCCGCACCCGCCCCACTAACGCATAGACCGGCAAGCCCGCGGCCTTGCCCAAAATGTCCCACAGACAGTTGTCAAACGCCCCAAACCACCCCGGGGGCTGGTACACCCACCGGGTGCCCTGCCAAAACTGCTGAAACAGCCCTTCGCGCTCCCATGGGCTACGCCCCACCGCGTGATACCGCACGATGTCAGCCTGATAGGGCGTCATCGACGTATCGCTACGCCCCACAATGCCCTCGTCGGTGTGGACTTCCAAAAAGCTCTGCCGCGCCGGGCGCAAGCCTTGGTCTGGCCTTCCCTGGTGCGTGTACTGTATCCTTCGTAGTCCCTCTACCCGCACGATACTATGACCGACGCGTTCTTTGCGGCTTGGGTCTTCCAGCACCAGCAATTTCACCGCGGTGATTTTCACGTTCGTCTCCTTTATCCGCAAATTTCAATACCCTATATTTCCCCTCCACAACTGTCAACCTCAGAGATCTATTATGAAAATCGCGGCCATCGAAACCTTCGACCTCGCCTGTCCCGTTGAGCGCTCCTTTGGCTGGTCCCAAGGCTGGATCGACCAGCGCGTCACCACGCTCGTCAAAGTCACCACAGACGACGGCCTCGTCGGCTGGGGCGAAGGCGCGGCCGCTGGTCTCATCAATGACTTGCTCGCCCCGCTGCTCATCGGCCAAGACCCCATGGACCGCACCGGGCTGTGGGAGCGCATGTTCCACGCGCTCTACAATGGCAACAACGCAGTCGGCCTAGCCGGCAGTGCCCTTTCTGCGCTCGACATCGCCCTGTGGGATCTCGCGGGCAAAGCTACCGGCCTGCCGGTGTGCGCCCTCCTCGGCGGCAAGGTCCGCGATAAAGTCGCGGTCTATGCCACCGGCCTCTACTACACCGCCGGCGAGTTTCCCGACCGCCTGCTCGACGAAGCGCGAGGTTATGTGACCGCCGGCTTCAAGGGGATGAAGACCAAGGTCGGCGGGCTATCCATCGCCGAGGATGTCGCACGCGTTAAGGCACTGCGCCAGGTCATCGGCCCAGATATTCACCTCATGGTCGATGCCAACGAAGCCTACAACGCCACCACGGCGATTCGCATTGGCCGGAAGCTGGCCGAGCTGGATCTGGTGTGGTTTGAAGAGCCGGTCAACGCCCAAGACTTGGACGCCTATTTGGCGGTCAAAGCCGCGCTGCCCATGGCCATTGCCGGCGGCGAGAATCTCCGCACCCGCTACGAGTTCAAGCCCTACCTAACGCGCCGCGCCTACGACATCGTCCAGCCCGACATCATGCACTGCGGCGGCATCACCGAGATGCAGCGCATCTGCGCTATGGCCAACGCCTGCGGCATTCAGGTCAACCCCCACGTCTGGGGTTCGCCCGTTATGATCGCCGCTACTTTGCATCTTGCCGCCACCTTGCCGCCCTGCCCGCCAGCGCACAACGCCCAGCCCTATATGCAAGAGCCGGTGATGGAATTCGACCGCACACCGAGTGCCATTCGCCAAGAGCTATGCGCGGTGCCGTTTGACCAAGAGGACAGCTTTGTGCGCGTACCGACCGGACCGGGGTTGGGAATTGAGGTGGACGAAGAGGTGGTCGAGAGGCTGAGGCACGATCGCGGGGCGAGCCTTCAGGCTCGACAACACCCATGAACCTTCGCATCCAAGAAGAAAGCCTCAATGTCCTGCCCGAATACGGCCAAGTGCCCATCGCGCTTGAAGTAAAGAGCCGCTTTCGCGTCGAACTCGTCGCCAAGGGCTTGGGGGGAATTCGGCTAGTCGAAGAATCCGTCGAGCCGCCCTACATCAAAAACTACGACCACTCCGGCGGCCCCGAACGCTGGACTCGGAGAACGTGGGACCTCTCGCGGTGGATCGTCCTCGCCGCATATAGGGAACAAGAGCGCATCGGCGGAGCTGTTGTCGCCTTTCACGGCGAGGGCTTAGGCTACTGCGAAGGGCGCGAAGACCTAGCCGGCCTCTGGGACATCCGCGTACGGTCCGAATATCAAGGACGCGGGGTGGGCAGGGCACTCTTCCAACGCGCCGAGCTCTGCGCCAAGAAGCGGGGCTGCACCCAGCTCAAGATCGAGACCCAAAACATCAACGTCCCCGCTTGCCGCTTCTACGCTCGCATGGGTGCCCAGCTCGGTCAAGTCCATCTCTACGCCTACCATACCGAGGGACTAGACGAGGTACAACTGATCTGGTACAAGGACCTGTAGCCGGTCAAAAAGCGCGAGGCGCTTGGCTTTCAGTCGCGTTGGGTCTTTTTATTTTAAAAACTGATGTTACGCAGTCCTGTCCTTCAGAAGCGGTTGCGTGATTCGGCCTACGCCCGGAAAAAGGCTCTTTCCTCCTAGGCGGGCGTCTCGCCCGCCAGCGGTCACCAGCCCACCCGACCGGGCCCAGCATAACAAGCCGCGACCGGCCGAGCCGCCCGGAGGACGAGCGTACGTTTTCTACCGGCCTTGCTCAGTGTGCGACCTTTGGCCCGCAAGGCAGGCGAGACGCCCTCCCTCCCAGGGGCATCCTGCGGGGCGGGTACTAAGGAGCGTTCTAACGCAACAGATGCTAAACGGATGGTATGCACACGATACTGCGTAACATCAGTTAAAAATTTTAGGCAGCAGATAGAGAGGCCGAAGGTTTTAAGAAATTCAAAGCCCTTTTTCGGCAACCCGCTTTGCGCCGCGCCAAGTCGCGGGCCAAGGACCATTTGAGTACACGCTAGTTTTATACCAAGGATAGCCAGCTATGACCGATCTTTTCGAGAGTGTGCGCGAAGACTTCCCGCGAGCGCGGACCATGGCGTACTTCGACAACGCCTCGTCGCATCCGATCAGTGTGCATTCGGCGGCGGCCCTGCATCGGTACGTCGATTGGGTCGCGTACGAGGTGGGGGAGCCGTGGTGGCCGGCTTGGGCACCCCCGCGGGACCAAGTCAAGGCCCTATTTGCCCGGCTTATCAACGCCGATCCCGGCGAGATCGCCTTTGCACGCAGCACGGTGGAATCGGAGAGCAATATCCTCAACGGCTTGCGGGATCATCTAGCGGGCGGCAATGTGGTGACGTCAGATTTGAATTTCAGCCCCTGCATATACAACTACAAGTTTCGCGCACAGCAAGGTCTCGAGGTGCGGATCGTCAAGAATCGCAACTGGCAGATCGACATGGCCGCCGTGGAAGATGCGGTCGACGGCAACACCCGGCTGATTTCGGTGGCATTGGTGTCAAATGTCAATGGGTGTGTCGCAGATGTCGCGGCCCTGAGCAAGCTGGCGCACGACAATGGCGCGTATTTGTATGTCGACATCATGCAGGCCGCGGGCGGCGTTCCAATCGACGTCAAAGCGATGGGCATCGACTTTGCGGCTTGTTCGACGTTCAAGTGGCTGATGGGCGTCAAGGGGTTCGGGTTTCTGTACGTTCGCTCCGATCTGCAACTCGACGTGCTCAAACCGTCTCAACCCACGGGTGGTGTAGTACTCAACTACCCGCCTTGGGTGGAAGAGCCCGATTCGGCTGGCGAGGAGGTATCGTTTTCACCGCCGACTAGTGTCCGTGCCTACGAGGTCAGCTACCCCTCGTACGAAGGAGTCGTGTGCGCCCAAGAGAGCCTGCAGTACATCCTGCGCCTCGGCGTTGACCGCATCCGCAACCACGCGAGAGACCTGACCGATCGCCTGCAGGAGGATCTGCCGCAGAGAGGGTACAAATCGATCACGCCGCCGGGGAACGAAAGCCCCATACTCGCCTTCGTAGCTCCAAACCCCGAAGCTGTTCTAACTCGTTGCAGGAGCGCCAATATTCACGTGGCGATGCGCTTCGGCAACAAGATGCGCCTCTCCCCCTCGGTGTACAACAACCACGAGGACATCGATCGGCTCCTTGAGGTTCTGCCTTAGCAACCGTCCGAACCCCCGGTGGTCTCTAAGTCCCTCACACCGAATCGGCCACCTCGGCAAGTCCTGCGTAGCCGTTGCTCGGCTTGGGTCTGCGGGAATGGTGTGAGGGCAAGAGCAGGGCTGCCTGCTGGGGAGCGGTGAGCTCGTCCCAGTAGGACGGCCGCCGACCGCGCATTCCGCCTCCGCCCCATGACATGTGCCCGGCGTTGTACTTGTAGAGAATGGCCCGGCGTTGGTGGTCGGCATGCCACGGGAGGGTGCCGTGGGTGCAGGCCTCGCTGAAGATGATGGCGTCGCCAGCTTTGGCGTTTACTTCGGTCACGTATTCTTGGTACTGTTCCCATCTGAGCATCTTGGCCGGGCAGGTCACGTTGGCCTTGTGGCTGCCGGCAATGACGCTGATGCCGCCGTCGCCCGGCCCTTCATCAGCGAGCAGGTATTCGATGACGCAGAGGCCGGTGAAGATCGTACCCTCGCGGTAGAAATAGGGTGCGTTGTCGAAGTTGCCGTGCAGCATGCCGCCGGAACATCCCTTGTCCATCGCGATCAGACCCGGACCGTGGTCGAGCCGCCAGCCTTCCCCGAGGATCGTATTGAGGTGCGGGATGGTTTTGGGATGCGCCAGCATTTCTCTGAACGGCTCGCAGAACGGCCGCGGCAGTTCCAACAGGCCCTGGCTGTTGCCGAGACGCGTCGAGGTATTTTCACCCTGCAAAGCAACGGAATCGCCAAAGTACTCCGGGCTCGGTATGAGCTCCATCGAGTCGATGGCTTCGTTAGCCAGCTTCAGGTGTTCTTCGCTCAGTACGTCCCGCACGATTAAAAATCCGAGCAGGTCGAAGAGGTACTTCTCATCGGTGGACATTTCCACCGTTTCTGCGGTGATTGAGCGCGAGGTGTTGGCGTGTTCAATCATGGCTGTTCTCCGTGGGATGGGTTGTGGGAAGACGTGGTTTCTAGGCGGCACTGCTCTCGTAAAACCCTTGGGATGACCTCCTGTAGATGACGGGAAGTAAAGCGGGCATTTGAACCTTGGCCAACCTCGATGAGTGGCCTTTTCGCTTCCAACTTGGCGCGGGGCGAAGCGGTGTATATGTTGAACAAAATGCACCGCAACCCAAACCGAGAGCTGACTATGACCAATATTACTCGCACCCCTTTCATTGGCAATAACTTCACCGCCCGCACATTGACCCGACTGGTCCGCGCCAGCGGCAAGAGATAGTGTTATGCGCCCTTGGACCTGCCCTTTAGTGCTAGATTCGTCGCGCAAAATCGTCGCCGGTAGCCAAGACGCCTTAGTCCGTGCCATCCGCCGTGGCGCCGATCTGCGCATCTACACCGAATTTCGCCACAACGAGCACATTGACGTGCGCTCCCTCAGTGACGAGAAGGTGCGCGAGGTGGCTGAGTTTGCCGTGACGTATCTGGTCGAAGACCGCTGGGCCGCCGGCCTGATGAGCCTGCGCCAGCCCGTGTCCTTGCCCGACGGATTTGGGCCGCGGCCCTCAATGTCCTTTTTCCTCTACAATCAAGACGGCCACCAAGCCCTCGGCCGTCCCCACTTCGACGGGCAAAAAACGGTGCCTACCTCCGAGGGGGGATCGCACCCCATGCCGAAGTACCACCTGCTCGACAGCCATGACCCAGCGACCAACGCCCCCAGCCACAACTTCGTATACGACTTTGATATTTATAAATTCTATGTCGCCGACACGTGGGAGGAAGTGTTGCACCACGATGCCCACGGCCACCTCCTCTCCGGCTCTATCGACGCCCTCGCCACCGCCTTTGGCGACGGCGCGTCCATCAAGGTCGGCATTGGCGGTTTGTGTGCGGACCTGCCCGGAGCGGGGGCGGACCTAGCCCACGAGATATTCGTCGAGACCGGCTCGGGCTATTACTATGTCGAGCAGCAACTCTTTATCGCTGGATCCCATCCGGTCATTCGCCTCCGGCCGAGTATCCCCATGCGCTATCAGAGCAAGGGCTGGGACTTCGGCTGGCTGGTGCTGCGCACCGATGGGATGGTGGTCTATCGGCAGTGCGATCCTTATTCGCTCGCCTTTGCCGATGAAACGCGACAACATCCGATTCGCTGGTTCGCACGCTGATCTGCCAGTTTCCTTGCAGTAACCCCAGAAACGTCAATGAACACAGCAGACTACGAATTCTTTCGCCGCAATGGCTATATCCTCTTAGGTCAACTTTTCTCCGACCAAGACGCCGCCCGTCTGCACCAGGGCTTTGACGAGGACCGCGCAACTTGGGGCCGCGCCTTTTGGCGTCCCTTGGAGAGTGCCTACCAGACCGTCAACTGCGATCCTCTGATCACTTGGCCCGCAGTCGAAGAAATCATCCGCCACCCGCACATCCTCGACGCAGTGGAAGCGCTGCTTGGTGCCCCCATCTGCCTCTCTGAAGCCTGTTTGCGCCACATGGCACCCTACGAGGGCGAAGGCTGGCGACGCTGGCATCGCGACCGTCGGCATTGGCAGCAGCACCTCCTGCGCGCCCAGTACATCCACGCCCTCGTCTATTTGGCCGATGTTGACGAGACCACCCACTGCTTCTCCCTCTCGCCCGAAGCTGCCGACGCGCCTATTTTGGGCCGTGAAGACCAGCTCGCCCGCGGCGGTATCGTCGATCTTCACGGCCCGGCCGGCACCGTGGTGCTCTTCAACCTCTCGGTGCTGCACACGGCGACTATTCGCCCGACGCAACAAGAACGCAAAACCGTCCAAATTTACTACGGACGCCGCGACCAACCCCATTTGAGCAACTACACGACCTTGCCCGCTCGGCTCTGGCGCGACCACCCCGATCTGGAGGTCCGCACCTTCTACTCGGTACTCAATCCCAAGTCGCGGGCCTTTGCCACAGCCTTCGGTGCTTCTGCACCTGAGTAACGACGTTAGGCTTCGTACATCACCGGGCAAATCTGGGGATCGTCCAAATGCGCGGTGTAGTAGCTTTGGTCGCCGGGCACTGGCACGGCCCGTTCGTCGCGCAAATGCACGGCCAAGCTCCAGCGCGCTGCATCCGAGACATTGGCGTTGGAGCCGTGGTATGTCAGGCAGTGGTGGACGCTAAGCCCGCCTAAAGGCATCAGCGCCGATACTTCCTCCCACGTTGCGCCCGCCGGCACCGCGATGTCCTCGCGCAGCTTGTGCTGGTCCTTGTCGAAGAAATTGCCTTGGTCTAAAAAGCCCCAACGGTGCGACCCGCGCACAAAGCGCATTGGTCCCAACTCCTCCCCCACATCGCACAGCGCGATCCACGCCGTAAAAAGCCCTTCGTCTTGCTGCCACATGCGCCAGTACTGCCGGTCTTGATGCCAGCCGACGTGCCCGGCGGCCGCGGACCCGGGCGGCTTGATCAGCAACTGACTCGCCCACACTTGCACTCGCTGGGCACCAGTTATCTCGGAGACTTTGCGCCCCACTTGTGGACAGGTCACCAATCCATAAAGTCCCGTATCTGACCGATGCGGATTGTTGATCTTGCACAACGCGCTTGGATCATACGTAGGGTGTTCGGTCGGCGGCAGCCCCATATCGAACTTCCCATCGCGTACGGCAACCATCCCGGCCAACGCCTTGGCCAACACATCGTCCGGCGCGATCTGTTCATCCGCGATACAATACCCGTCCCGCTTGTACTGCTCAACAGTTTGTCCCATCTGAAGTTCTCCAAAAACCGCATAAAGATCGCCTCCTGTACACCGAATGCGAGCCATTAGGCTAGCAACTTGGCGCGGGGCGAAATGGTGTTTATGTTGAGCAAGCCGTACCTCAACCCAAACAGCAGACTGACCATGGCCAATATCACCCATGCCCTTTTCATTGGCAACAGCTTCACCGCGCGCAATAACCTGCCCGGCCTCCTCGCCCAACTCGTCCATGCCGGCGGCAAGGGCGAGTTGGTATGCGAACTCATCAGCACTGGCGGGGCCTCGCTCAGGACCCACCTGAACAAAGGTGAGGCACACCAGCACTTGCAGGCATCGCGCTGGGATTACGTCGTGCTGCAGGAGCAAAGCACCCTGCCGATAAAAAACCCCAAGCGCACTGGAGAAAACATCCGCGAATTCGACGCCACAATTAAGGCGGCCCAAGCGCAGACAGTGCTCTATATGACTTGGGCGCGGCAAAATGCGCCCGAGACTCAAGCCGCCTTAAGCGAGACCTACGCCGAAGTGGGACGCGAGATCGGCGCAACCGTCGTGCCCGCGGGCTTAGCTTGGCAGCACTGTCTAGCGGCGCATCCGGCTATCGTCCTGCACGACAAGGACCAAAGCCACCCCAACCTCGCCGGGTCTTATCTAGCGGCTTGTTCTTTTTATTTAACGCTCTTCAGCGGTCGGTCCAAGTCCATTCCCAACATCGACATTGACCTAGACGCCGAAACGGTCAACGTCCTCCACGAAGCGGCGCTGTCGACGACGCACACCTAATGCGTCTCCGCGTAGAGGAGTTCCTCCTATGAGTGCATTTGCAAGCGAATACTACCTGTGGCTCAAAGCCATTCACATCATCTTCGTCACCGCCTGGATGGTCGGCATGTTCTATCTGCCGCGGCTCTATGTCTATCACTGCCAAGTTACCCCAAGGTCCGAAGCCGATGAGACCTTCAAGGTCATGGAGCGCAAGTTGCTGAGGGTGATTATGAATCCGGCGATGATCGTCTCTTTTGTTACGGGTATTCTGCTAATCATCGCCACCGGGGCCGGTGCGCCCGGCACGGGCTACTGGATGCACATCAAGTTGGTGCTGGTACTCGCCATGGGGGCCGTCCACGGCCTGCTCGCCTCCTATCGCAAAGCTTTTGAACGCGGCGAAAACCAAAAGAGCGAGCGGTTTTTCCGCTGCCTCAACGAAGTGCCCACCGCGCTGGTGATCGCCATCGTACTCTTGGTGGTAGTCAAGTTCGTCTGAGCTTGATTCAGGGCCACAATTTCCATACCATCGCGGCGCATTTCCGCCGCATCCCATTTACTAAGGAGGTATCCATGAAATCGCTCGCCTCGGCGATCCTCGTGCTCGCCCTGTCCCTGCCGTGCTTTGCCCAGACCCGCGAACAAGGACCTTGGTGGCCCTCGGAGTGGGGAGCCGACGACCAAGCCGGCGCATCCAACCGCATCACGGCCGCAACCATCCTCAAGGCCGTGCAGCTAGTCAAGACCGGCAAGATGTACGAGCTGGGCCAGACATACGAGCGCGGCATGCCGCTTTTTGGCGAGCGCACGTATGCGATGTTCATCCCGGGATCGCCCACCGGCGGTCCCTTCGGCGAGAACAACATGCTGATGTACCACGACGAATTCCTCTGCGCCGAAATCGGCCAAGTCGGTACGCAGTTCGATGGGCTGGCCCACATTGGTACGCGCATGACCATGGCCGACGGCTCGACTCAAGACGTATTCTACAACGGCGTTACGGCCGATGAAATGGCCGGGGCTTACGGCGTCACCAAGCTGGGCATTGAACACGTGCGCTCCTTTGTCACCCGCGGCGTACTCATCGACATCGCCGGCTATAAGGGCGTCGATCGCCTCGACCATAGTTACGAGGTCACCGTCGCCGACATTCGCGGCGCACTCGCCAAGCAAGAAATCGCCGAAGACAGCATCCAAGAGGGCGACGCCCTGCTCTTCAACTATGGCTGGTCCAAGCTGTGGAAGGATCCAGAGACCTACAACACCAACCCGCCCGGCATCGGCATGGAGGCGAGCGAGTGGATCATCGCCATGAAACCCTCGATGATTGGTTCCGATCAATGGACCACCGAAGTCGTGCCCGGCCCCGACCCCAAGCAGGCTTTCCCAGTCCACCAAGAACTCATCACCAAAAACGGCATCTTCAACTTGGAGAACATGGTCTTTGAAGAAGTGTTGGCCGACCAAGTGTACGAGTTCCTCTTTATATTCACGCCGACCCGCTTCAAGGGGGGCACCGGGTCGCCGGGGCGGCCGATCGCCATCCGCTGAACTGGAAACAGATAAACCCCGCGTCGAAACGGCGCGGGGTTTATCGTCGCCCGGTCACATCCACGAGGAGATTTGCCATGATAGGTTTCCTGCCCCTTGTCCTCGCGCTGTTTGCCTGGCCATTGCTGGCCGATTCCGCCGACGAGTGGCGCTCATACGGCGCGACAGCAGCCAGTACCAAATACGCCCCTTTCGACCAAATCAACGCCACCAACTTCGCCCAGCTAGAAATAGCTTGGACTTGGGCTTCAGCCGACCAGCCGATCCTCGATGCCCATCCAGAAATCTGGACCATGGTCTTTGAGGGGACGCCCCTCCAAGTCGGCGCCAAGCTCTACGTTAGCACCTCGCTCAACCAGGTCGCCGCACTCGACGCTACGAGCGGTAAAACAATCTGGACCTACGACCCGGGCACTTGGAAGTCGGGCACACCAGCCAACGTCGGCTTAGTCCACCGCGGCGTTTCCTACTGGGAAGAGGGCGACGACCGGCGCATTCTCTTTGGCACCGGCGACGCCTATCTCATCGCCCTCAACGCCGATACCGGCCAACCCATTGAAGGCTTCGGCGACGACGGTCGCGTCGATTTGACCCAAGGCCTGCGCCGGCCGGTCGACCGCGAACTCTACGCGGTCACCTCGCCGCCGGTCATCTGCGGCGACATCGCCGTCGTTGGTGCAGTAGTCCTCGACGCCTTTGCCGTTGGTCGCCCGCCCGAAGAGACGATGCCCCCCGGCGACGTGCGCGGCTTCGACGTGCGCACCGGTGCCCAGAAGTGGGTCTTTGAAACCATCCCCCAAGACGGGGCCTTCGGCAACGAGACTTGGGAAGAGGGCTCGTGGAAGAATACTGGCAACACCAACGTCTGGACCTTGATGAGCGCCGATCCCGAACTGGGCTATGTCTATTTGCCGGTGAGCACCCCGACTAACGACTATTACGGCGGGCATCGTCCCGGAGACAACCTCTTCGCCGAGAGCCTCGTCTGCCTCGACGCCGCTACGGGTGAGCGCGTCTGGCACTTCCAGATCGCCCACCACGGGATGTGGGACTACGATCTGCCGGCCGCGCCCAACCTCGTTGATATTGACGTCGGAGGCCGAGCAATCAAGGCCGTAGCCCAGGTCACCAAACAAGGCTTCTGCTTTGTCTTCGACCGCCAAACGGGCGAGCCGGTCTGGCCTATCGAGGAAAAACCCGTACCGCAATCCGACATCCCCGGCGAAAAGTCCTCGCCTACCCAGCCCATTCCCAGCAAACCAGCCGCCTTCGAGCACCAGGGCCTGACTGAAGACGATCTGATCGACTTTACGCCAACTCTACGCCAGATGGCCGCGACCATCGCCGCCGACTACAGCTACGGCCCGCTCTACGTAGCGCAGACTATGGAGAGCATGGATAAGAAAGGGACGATCCTCGTTCCTGGCATTATCGGCGGAGCTAGCTGGGCCGGGGCTGCCGTCGATCCCCACCAAGGCATAATCTACATTCCCTCTTATACGTTTCCAGCCGTGCTGACCCTGACCAAAGCCACCGACTCCAATGCCCCCTTCCGCTATACCGGCGGAGTAGAATTCGGGCCCAACGGCCCGCGCGGCCTACCCTTGCTCAAGCCGCCCTACGGTCGGATCACGGCCATTGACCTCAATACCGGCGAACACCGCTGGCAGGTCCCTGTGGGCGACGGCCCGCGCAACCATCCCAGCCTTGCCCATCTCGATTTGCCGCCCTTGGGTTGGGCCCAGCGCAACTTCCCCATCATCACCGAGAGTTTGCTCTTCGCCGCGACGCAGGCGGCGTGGGACGTGGTCAACAACTCGCCCCGCGGCAACGCCGTTGAGGTCAAAATCAATCCCAACGCGCCCTATCTCTGGGCCTTTGACCCGGACGACGGCGCATTGGTGGGCAAAGTCGAGCTGCCGCGCAATGCTTCGGGCCAGCCCATTACCTATATGGTCGGCGGCAAGCAATACATCGCCGTCCCCACCGGCGGGGCCGACCAGCCAGCCGAATTAGTGGCACTGAGCTTGCCCTGATAACGGAAGGAACGAGTTTGAAACCTTTTGAGAGATAAGAGAAAAAGAGGGCCACGAAGAGCGGTTAACTCGCGGCCCTCTTATAAGGAAATAAGTGCTATTGGAGAGTAGCACTACCGGAATATTGCCCTTGTTCTGCCGGTTGGATAAATTTTCTCTTTAGAGGCTGTCTGAACATAATCTCGGGCATGTCGGCGAAAATTCATCAACCACGCCAAGGTGCGCTCGACGCCCCAACGACATTAGACATGCACACATCATATACAAGGACCGAGCAAAAAGAGCTTTCTTTTTTGGGGGAGCAACTTCTAAGAGGAAGGCATAGGGTACATCCTTATCCTGCTATGTTACACCCATTGCTGGTGAACTTTCTTATCGATACGTACGCAGAGAAGGAGGATGTGATTTTTGACCCATTTTGTGGCAGCGGAGTAACGCTGCTCCAATCTGGAATCAATGGACACGAGTCGATTGGTTTTGACATAAATCCACTGGCCCTTCTGATTGCCAGAACTAAAACTCAAACCTATCGAAAAGAGGCACTACTTAAGGAGTTCGAGGACTTAAAGAAAACGGTCTATCAAAACGCAAGTCCTATCTTTGACGACGACGATAAAATAGATATTAGTAAGATATAAGAAAAAGACTCATGTTATTACAAAAGCGTGATAAATGACCGTGGAAGGATAATATTTGTTCTAAAAACCAGATCTTATAGATATAAAGAGTTTTGTATGGCAGATTTTGCTTTCATTTGTCGCGAACAATCTTTAACACGAAAAAGAGAATTTAAAAGATATAAGGTTAATAAGAGGAAAATAGCGAAC
>RKRN01000177.1 GCA_007571365.1 Candidatus Latescibacterota bacterium
AACCACTGGGGCAAAGCGCAGTGGATCACCGAGCCGCCTTACGGGCAGTTCGCCTCCACGCAGACGGCCGAGGAAGGCGGGGAGGGCTTTTTCCACGCCGAATACATGCTGACTCCCTTCGATAACCTGAACTGGAATGGAATCGACCAGAGCACAATTGGTACGCTGGTCGAGGGCAACATCACGGGCTTCCACTTCACTATCATCGACGACGACGATCTGGAATCCGGCGGCTATGAAGGCTACTGGACCCTAAGCGGGGCCACGGATAGCTACTTCCAAGGCGATTTGCTGTCCGACTTTCTGTTGGCTCCCATTGACCCGGATATCGATTGGGCTTCTCAAGCCACCGGCGGGGAAACGGCTGTAGAGGAAGTGGGCTGGGGCCGACTCAAATCCACGTTTGCCGAGTAAGTAAGTTTCAGGCGCGTAGATCGAGTGCCGCCATGCCGGGCTTCCGACCTGGCATGGCGGTTTTTTTGTAGCTTTTCCGCTTAGTACTATGGAAATCGTCTATACCGAGGTCTTTGAGAATTGGCTCAAGCGACTCAGAGATCGACGCGCCGAAGTCTCGATTGTTTCCCGAATTGAACGTATCGAAGACGGCAACTTTGGAGACCACAAATCGGTTGACGACGGAGTTAGCGAGCTCCGAATCAATGTCGGCAAGGGCTACCGTGCCTATTATACAACTCGGCGAAATACCGTGGTGATCCTACTATGCGGTGGCGACAAATCGACGCAGCCGCAAGACATCAAACGCGCTAAGCAAATGGCGAGCGAGATATAAGGAGGCATCATGAAGCTCAAAAAATTCGACGTAATTGATTTTCTCAATAACGATGAGGCGTTGATTGAATACCTCAACGTAGTGCTAGAAGAAAACGATCCGAAGTACTTCGCCAAGGCTCTCGGCAACGTCGCCCGGGCCAAGGGAATGTCCACCATCGCCGAATCCAGTGGTTTAGGACGGCAGGCGTTACACCGTGCGCTATCCATTGAGGGAAACCCGCGCATCGACACGCTCTTTAAAGTGCTGGATACACTGAACGTCCGGCTTGCTGTCACCCAGTAGCCTGTTGAAGGTACTGAACTGATAGGCCCGGTGGAGCGCAAATCTCCCCAAAGGCGACATGATAAAACAGCGCAATGCCTTGGCCCTCGTGGGGTTGCTCGCGACAGCGGCTCCCGCGACGGAAAACATCGTGGTCGGCGGTAGCGGCGGTGGTGCGACCTGGCAGGAGGCGGCCGCGGCCGCGCCGGTCATTGACTTCAGCGGCCGCGCCGGCTGGATCCAGCCCCGCCGCGTGGCAGCAAACGCCAATATCGCCGCGGGGATCCTCGAGCGCGGCGGCCGGGTAACTTCGCCCAACGCCCAAGCCGTTTTGCGCCTGACCTCAAACGTGTTGGAAGAACGTCTGCACAGCATGGTGGATGGCGATCCAAACACGGCTTTTGAAGCCAAGGACGTGGTGGCCACCGGCATCCTCCTCGTCGTCGATTTAGGTGCGCGGTTTGGCGTCAATCACATTCGCTTCTTTCCCCGCCAAGCCTTCAAAAGCGACTTTATGAAAGGCTACGTGCTCTCCGTCAACGACGGCGCATTCGGCGCAGACATCGTAGCCGCCTCGGCCGATAAGCTGCCGGACAAAACCTTGCTGACGGTCATGGCCCAAGACGGCAGCAACAGCCGCGACACCATTGACGTGCGCTTCCCCTTGCAATACGTGCGCTATATCCGCCTAGAATCCACCCAGCGATTCAACTGGGAAATCGACGAACTGGAAATTTTTGGCAGCGGCTTCGTGCCCGAGGCAGATTACCTGTCCGAGGTTTTCGACCTAGAGCAAGATGCGCTGTGGGGGCGGCTGCACTGGGCCACTGAGCAAGTGGGCTTGCCGCAGCGGTCGCGGCTCATCCTGCGTACGCGCAGCGGCAGCAGTCCCGCGCCAGACGACGAGCCCGATAGCTGGAGCCCTTGGTCCACGCCCTATCGGAACAGCGGCGAGCCCATCCTCTCACCGGCCCCGCGCCGCTATTTCCAGTTCAGCATGGCGTTTGAGAGCGACGGACTCGAAGATGGCATGGCCGTGGATTCACTCGCTTTTGAGGTCTTTCGCCCGGCTTTGGCGCAGGCGATCGTCGGCGAGATATGGCCGCAGGAAGTCCCGGTAGGCGTGGATACGAGTTTCGTCTATACCATCGAAGTGACGAGCGCCCGGGGCTTCGACCGCTTGGAAATCGACACCCCGGCCCCGGTCCGCGCCCTGCGCGAGTTGCGCGTCGATGGCCAAGCGATCGCGTTCAGCGAGGAACTAGGGGCCAAGGGACTGCGCGTCAGCTTTGTGCGCCAGACCGGCGATCTCGCCCTGCAAGCGATTTTCGACACGGCTGTGCTGCGCTACGAGACCGTATTTACCGGACGCCTGCTCGACACCTCGCGTGCGGGTGCGTTGCCGCAGGCGATTGAAAGCGGCAACGCAGCCCCCGGCTTTGCCGGAGACGACCTAAGTGTGCGGGTGCCCTTGCAGGGCCAGCGCTTGGTACATCGGGTATCCGCAACGCCGGTCCTGTTTACGCCCAACGGCGATGGAATCAACGATTACACGACGATCAGCTACGATCTGCTCTACCTGACGGGGCAAGCACCGGTTGCGCTGCGGATCTACGACTTGGCAGGCCATCCGGTCGCCAAACTGCCGGTCGCTGGCAGCGGCAGCGGGCGGTTTTTGCACCCTTGGGATGGCCGCGACGCACAGGGCGCGCTCTTGCTGCCAGGGGTTTACATCTTGCAAGTCGAAGTGGAGACCGACAGCGGCACCGAGCGCAGCAGCAGCGCGGTGGCGATTGCCTATTGACGCGGGTATAAACAAAGGATGACGCACAGTGGCTAGACGGAACTTGCTTTTACTCACAGCCCTGATTGCCGCGGCGACGGGCAGCGAGACTGGTGCGCAGATAAGGGAAGATTACGGCAGTAGGTTGGGGGTGCAGCGGGGCGGCGAGGTCTCGTATGAACCCGTAGGCCCGGGGGTGCTTTTCGACGCCTTAGATCCGGCCGTGCGGCGTTGGTACGCGCCCCAAGAGCTATACCAGCTCTACGGCTGGAAGCAGTGGGAATACACCAACTACGCCCGCGACCTGTACCAGCGCTACGTCTCCAGCGACATAGAGGGCGATTATTTTTACGACCTCTATGGTTCCTTTATCAATCGCGGCTGGCTCATCTACGACTGGAGCCAGAATCAGCCCCAGCAGTTTGGTAGCACGATCTTCAAGACCTCTCGGTTTAGCGCGTGGTTCAACGGGTTGGTCATTGCTTCCGACCAAAAGGGACAAAACAACTTGGCCCTGACTATCGGCAGTAAAATCCGCACTACCCTGACGCCGATGACGTTTTCCAAGCCGGCCTTCGACGGCATCCAAGCCGACTTCCAGTCCGATAAGTACAGCCTGACTTTCTTGATGTCGCGGATTAGCTCCCCGGGGCTGGCGCGAAGCGTGTCGGTGGAAACCACCAATAGCACCAACCTGTTGGGCTTCTACGGCACGACGCAGATCGGCGACTTTGTCGAGGTCGGCGGCCTGTATATCAACGCCCACAACTCGCAAACCCTGTTGGAGAGCTTTGAGGGCAACCCGTGGACCGGCTCGCTAACGGTTGGGCAAAATCTAGAGCACGTCGGGCAGGTTTTCACGCGCCTGAGCGATGATTCGCCCGAAGACCGCGAGGGCGGGGCCGCCCTGTTCTCGTGGGACATCATCATTGAATCCGAGGCCGAGGTGGCGCGCGAGACAGAAGCGGGCGAACGCGTCGTCGAGGTCGCAAAAGAGACGGTGCGAGGCAGCCAAATCGGCTTTGAGCCGATCATCGACGGCGGCTTGCAACGCCTTGGGTTCCTCGCAGCCGATGGCGACGAGCGCATCGAAATGACCTACGACTTCCGCTCCCCGTCGTACACCGGCCCGGAGCTTTCCACCATTCGCCGCGTGCAGATCGAGTTGGTGGTGGCCAACGACTACCACATCGAAATGAGCTCGGATCGCCAGCTCAACATACCCGAAGGCCAGCCCGTTTTCCTGACGGCCAAGCGGGCGGCTGGCAACGTAAGGGACGGCTCCAACTTGGGGTTGTTGCGCCTCGACTACGGCTTGCCGACGGGCAACGACATCTACGGGTTTACCTTGGCCATGCAGGGCGTGTTGGGGTTTGAGCTGTACGCGGAATTCGACCGCAGCCGGCACTATCGCAAATACCCCAACCGCGCGTTTTCGACCCACCACACGGCGGCGGATCAAGCCAATGCCTATATGGTCAATCTATCGAAGAAGAGCTATCCCTACTTCCTCTTTGCCGAGACCTATAGCATGGATTACAACTACGGCACCACCAGCTTGATTGCCTCGCCCTCCGGCGACATCGACTACACCGATCCGACGACCAATTACTACGAGTGGGTGGACGACAACGACGACCAAGACCGCATCCCCGACTGGCTGCGCCTCAACCAGTTTGGGCCGGATTTGCGGATTTTCCCCGGCTGGGACGAAAACCTCGACTTCATCTCGGATTTCAACCAAAACGACAACGAGTTCCGGCCCAACTTCGTCCCCGACTACGAGGAGCCTTTTCTGCGCTACCACGTAGATCGCCCGGAGTTTTTGTTTGGCATGGATATGAACAACAACTTTTGGATCGACCGCTTTGAAAACGACGAGGACCCGGATTATCCCTACGACCGCAATCGCCGCGGCTACAACGCCTATGTTGGAATGCACCTTACGCCCGAGCTGCGGCTGACCGCCGGCTACAAACAGGAGCGCATGCTCTCGGCCAAAAAGCGCGAGCAAACCGCCTACGGAGTTATTACGTGGGATAAGGACATCGCCGGCGTGGGGCGGCTGCGCGTCTTCGACATGTTCAAGCGGGTTGAAGACGAAATAGCCGACAACATCGTCCAGTGGGTGCAGCCGACGGGAGCACCGGGCGCGTTGCAGCGAATAGAAGACCCCTTGGCCGCCCCCAATACCTATATCAATTCGGCCTTTGCCAGTTTCAACTACACGGCCATCTCCGGTCTGACCGTTACCAACAAGCTGAAATACGACATCTGGCACCAAAACGATGTGCAGCCGGATATGCGCGAAAACTTCCAGTTCTTCGGCCTGATCAACAAGGCCGAGTACCGGCGCAGGCTCGGCCGCGTACTGCTGGCACCCAAGATCAAAAACGAACACCGCCGCGAAGCACCGCTTTTGAGCAACGATCCGGTGCGCCAGGAAAACGCCCTGCTCTTGTTCTTGATCGGCGAGCTCGCAATCCTGAATAGTTCTCAACTGCGGGCCGGGTTGGAGTACACGCTGTTCAGCCAGCTCCAAGACGCGGAAAAGGTGCGGGCCTTGGGTCTGTCGCCGGACTACCGCGAGACGGTCCTCGCCATCCAGTACTCTAATACCGGCGCGTATTTAGGGTACAGTTTGACCACCCAGATGGGCCTGCGCGTAAGCCGCATCGACCGCAAGGGCGAGGACGCTTTTACCGGCGCGTCCCAGTTTGTGACGGTCTATGCCGGGCTGGACTAAGGGGCGAAACGCCATGAGAAAAAGGACCCTATTAGGCTTGGTCCTCGCCGCGTTTGCGCTGGGAAGGGGCGGGGCCGTAGAGATTTACCGCATCGGCGGCGAGGGCTTGCCGCGCCCGAGCGAGGCCGGGGTGAATTTCCATCAATTGTCTTGGAGCGACTTCGAGGAGGAGCAAAGCCTCGACACTGAGGCCCTCGCCGCCGGCACGCTGCGGCCGATCTTTTTGACGCCGGCGACCAATATCGCCCTCACCAGCGCCGAGCGGCGCGGAGGGCCTTACGTGCGGGTGAGCGGGGTGGCGAGCTATTCCATCACCGACCTCTCCAAGAACATGATCGACGCCGATCCGGCGACGTTCTGGGAATGGGTGGAAGGCATTCAGAGTCGGTTCACGGGCCAGCGCTACTTGGAGACGCGGCGCGTCACCATGGACCTCGGCGGCCTGTTCTTTGTCAACAGAGTGCGGATCGTCGCCGCCGCGAGCGGCCTGTATCCCGACAGGTTGGACGTTGCTGCCGACTTGGGCGTGCAAAAGAAAGACACCGTATCCGGGTATGGGGCCTCTCGCCTTGGCGGCCAGCTCGTGTTTGAGCTACCCGAAAACGTGCAGGATACCATAGACGTGCGCTTTCCGCCGGCCCTCGCCCGCAGCGTGGGGCTGTTGCTCTACCGCGCGTCGCCCAAGGCCCTGCACATCGGCGAAGTGGAGGTCTATGGCGCAGGCTATGCACACCAAGCATCGTACGTCGGCCCGTTTATCGACCTCGGCGAGCCGGCCGTGTGGGGCAACATGCGCTGGCGCGGCCGCCAGGATCCCCACGCCCGCGTCTGGATTCAATCGCGGGCCGGCCAAGATCTCGATCCAAACGTGTATTGGCGCCTGACCGGCCGGGGCGATGAAGTAACATCGCTCGACGAAGCAGGCCAGCCGCTCGACGCAGCGGACTATCTCTTTCTCAAACCGGGCGAGGCCGGCGAAATCACCTACGACATGGACAACTGGAGCTTTTGGTCGTCGCCCTACAATTTCGCCGACAGCAGCGGCACCGCCATAACTTCGCCCGGCCCCAATTCGGTCTTGCAACTGCGGGTCGATTTTTTGCCCGTAGGCAGTGAGGGCGGCGAGGTAGAGTTCATTGAATTCGCGGCGACCAAGCCGCCGCTGGCCGAGCAGGTGCTGGGCGAAATATATCCTTCCGAGGTCCCCTTGGGCGAGATCGCGTCGTTCCGGTATGCCATTCAGCCGGTCATCCGGGCGCAGCACGGTGGTTTTGACGCGGTGGAAATCGCCGCGCCTTTTGGCGTGGCTGGCGTGGACTCGGTGCAGGCCACGGGCTTGGACAGCTTTGCCGTGCATATCGCGCCGGATTCGCTGCGCTTTTCGGTCGCCTTGTTTCCCCCGCGCACATTGGGGGATTCCGGCGGCGTAATCGAAGTGTTTTTTCGCGCGCCCGTGCTGCGCTACGGCACGACCTTCCGCGGCTGGGTGCGCGACTCGCAGCGTCCCTTGGAGCTGGCGCAACCGATCAATCGCGGCAATGCGGCGAGCGAGATAGCGAGCGAGGTGCTCACGGTCCGCACCTCGATTTCCCGTCGCCTGCTGGACGATCTGGCGGTGCAGCCAAAAATTGTCACCCCTAATGGCGACGGGATAAACGAACAGATTCACTTCTCGTTCAAGCTGTTGCAGGTGACCCAAGCGGTGCCCTTGCGCCTTGCGGTCTTCGATCTGTCCGGCCGGTCGCTGCGGGTAATCCACGACGGGCAACAGCACAGCGGCGGCCTGCGCTTTTCTTGGGATGGCCGCGACGAAAGCGGCGAGCGGGTGCCCCCGGGCCTGTACGTGTATCGCATATCGGTGGAGTCGGAAAAAGGCGGCGATCGGCGAGCGGGGACGGTCGCGGTGGCGTATTAATTGCGAATAAGGAGGCAACTATGGCTAACATTCAAATCCCCATCCGCTACTACAAGGATTACCCCGGCGGGTACGACTACGGGTACGAAACCCGGACCCTGAAGTTCGCCGAGTGCGCCTTTCTCTTGGTGGATGTCGATGGGCGCTCGCCCAATCCAACGACCCAAGACTTCATTGCGCCGGCTTTGCAAGCCGCCCGCAGCAGCGGGATGCTGGTCAACTACGTCCACAACGACCTGCGCCTAGTGGCCGACCCGGGCAACATCGTGGGCGAGATCTGGGGCAAGACCAAGGGCGGCAGCAGCGGCAATGGCATTGCAAGCTGGGCGCGGCACGAGTACAAACCCGAATACCTCGACTGCGTGACGCCCCGCGAAGGCGAGCGCAATTTTCCCAAGTGGATCTGGAGCGGCTTTCACGACACCTTCTTGGACCAGCACTTGCGCAGCTATGGCATCAAGACGCTGTTCGTGGTTGGCTACAGCCGGCGGGCTTGCTTGCACTACACCTGCGCCGAAGCCGTCGGGAGGAATTACCGCGTCATTCTCTTGCGCGATTGTTCCAATGCCCCCGGTACGATCGAGATGCCCGACACGCTAGACGACAGCCTGCCGGAAGGCGGTTGGATCAACCGCATCACCCTGCGCAACTTTGAACATCTGATCGGTTATACCACCACGGCCGAGGAATTCATCGCGGCGTGTCAGCAGGTGGGGGTGGAGCAGTGCGCGTGACGCGGCTGTGGCTCGTTGCTTGCGCCCTGCTGATCGCGGCGGCCGCGTGGCCCCAAGGATACCGCCTCGAAGCGGACCGCGTCGCCGTTGACGAGAGCAACTGGGCAGAATGGGAGGTAGCCGCCGGCACGGTGCAATTCAGCCCAGAAGGAGTGCGGCCGAACTTCATTCGCGCGCAAATCAACGCCGCGCTAGACGCTGTGCATTTTGTGTACGGCGATGATGTACGAGGCGGAATCCGGGCGGCGGGCGTCAACGTGGGCGCGGCGGCGAATGCGATAGACGGCCAAGAGGATACCTTTTGGGAGCCAGACTTGGACGCGCCGCTCCGCGATTGGTGGATCGAGATCGACTTGGGCCGCTTGGTGTGGGCGCGCAAGATCGTGGTGAAGTTCGCCCCAGAAGGCATGGGCGATCCCTTCCTCCAGTTCAAGGTGCTCACGTCCAACGGCCTCCCGGCTTTCTCCCAGAGCAAGGCCCTCCGCTTTGCGCCGGCCGGCCGCAGCGAAGGCTTGAACAAAACCCAGCGCGTCTTCGAGTTTGAGCTGAAGCCTTCGCAGGAAGCGGACACAGGCTTTGTCGGCGACCTGTTCCAGTTCATCCAGATAGTGGCCACGGCCAGTGCCAAAGGCCAAGGGCACGAAGTCAGCGAGGCCCGCTGGCACAGCTTGCCGGCCGCCGAGCGCGGCGATGTGCTTTACTTCTTGCGCGAGTCCTCGGGCGTTTTGCGGCCGATTGACCAAGCCCAACACGCCCAACTGAGCGAGCTACGCGCTGGCCCGGTTCAGTACTATCGGCGGGAGCGACCGCGGCTGGTGGAGGTGGAGGTGTGGACCGAGGGCGACAACATCAGCTTGGGTGCGCTGAACCGGGGCGGGCTAATCGGGGGCACGAGTAACACCGGAACCGAGCGCTTGGCCGTTGACGGCGACTACAAGACCGTGTGGACCGAGCAAGTAGGCGTCAGCGGCGGCGAGCACATCGACGTGGAGTTCGACCGCGAACTGCTCTTCGACTTGGGGGCTTGGTTCTGGATCGGCCGAGTGGTCATCGGCTTTGACCGCGAAAACATCGCCCACGGCTTTACCGGCGCGTTCCCCAACTACGCCCTCAATCTGTCGAATGGCCAGCGCAACCCGGACGGCAGCTTGGCCTACGTTGCGCTGGCCACGCGGGAAACCGCCGACTTGGAGCCGGGCCGCTTCAGTGGGCTGTTCCCCCACATTTTTTATCAGGACAACGCCTTTCCGCTCACCAGGGCGCGCTACTTCAAGATGGACTACCGCGTGCTCATCGTCCCGAATTGGGCCAACTCTGGCATCCGCGAGCTCCAGCTCTATGGCCGCGGTTTCCTGCCGCAGGTGACGCTCCAATCGGCCCCTATAGAGTTGGGCCGCGATCCGCGCATCCTGTCTTCCATTCACTGGGCCGACGACGCCCCGCCGGGCACCCAAGTGCAATTTCGCACGCGCACCGGCAACCAACTCGACGAGGAAATCCACTACTTCACCACGGCTGGGAAGGAGGTAACCGAGGCCAAGTACCGCAAGCTGCTCAGCTTTCAGCGCGGCGATTCGACCGTTTCGGTGGTGCCCGGTGCCGACTGGAGTGCTTGGAGTCCGCTCTACGCGGCCACAGACGCGCCGATTGCCTCGCCAAGCCCGCGCCGCTACGCCATAGTAGAAGCCACGCTGCGCTCGGACGACCCGGACCAAGGGGCGTTGTTGCGCCGGATGCACATCGCGCTGGATCGGCCCTTGGCCAGCCAAGTGATAGGCGAGGTGCAGCCGCGGCAGACGCAGCAGCGCGGGGAGCGCACGACCTTCACTCTGTCTTTGCAGCCGCGGCTCCAAGCCGACAATCGCGGCTTCGATCAGGTGTTAGTGGTGCTGCCGCCGGGGGCGGCGGTCGAGCTGGAGGAAGTGGTTGTGGGCGCGGAGCGCGTACCGGTGACGAAGGTGCCGAGCGGCTCGGATTCGCTGTGGGTGCAGTTGCCCGCGCCCGTGGCCGCGGAAGATGGGTTGGTCGCGCTGCAATTTTCCGGGGTGCTCTACCTCGCCAGCAATGCGTTTGCCGTGCAGGTGGGGCTGGGCGAAGGGGCCGAGCGGGTGTGGCAGCGGGTGGATGCCGGCACCGGCCGCGGCTTGCAGGTATTGACCCCGTTTAGCGGCAGGCTGGTGGGCGAAGTGGCTGTGTCGTCGAATCCTTTTACGCCCAACGGGGACGGGATCAACGACGTGGTGGAATTGGTGTTTCCAGTGTTTGCGGTGCAGGGGGCCAAGGCATTGGTGCTAGAGGTGTATGGCTTAGATGGCCAGCGCGTGCGGCAGCTGGCTCCGGTGGTGCCCCACGCGGCCGGCGTGCAAAGCGCGACGTGGGACGGGCGCGACGATCAGGGCCGCCTGATGCCGCCGGGCCTGTATGTATGCCGGGTCGGCGTGGAGGTGGATGCCGCCGGCGCGCAAACGACGATCACCAAACTCGTCGCTAGCGCGTACTGATTGGGGCGGCTAGCGATAAAGTATCATTGCGCGTCGGTCGCAATCAGGGGCATATTCAACAGCTCTGCACTAGATGGCGTTGATTGATTTGTAACTGATGTTCCGCAGTTTTTGTTATGCCTGTCCAGCAAGGCCCGTTTGCAGCCCTGGCGCCGCCTGGATTCCCGCTTGCGCGGGAATGACGACCGAGGGGACCAGAAGCGTCAGACCCAGATTAAGAGTACGTAACATCAGTTTGTAATAAGCGGAAGTCCTCCCACAAACGTTGGTCATGGGACAATGAATAGGCACCGGAGAAAAACACTCAATGACCTATTTGCACAGCCTATATCGGGCAATATCAAATGGCATGATGTCGAATCATTGTTACGAGCCTTGGGAGCCATCTTGAGTGAACGGGCAGGATCGAGAATTGCCGTATCGCTGCACGATAGTGTTGGTGTGTTTCATCGTCCACATCCGAATCCAAACATGGACAAGGGCGCAGTAAGAGATCGGCGAAGATTTCTCGAAAATGCCGGGGTTATGCCATGATCGAGTACAAAGGATATCTAGGCGTTGTTTCGTTTGATCCAGATATTGACACATTTCACGGAACGGTGCTCAACACAAATGACGTGATCTCGTTTTACGGAGCATCGGTAACGGAACTCAGAGAAGAGATGCAGCGGTCCGTTGAGGGGTACCTCGCGTTTTGCCGAGAACGAGGAAAGGAGCCGGAAGAACCTTTCTCCGGCCAAATCGCGATTCAAGCAACTCCTGAACTGCATCGGCGCATGGCTTTGAACGCCGCTCGTCGGCAACTCAGTTTGAATGGCTACATTCGAGAAGTCTTGGAAAAGGCGGCGGCAGCCGAATAGCGAGAGCCCGGTACTGATTTGGACCATGTCCGAGGTAAGTCGCATTGCAAAAGCAGATTCCGCTCGCATATCGCGCATGGGTGAACCAAGCGGAGCAAGGGCATGGCGACGCGCCCGGCATCCCGGTGCGGGGCATCCTCATCGGCGCGGTGCTCGCCTTGCTGCTCAACGGGTTAGACGCGTACGCCACGACCCTTATCCGCGGCTCGTACCTGACCTTAAATTTTAGTACGCCGGCCGCGCTCTTCTTCTTTTTCTTTATAGTACCGGCCAGCGGCCTCGTGTACGGCCTGCGCCGCTGTTTGGCCCTGACCCAAGCCGAGCTGATTACCATCTACGTCATGTTGGTGGTCGCCTGCTGCATCCCCGGGATGGGGTTTACCCAGTTTATCATTCCCTGTCTGGTCGGCTCTACGTACTATGCGACGCCGGAGAATAACTGGGACTTTTTATACAACCAGTACATCCCCACGTGGATGATCCCACGCGACGAAAACGCGGCGCGCTACTTCTTTGAAGGGCTGCCGGAAGGGGCCGCCATTCCTTGGGGCGCGTGGGCACTGCCGCTGACCTATTGGTACGGTTTCTTCCTGGCACTCAGCGCGGCGATGATTTGCACCATGGTCATTCTGCGCAAGCAATGGGTCGAGCGGGAGAAGCTGGCGTATCCGTTGGTGCAGGTGCCGATGGAGATGATAAAGCGCGAGCCGGGGCGGGCCATTGGACGGGCGTTTTTTGCCAATAAGGCGATGTGGCTGGGGTTTGCGTTTGCCTTCGTCTTGCTCAGCGTCAACGGGTTGCACGCCTATTTTCCGGAGGTGCCCAAAATTACGCGGACTGCGGCGCTCCCGCTGTTCCGCGATAGTGTGGGTTTGGACTTGTGGTTTAGCCCGCCGTGGATCGGCTTTTTTTTCTTCGTCAACCTAGATATTTCCGCGTCCATTTGGGTATTCTACATCCTGACCACCATGCAACGGGGCGTCTTCAACGTCCTCGGCCTGCAAAGCACCGAGCGCATGGATCTGTACTCGCGCGAGCCGTACCTAGCCCATCAGGGCATGGGGGCGATGATCGTCTTTGTGCTGATCGGGCTGTGGGTGTCGCGCGGGCACTTGCGGGCCGTGTGGCGCAAAGCGTGGCACGGCGATCCAGCCGTGGAAGATGCCGACGAGATCATGTCTTATCGGCAGGCCACCTTCGGCTTACTGGCGTCGCTCGGCTTGGTGGGGTTGGGCCTGTGGATGGCCGGGCTGCCACCGCTGGGCGTGGCGATGTTCATCTTTGGGGCCATGGTGCTGTTTTTGGGCCTGACGCGGGTGGTCGCTGAAGGGGGCATTCCGGCGATGCGCCCGCCCATTATGACCTCGACCTTTGTGATTTCCGGGGCCGGGGCTTCGAGCTTGGGAGCCTCTGGCTTGGTGGCCTTGGGGTTTTCCTATGGCTGGCACTCGGAGATCCGCTCGTTTGTCATGTCGTCGGTCGCCAACGGCCTGAAGATGAGCGAGGTGATTAAGGGCGGAAAGCGGCGGCTGTTTTGGGCGGTGATCATCGCCATTGTGGTGAGCTTGATCGGCTCTTCGTATGTCACTATGGCGTTGGCGTACCAATACGGCGGTATCAACCTCAACGGGTTGTTTTTTGGCTGGGGAGCCGCCACGTATGGCCCCAAGGACATGGCCCCGCGCATTGCGGCGGCCCTGACCGGCCCGCGCCTCGACGCTTGGCTGTTTATGGGAATCGGCGGCGGGGTGATGGCCTCGCTGATGTGGGTGCGGCATCACGTGCTGTGGTGGCCGCTCAATCCGCTCGGCTACGCCATCAGCGCGAACTGGAAGACCGGCCACATTTTTGCCAGTGCGCTCATCGCTTGGCTGCTCAAGCTGGTGATTCTCAAGTATGGGGGGCCGCGGCTCTACCGGAGCCTGCGTCCGTTTTTTCTGGGGCTGATCTTAGGGGAAGTGGTGGCGGCCGGCGCGTGGCTAGTGGCCGATTACATCACCGGGCATGTAGGGAGCTTTCTGACGCAGATTTGACGAGATTTGCTCACTCCGCAATGCGCGAAACCTACCACTTTGAAGACTGCTCTCCATAGTAGTGGTCCGGCAGTTTGTAGTTGATGCCCTCGCTTTCAAAGTGAGAAAAATCCATGAGCATTGTGATTTTGCTGCGGGCACGGGTGCTTCGTGGATTCACCTTGCCAACCATCGTCTCGAGCCAGTTGAGGAAGCGGAATTGCCAGAGAATGCCCCAGGCCCTGCTCGGCGGCAGCCGCAGTTCATCGGCAAGTTCACTGCCAATTAAAGCACGAGAGACCTTGAATACATGATGCGCCATCGTTGCGCGTTTTCGCGGGTCCTTGTGGCCAATGACCAATGGAATGGAATGGATCAAAGACGAAGCCATGGCAATGGACTCCAACGATGGGGCAGGTTCGCACAGGCGACCAATCCGCAGTAGGTCCAGCGCGTCTGCTTCGTCGCGGAACAGAATGGTCTCCGGGATGCCCAGCAGATGGCCGCAGTAGCGCCACACCGCCATGAAGCCCGTTTGTTCCTCGCCACTCTGCACTGAGGCACCTAAGCTCTTCATAAATTGCAGCAGCCGTGCCGAGAAGGCGGCTATGGCGTAGCCGAGGTGAGCGGCACTGATAGGCAAACCCAATTGCGCGGCATCCCACTCCGCGGAGTGGGCGAGCAGATGTCGAATCTTCGCATGCACCAACCGGATGCGGATCGTAAGTGCCCACCCGTCGCCGTGGCGCGATAGGCCGCCGGGCATAAAAATTTCCAACATGTGGCGATTGTTCTGGCGCAGGCGGCGAATTCCTTTGTCGCGCATACGTCCTGTCAAAAAAAACGACTGCGCGATGTTGGTCGAAAAACCCTCGACCAAGACGCCGGCCGCCATTGCGGCAATCGCTAGCGGTGTGTTGCGGTGGAACATACGACATCCGGCGAGCAATTGGTCGAAATCGAGCCACGGCGGTTGTTGGACGCATAGATGGACAAAATTCTCGAGAGAGGCTGGAGCCGCGGCGAATACTTCTTCGTTGCCGGTTAAGGCTTGCTTGAGCAGGTGCTCGGTTTCTGCTGCGGGTAGCTGGGCCAGATCTTGGATCAGAGTGTCGGCGACCGGATCGCCTATGGTTGTATGGTTGATGTAGTTGGTCGCCATCGCTGGCGCGCTGCGCTGCGCCTTTTCAAAGCCGTCGACATATGAGCTGGGTACTTCCATGGCGACAAGCCCCGGTCTTAATCCCGTGTGCGCGGGCCGTTGAGGAGCGTACCCAGCCAGGTGTAACGCACCAGGTACTCATAGGTCAACAACAGGAAGGACACGACAGCCACCGCGATCAGCGTCACTTTCAACGCGAGTGGCAACTCCCACTGCGCGACAAACGACTGGGCGAAGATGACGAGCGGTAGGTGGGCCAAATACAGCCAATAGGCCGAGTCAGACAAGTAGCGTATCAGGCGACTTTCTTTCATTAGCATAGCACGGGCCAGGCCCATGCAGCCGAAGACCATGAACCAAACATACACGGCCTGCAATACGAGTGAAGCCATGCGTTCGAAGCCATCAGCGACAAACGGGTGAAATACGCCTAAGTTGCCGGTCGCTAGATCGAAGGAAACGGGGAAACAGATGAAAAGCGCGACTGGCAGCATGAGCCGCCAGTATTTGCCCAATTTTGCGGACGCATCATTGCTCTCGAAATACAGCGCTCCGAACGCAAAGAATACGAAGTAGTACAACAATACATGGAGCCTGGGGATTAATCCGACCGAAGTATCGCCGCCATATTCATGGGCGAACCACGAGGGTACGAGTATGAGCGGAATCAACCAAACAAATCGGACCGGTGAAAGTACCAGCCGCGGATGGGATAACCGCCAGTTGCAACGAGCGGCGATGAGCGCGATGATGCCGAAAGCGATGGTGAACCACCACAGATACCACAGAAACCAGAGGTGCAGAAAAATTGGCGCAGACAGTACGGCGGTTAGGATGCCGGCAAAGTCATCCTTTAATACTTTTTCCCCGCTCAAAGCTGCCATAATATTCGACTTACCAGTGCTGACTGCATCCTCTTCGAGTTCGATGTTCATCCAGTGGGCGACGAGCATAGTGACGGGTACGCTCACTCGTGCCATATCCAATGGGGTCCGGCCACCCCGATTCTCCACATCCCGACGTGCGTTGGCTCCGATTAGCAGCCTGACGATCTCGCTATGCCCAAAGTACGCCGCCGCGTGCAGCGGCGTGTTCCCGCGAGCGTCGCGATGGTTGATGTCTAGGCCCTGTTCGATCAGCAACGCGACGAGTTCTCTTTGGCCGGCATAGGCTGCCAACGACATGAGCGTCGCGCCGAATTCGGGTTCGACGCCATAGGGATCGCCGCCGCTACTTAGATAGGCTTTGATGCGGTTGACTTCCCCCCAGCGCACGGCCTGCCAGAGCTCGTTACCCGAGTCCGACATGGGTTGTGGTGCGTACAGATGGGAGGGCGGTGCGGCCTCTAGTGCGAGAAATGTGATAGGCACGATGGTCACCACGCCCAACAGACACGGGACCAACACCCGACGCAAGCGGTGTTGCACAACGTATTTGAAACCGCGCTTGCGCCACATCATCGCCACGAAGAAGCCACTGAGGAGAAAAAACAGCGGCATCCGAAACCCATGCAGGATACCAGCGAGCAGGTTGGGGATGAGATGACGCTGGCTATCGACCACTACCCACGGATGCCCCAGGGCAAACGCCAGCGATGCGTGGTAGGCAATGCCGAGAAACATGGCACCTGCTCTTAGCGCGTCGAGGTCGTGCCGCCGATCGCTGGCAGTTGAATTTGACCCATGTTCTGGCATCAAGTTGCCTGTGGAGAAGATATACGCCGCCGCAAGTGAAGCGGCAATGCGGCCGGGCGCATTGTGAGTTCTTGCTGCTCGACGATTTGACTTGCCGGTACTGCAAACTGCGAGTCAAAATTGCGGCAAAACAGGGCCAGCAACGCACGTATCTGTTGCATCGCATGCCCCTCGCCTGGACAATTGCGCGGTGCCACGCCAAAACGCAGGAATGCAGCGGTCTCATGCGGGCAACGACGATGGGTCGCGTCGGGCAGCCACCGAGTTGGATCGAAATTACCCCCGTCAGCAAAATTTTCGTTCTGTATCGCCGGGTAGCGATGCAGCACCATGATTACGGTCCCTTTGGGAATGCTATGCCCGAGAATGACAGTGTCTTCGAGGGGCTCGACACTGCTGAAGGTAATGGATGGTTTTAGGCGCGTGACTTCGTCGACGAACGCACACAAGAAGGGGCACCGTTCGACGGCAGTATAGCCTGACATATCCTTGGTGGTGCCGAGTGCGGCATCAACCTCTGCACGCATTTGGGTTGCCAGCGTGGGGTAGCGAGTCAGGTAGTACAAAGTCCACGCCATCGCATTGGGAAGGGTGTTCCAACTCTCCATCAATACGCCGCCGATGTGGTTGAAAATGGCGCGATGTGAATGTTCGTCGCATTCACCAACCCGTTCCCGCGTGATGAGTGCCTCGAGATAGCAAGATGGCGAGGATACTGGGGCGGCCTCGAGCCGGCGGCGCACCTCATGCACAAGAGCATACACCTGATGGCGGTACTTTGCGAGCGCGTTGTCCATCGTCCGGTCGCTCGGTAAGCGAAAGAAACGCCAGTAAGGGACCGGGACGTAGAGGCGCTGGACGAGCTTGGCGGTAACGAGGTCGAGCAGGTGAGGTAGCTCTGCGCCGCTTGCGAACGCGTTAGCATCGACGCCTAGGGCAAGTTGCGATGCGAGGTCTGCCACGAGCAGTTGAAGGTCTCGGTACGCATCGACCACTTCACCGGAAGTAGCGGCCTGTTCCCACTTGTCGCGTAGCCGACCCAAACTGACCGCCATCTTGAGATTGAACGCACTGGGATTTACAGCGTTCAACGCGCCGGCAAAGATAGGACGTTGCTGCACCCAGTCGTCTCCTTCTGCGACGAACAAGCCGGGTACGCCCAGATCGGTTACGATGGACTGGAATTTCGCCAGTCGCCGGAAGCGATGCGGCCGGGTGCTGAAAATCTGGTGGATGGTCGGGGCATCGGATAGTATGGCCATTGGGATGTGTCCGGCCTTGATCCGATAGAGCGGTCCATAGCGATTTGCCCAGTGCTCTAAGATTTGGTGCATCCGCTGCGGGCGAATCTGATGCGCGTTGCCAACAAGCGGTAGTTGCGGCGGGCCGGGTAGCTGTTGGTATGTGTTCATCTTCACCGAAGGGGAGTGAGAGGCTGACGGATGGCAATATAGCACCGGCGTTTGGTGCGGGGAGTGTTGATGAAGCCTGACTGGTCATCAACGCCTTTACCGACACGACCGGTAACCGCATCTTTAGTTGGAAGGTAGCAAATTAGTAGCCCAGCAAAAACGGTGGGGTCTTGAAGTCTTTTTTTTTAGAATTGGCGAGATTGCCGAGCAGCTGCCGCTCGAGACTCGAACGGTATTGCTGAGTACAAAATAAAAGGAGGATTAGGGCGATGAAAATACGCGATATCGATACCATTCTAATCGACTCGCCGGGCCGCAAATGGACGATTGTGCGGGTCTTTACGGACGAAGGCCTAGTGGGCTTGGGCGAGGCCACGTATTCCCAAAAGGAGCCGGTGGTAGTCGCCGCGGTCGAGCATCTCAAGCAGGAGCTGATCGGCGAAGATCCCTCGCGCATCGAGTACTTGTGGCACAAGCTCTATCTGCGCTCCTCGCTGAGCGGCATCTGGCGCATGGCCGGGCCGGTGTGGATGAGTGCCATCAGCGGTATCGACCAAGCGCTGTGGGACATCAAGGGCAAGGTGGCGAACCTGCCGGTGGTCGAATTGTTGGGCGGCAAGTTCCGCGACCGGGTCGAGGTCTATACGCACTTTGGCGGCGCTACGCCCGAGGATTCGGCGCAGATGGCGCGAGCAAAGGTCGCGGAAGGGTACACCGCGCTCAAAGGCGGAGCGCGGTCGCGGCGTGGGCACGACTTCGGTCAGTACGCGGACGACGGCCATCCGGCCGAAACGGCTGAGCATTTCGCCGCGGTGCGCGAAGCAGTGGGGCCGGAGGTCAAGCTGTTGATCGATTGCCACGGCCGCTTCACCGTGGCCCAGTGCATCCGCTTGGCCCGCGCCATAGAGTCGTTTGATCTCTACGTGTTTGAAGACCCGGTGCCGCCGGAAGACCTGCACGCCTATCCCAAGGTGCGGCAGGCCATCGCCATTCCGGTCATGGGCAGCGAGCGGCTCAACACCAAGAGCCACTACCGCCAATTGTTGGACCTAGACGGCATTGACGTGGCGCAACCGGACCTGATGTACGCCGGCGGGATCACCGAAGTCCGCAAAATCGCGGCCATTGCCGACACCTTTCACGTGCCCATATCGCCGCACAACACCAAAGGCCCGGTCGGTATCATCGCGGCCGCGCATTTGATGGCCTCCATACCCAATGTGGCCCCCATGGAGTTCGTCACCGGCATTGCGTGGCGGGACGAGATTATCACCGAGCCGCTGCGGGTGGAGGACAGTTGCATCGTGCTGCCCGAAGGCCCGGGTTTTGGGATTGAACTGGACCTGGACGGGGTGGAAAAACACCGCTGGCGAGTGGGCGATCCACACTGAAGCAGCCATGAAAAGCGTTGCGATTGCAGGTACGGCTCTGCTGGCGGCCGCGGCGGCGTGGGGCCAAGCGTACCAACTCGACGACCATGGATTGAACGTCGCCCCGGAGCACTGGCCGGCGTGGAGCTTTCCGCGAGGCAGCTTGGACTTCAGCGACGAAGGGGTCCGGCCCGCCTTGGTCCGCGAGCAGGTCAACGCCGCCTTGGACGCTAGCGCGTTCACCTATGGGGATGGGGCGCAGGGCGGCATCCGCAATGCTGGCACCGACCTAGTGGGAGCCGCCAACATTCTAGATGGCCGGGCGGATACCTTCTGGGAACCGGACTTGGCGGACCCACTCGACAAGTGGTGGGTCGAAATCGACTTGGGGCGGCTGGTGTGGGCGCAGAAGGTGGTGGTGAAGTTCGCCGCTGAAGGCGCGGGCGATCCATTCCTCCAGTTCAAGGTGCTCACCGCCAACGGCGACCCGGCCTTCCTGCAAAGCGCGTCTTTCAGATACCTGCCCGCTGGCCACAGTGAGGGATTGAACAAATCCCAGCGCGTCTATGAGTTTGAGTTGCAGCCTACTCGCAAAGTGGACCCGGGGCTTACCGGTCGCCTGATTCAGTTTCTCCAAGTGGTGGCGACGGCCAGCGATTGGGGGCAAGCCGAGCAAATCAGTGCCGCACGTTGGAACAGCCTGCCGGAAGAAGAGCGCGGCGATGTGCGCTACTTCCGCCGCGAGTCGAGCGGCGTTTTGCGGCCGATAGACCAAGCGGCATACGCGGCGATTGCGGCCGAATGGCAAGGCCCGGTCGAGTACTACCGCCGCGAGCGGCCACGGCTTGCTGAAGTCGAGGTGTGGACCGTGGGCGACAACATTAGCCTTGGTGCCCTAGACCGCGGTGGGGAGATTGTCGGCTACGGCAACTTAGGCGCGGAAAAGCTAACCGTAGATGGCGAGTGGAACTCCTTCTGGAGCGTGGAAGTGGGCTTTAGCGGCAACGATCCGACGGTTGTATTCCAGGATCCGCATCGCCATATCTATTTCGACTTGGGGACTTGGTATTGGGTCAACCGCGCCGCCATCGTCTTTGGCGATAGGTACAGCCGAGCGTTTCCCAATTACGCCATCGCGCTTTCGGACGGTCGCCGCGCACCAGACGGCAGCTTGAGCTATGTCGCATTGACGGCGCGTGGTGTCGAAGGTGGAGAAGGAACGGAGCATCGCGACATTCTCTTGCAGGACAATGTGTTTCCGCTGACCAAGGCGCGTTACTTCAGGATGAATTACACCTTGGTGCAGGGGTCGGCCCGCCCGGCCATCCGCGAGCTACAGCTATATGGACGCGGCTTTCTCCCCCAGGTGTCGCTCACGTCTGAGCCGATCGAATTGGGGCGCGCCGCCCGCATTTTGTCGTCCATGCAGTGGACGGCCACTGCGCCGCCCGGCACTCAAGTGCGCGTCCGCACCCGCAGCGGCAACCAGCTCGACCAGAACATCCGCTACTTTTCGAGCACGGGCCAAGAAGTAAACGAGGCCAAGTACCGCAAACTGCTGAGTTTTCAGCGCGGCGATTCGACTTTCACCATCGTCCCCGGCTCAGATTGGAGCTCGTGGAGTTTGCCTTATTCGGTCTCGGGCGCGCCCATCACTTCGCCGAGTCCGCGCCGCTATGTGATGATCGAGGCTACGCTGCGCTCGGAAAATCCAGACGCGGCCGCGTTGCTGCGCTCTTTGCGCTTGGTGCTGGACGCGCCCCTCGCCCGTCAAATTCGCGGCGAGATCGCCCCCAACACAACGCCGCGGCGCGGGCAGCCGCAGACCTTTACTTTGCTCTTGCGACCCGCGTTCCAAGACGGCAACCGCGGATTTGACCAAGTGCTGGTGGAACTGCCGCCGGGCGCGGCGATGGACCTAATTGACGGAGCCGTAGGGGAAGAGCAGTACGGGCGCGATCAGTTAGAGCGGCTGCCGACGGGCCCGGATTCGCTGTGGGTGCGGTTGCCCGCGCCGGTCGCGCCGGGGGCGGACCTCGTGTCGCTGCGCTTTGCCGGTGCGCTCTACTTGGTGAGCAACGCCTTTGCGGTGCAAGTCGGGCGCGGCCCAGTGTGGCAGCGGGTGGATGGCGGACGCGACCTGACTGTGTTTACGCCCTTTACCAAGGCCGGTTTGGGCGAGGTGGTTGCGTTGGCCAATCCGTTTACGCCCAATGGAGACGGAATCAATGACGTGGTAGAATTGGTTTTTCCCGTGTTCCAAGTGCAGGGTGCCAAGGCGTTGGTCCTGGAGGTCTATGGCTTGGATGGTCAGTTGCTACAGCGCATTGAGCAGGCGGTCGCGACCGCTGCGGGGGTGCAGCGGCTGACTTGGGATGGGCGGGACCGCACCGGCCGGTTGCTGCCGCCGGGGCTGTATGTGTGTCGCGTCGGCGTGGAAGTGGATGCCGAGGGCGAGCAAACTACGAGCACCAAACTCGTCGCCAGCGCGTACTGACAGAGGACCTATAGGTCGTCCCGTTCCTCGACGCGGAGGATATGTACAGCGGCTTGTTCAGCTCGCTGTTGGTCTCGTGCATGGATGCGATAGCCGATAGCCACAGCGAGGGTCTCTTGTTGGAATACCGCACTCAGGGCGTCGGCCGATTCGCGCACCCGCTCAATGTCGCGCTGCCCGATATGATTGGACACCTCTATCGCTACCCACACTACCGTAAGGTCCTCCTTGCGCTCAGCGCACATAATCAGGTCTGTCGCGCTGATCCGCGATTCCTGGGCATCCGTGATAATCCCCGCGTCAAACGCCTGTTCTACTGGACGAAAAAAATCCGCTCTGGGGTCTTGCAAGCTGCCTTGCATTATTTCTGCCCGACGCAGGTTGAGCCGCTGACTGAGAAACGGACGAACCCGCCGATAGAGTTTCACTTCTAAACTGTCTCCTTTGAGTTGGGCGACGTCGGTTTTGAGTTGGGTGACATCGGTTTTGAGTTGGGCGACGTCGGTTTTGAGTTGGGCGACATCGGCTTCTACGCGCTTGAGGCGTATGGGCATGCCGAGAAATTCGTCGGTGAGCAAGGCCCGCAGCAATAGGGTCTGAGCGTCGGGGTTGGCTCGCAACTCTTCAATGATGCGACCCACGAGGGATTCAGGGTTGTTTTGGATCAATGTCGTAGTCATGTACTAGGATATACGGATGAGCTTGGATCGCGGCAAGTGGAAATTAGCCGGCGGCCTCTGCGTCGCTTGGATATGCTACGCTGTAGCCGAGCCGCTGGCGCCCTTCGTCGATGTGGCCGCCGAACTCGGTCTAACCCGCGTCCACAAGAGCGGCAGTACAGAAAAGGGCTATATCCCCGAGGCCAAAGGCGGCGGCACGGCCGCGCTCGATTTTGACCGCGACGGCGACCAAGACCTGTACTGGGTCAATGGCCAAGGCGGTGGCCACGCGCTTTTCCGCAACGACGGCCTGACTGGCTTTGTCGAAGTGGGCGAGCGGCTCGGAGCGGCGGGTCGCGGTTGGGGCATGGGCGCGACGAGCGCGGACTTTGACAACGATGGGGACCCCGATTTGTACGCGACCCAGTTGCAGGAGAATCTGCTCTACCGCAACGACGGCGATCGCTTTGTCGAAGTGGCGGCCGCGGCTGGCGTGGCCACGCCTCATTGGAGCACCGGGGCGGCTTGGGCCGACTATGACCGCGACGGCGATCTCGACTTATACGTGGCGAGCTATGCGGTATTCGATTCGACTGAGGTTGAACGCTTAGGGGCGCAGTGGAAGGGGGTGGAGGTCTTCGTCGGCCCAAGGGGCTTGACGGGAGCCGCGGATAAGTTCTATCGCAACGACGGCGACGAGTTTGCCGACATCACCGCTTGGGCGCGCCTCAACCACCCTTCCCCTGGCTACGGCTTGGGCGTCCTGTTTGCCGATATGGACGCCGATGGCTGGCCCGACGTGTTCGTGGCCAACGATTCTAGCCCGAACTTTTTTTATCGCAATCGCGGCGATGGCCGCTTTACCGACCGCTCCCTGCCGGCCCGCCTCGCCTATGGTCGCCGTGGACAAATCCAAGCGAGCATGGGCGTGGCTTGGGGCGACT
Organism: Candidatus Latescibacterota bacterium; assembly: GCA_007571365.1. Classification (GTDB taxonomy): domain Bacteria; phylum Latescibacterota; class UBA2968; order UBA8231; family UBA8231. The sequence goes on from RKRN01000177.1 coordinate 23,344, forward strand.
ACGACACCGACGGCCGCCCCGATGTGTTCGCCACGCATTTTGCCGACGAGTACAATACCCTCTATCGCAACGAAGGCGACGGCATCTTTGCGGATGTCAGTGCGCAAGCGGCCTTGGCGCAAGCCGGACGGGCGCACGTGGGCTTTGGCGCGGGCTTTCTTGACTTTGACCACGATGGCGACCTCGATCTGTTGGTAGCAAACGGACACGTGTATCCGCAGATCGACCGCGCCGGCCGCGGCCGGACGTATGCCCAGCCCAACCAGCTTTTTGCCAACGAGGGCGACGGCACGTTTACGCAGGTCGCGCTTGGCTCTGCGGTGCCCCGCGTCAGTCGTGGAGTCAACGTGCTCGACTTTGACAATGACGGCGACCTGGATGTGTTCGTGGCCAATCTCGACGATCGGCCCGCGCTGTTGCGCAACGATGTCGGCAACCAGCGGCCTTGGCTGGGTCTGCGCTTGGTTGGTACGCGCGGCAACCGCGATGGCATTGGCACTCGAGTGCGCTTGGTCGCTGGCGAGCAGGTGCAGATCCGCGACCTGATCTGCGGCAGCAGTTTCCTCTCCAGCGAGGACCGCCGCCTCCACTTTGGGCTAGGGCACGTTGAGCAGGTCGATACGCTCGAAGTGCGCTGGCCCGACCAGCACCGCGAAATTTTTACCGACCTGCCGGTCAATCGGTACTTGACGATAGAGGAGGGGAGAGTGGGCCGGGGTCGGTGATTAGCGGTTAGCAACTGGCAACCTAAGGCGGCGGCCGGGTTGGAGCTTGTCGTCATTCCCGCACACGCGGGAATCCAGACAGTACGGCGGGCGAGACGCCCGCGCACTCGGAAGTCCTTCCCGCGCAAGAACGTCCCCCCGTGCCCCGACACGGGGCGGGAATCCACCGGGGGCGGCCGGGCTTTTCAGACCGCTTCTAAGACGTGAGTATCTATCCAAGGAGAAAAGCCATGCGCTTATTTTTTACCTCAATCGCGGCCCTGTTGGCCGTTGGCCCAGCGACCGCCGAATTGTCGCTCCACCCGCTCAGCGACGCAGTGTATGTGTTGCAAGGTGGTGGCGGCAATGTGGGCGTTTGCGTCGGCGCCGACGGCATTTTGTTAGTAGATGCCAAATTGGCGTCGCAGGCCGATGCGGTGCGGGCCGCGCTGTCCCGTTTTGCCGGCCAGCCGCAGTACATCTTCAACACGCATTTCCACGCCGACCACACCGGCGGCAACCGCGCCTTTGGCCAGCACGCGACGATTTTGGCCCACGCCAACGTCCGCAAACGCTTGGCAACGGGTGGTGAGTTTGGCAAGCGGTTCATTGAGCCGGCGCCGGCGGTGGCCTTGCCAAAAATTGCGTTTGAGCAGTCGGCGTCCGTGTTCTTCAACGGCGAGGAAATCCGCGCCGTTCACTTCCCGCACGCCCATACCGACGGGGACCTCGCCGTATTCTTCGTCAACGCCCACATCGCCCATCTCGGCGACCTGTTCTTTAACGGCCTTTTCCCCTTTGTCGACCTAGAGTATGGCGGCAACGTCGAGAGCCTGACAAAGCACATCACCGCGCTCATTGACCAGCTTCCCGCAGACGCCAAAATCATCCCCGGCCACGGCCCGGTCGCCACGCTCGACGACCTGAAGGCATACCACCGCATGTTGGTGGAAACTACGGCTAGCGTACATAGGCACCGGAGTGCGGGCCTGTCGCTCGAGCAGATCAGTGCCGAAGGCCTCGACGCGCAGTGGGCGTCGTGGGCGTGGGCTTTTGTGCCAACGCAGCGTTGGATCGAAACGGTCTATTGGAGCTTGGAAGCGGGGGTGAAAAGCGATTGACGGGACGTTATCCGGCTTCTTGACAGCGGGGATGGGGCGTTCCATATAATACGCGACTCAGCGATCACTTTTCAGCCGCAGACCAAGGAGACATACCATGAGTAATGCGTTATTTCCCATGGCAGCCTGCATCTTTTTCTCTCTAACAGCGAATGCTGTCGCTACTTCTGCACAAGAGGCGAGTTTTATGCACGTGGCCTTGGAACAGTTGCGCGACCGCATGGAACGAGACGACAAGGGTACGCTGGACGAGTTCGTCGCGGCTGTTAGTACCGCATCTGGACTGTCGGCTACCGCCAGCCGGGATTCCTTGGTCTCGCTGGTGCGCGACTTAAAGACGCATTGCAAGAAATCGACGGCCCTCGGCGAACAGCTT
>RKRN01000154.1 GCA_007571365.1 Candidatus Latescibacterota bacterium
TTTCTCGTGGATGTGGCGTTTTTTGCCGGCAATGGGCATCCCATCCTGCACGGCTGATTTACAGCAAATCGTACGGGACGACGAGCACCTCGTCGCGGAGTTGGAAAACCTCTTCTACCGGGGCGACTATAATTCCAGGGCCGTGGAATACTGGCCGGGTGCATCGTCGCGATCGACGCGGTGCTTGATAACCGCCAGCAGTTCGATTGCCGACATCAATCACCGGCTCAAAGGTAATATGCGGCATGGCAGTACCGCACAGATAACCAAGCAGCGTGCTCTTGCCGACTTGGCGGGCGCCGGTTATCAGCAGGACGGGGAAAATTTCTTTATAGCGAATAATTTTAGTCTCTAAGTGGCGATTTCTGTAGTTCATGCTTGTAAATTAATGATGCGATCATCGATCTATAAGGAAGAATGGCCTTCTTTGGCTTTCGCTCGGGACCACAAGGCGTTGTCGGCCGCGATGACGAGGGGAGGTCGGCTGCCAGTGGCGTCTATCTGTATCAACTCATCGGTGGAGAGGACTTTACTGCGGTGGGGCGGATGGCCTTGGTCCGCTAGGACATCTGCACGAGTAACGCATATCACTAGCACCGCCAGTGATGGTCCTATCTGGAGAACGTGAATCCATTGAGTAAAAAAATAATGACGCGCTCGATTTCTCGTCTGACCTGTATCCTTTTGATTGCCTCGACTCAGGCGCAAGCCAAGAGTCTCGCTATTGGGACCGAGCCGACGGCGGAATTCACTTTCGAGCAGTACGAGGTCGTCATCGGCGCGGCCGAACGCCAGACCGTTTTGACGGGATTCCTGTTCGGTGGTGCGGTCGCAGATCTGGCGGTGGTGAACATCGACGCGAACGGCGACCGCCGCTTGTGCGTGTACGCGTTCGGCGACAGCACTTGGGTGCCGAGACTCGACGCAACGCTGCGGCCCGCCGTGTTGTTCGTCGATGTGGCGAACATCGCCGGCCGCGACCGCTTGGTTACATACGAGCCCGGCCGCCTAAACTGGTTCGATCCCGCAGCGGCGACCGAACGTGCGCTGGTGGCGGCGACTTCCAACTTCAATCCGCCGCGCAACGGCGAAGTCCCCCATGTAGCTGTCGCGCAGGATGTAAACGGCGACGAACGCGACGACTTGGTCGTGCCGGACGTCGAGGGCTTCTGGGTGTTCGTCCAGATGAGCAATGGCGCGTTTGCCGATCCCGTGCCGCTAGGCCCGGCCACCGACATGAGCAGGATCTACGGAGCCGATGGCTATCGCTACGATCCTTGGTCGCAAAGCCGCGTCCACCAGATCGACTACAACCGAGATGGTCGCCGCGACGTAGTGTTTTGGAATGAGGACCACTTCGAGGTGCATCTCCAAGACGAGCGCGGGCTGTTTGCGGCCGCGGCCGAGCCTTTCACGACCGCTGTGTCCTTCGACTCCGACGACCTCAACTCAATCGCCACCGGCAACATGACCGGGCGGGTGCTGCACTCGCTAAGCGACCTCAACGGCGACGGCGTCGCCGACTTGGTAGTCTGCTCGCTGGAGGGCGAGCGCATTTCCAGCAAGCGTTCCACCTACGAGGTGCATTGGGGCGCACCAACAGCCGCAGGCACTGAGTTCGCCCGCGGCGTTGATGCCGCATTCAAATCGAATGGCAGAATCCAACTGGCAATGGACCAGCACGACTTTGATCGCGACGGCCAATCCGACTTGATGTTCACGACCATTGAGGTCCAGTACCTCGAAAGCAGCCTGTGGAAAAAATTCAAGGGGTTCATGGGCGATGACATCTGGCTGGATCTTGAATTCTACCCCATGGCAAGAGGCCGCTATCGCGACAAACCCAGCGCCACCCGCAGAATCCAGTTAGACGGCGTGCCCAGCTATCGGGAGCCGGGGTGGGTGCCCCTGGACATCGTGCTGCGGGGAGCGACACACGCGAGGCGCGAGGCGCAAAAACGCTATCTGCGTGCGTTCAACAGGACGTTGCTCATCGGGGATGTGACCGGCGATGGTCGTTCGGACCTGCTCATTGAAGGAAGCCACGAGGAACTGCGCGTCTTTGTCGGCGTGCCGGGGCCGGACCTGTTCGCCCCGCGTCCTCAGAAGGTGGCAATCGCCCTGCCCCACGACGAGGAATACACTTGGCTGGTGGACCTCAACGAGGACGGCAAGCAGGACATCCTCATGCACGACCCGTTCACGCTACGCGATGTTCACGGAGGCCCGCAGCGGCAGCCGCGAACCGAGCCTCACAGGGTGACGATGCTGATCGCCCGCTGATTGGGCCGGTGCTGCGCCTTAGGGGTTGGAGGGTATTACTCGGCATTCATAGACACCGAGGATTCAAGAAGCTGTTTTTAAGATTCTGCTTGGCGTTGCTTGCGCCCGGTGCCCTCAGCGGATTCCCGCCCCGTGTCGGGGCACGGGGTGACGTTCTTGCGCGATCTGCAAGGGGATTGAGAAAAATAAGACCGGCGAATTTGACGCACTCCCCAAGCTCAGCATTACTGACCTTAAATCTTCCCGGCGGCGACAAACGCCCGCAACAGACCCAAGAAAGCCTCGGTCGCCGGCAAACGCCGACGCCCCCGGTGCTCAATGAGACCTATTTGGCGTTTGGCCAATCCAGCAACCTCGATAGCGCGTACTTGCCCGGCGGCTACTTCTGCTGCCACCGCCACCTCCGGCACCAGCGCAATACCCAACCCAATCTCCACGTAACGCTTGATAATCTCGATCCCGCCGAGCGTCATTTCGACCTGCAACGCCAAGCCCGCCCGCTGAAAAACCTCGTCGAGTAGCTGCCGACTCGTGCTGCCGCGCTCCAAGACCAGCAGCGGATATTCGGCAAGCTGTTTGAGCCTGATCCGGCGCCTTTTGCTCAGCGCGTGGTCCGGGGGACAAATAAGCACATCCCGCCGCTCGAAAAGCGGCTCACTGACCAAGTCGCGGTGCTTGACCGGCAAGGTTGCCAACCCCAACTCTACTTCGTCGTTGAGCACTAGGTTGCTCACTTCCGGCGACATTCGATTGCGGATGTCCAACTCGACCGCCGGGTAGCGAGCGCAAAACTCGGCGAGTACGCCGGGCAAAACATAGGTGCAGTTGGTATCGCTAGTCCCGATGGCTAGCCGCCCGCGCAAGACCTGCTTGAGGGCCGCAATATCGTCGCGGGCCTTCTCCAGCTGGGCGAGAATCGCCTTCGCATGGGCAAAGAGGATCTCGCCGGCGGGCGTCAGACGGAGCTGCCGGCGATTGCGCTCAAGCAGGATCGCATCTAGTTCGTTTTCCAATGCCTTGAGCTGGAGGCTGATGGCCGGCTGCGTCACAAAGAGCTTGGCGGCTGCCCGCGTAAAGCTCTGCTCGCGGACGACTTCGTAGAAACTGCGCAATTGATAGAGGTCCATTCGGAATCCTTTATTTATTTCAATTATTCTAAGAATAATATATATAAATTTTTATTATGTTAAACTTTCGCTTATCATCAGAAATGTCAACCAACCAATTCACTCTTTACACGGAGGTGCGCTATGAGCGCCATCATCGTCGGCGACGCCTTCTGGGGCGATTCGGGCAAAGGCAAGGTCGCCGCCTTCCTCGCGCAAAAACACCAAGCTGCCTACAGCGTCCGCGCTGGGGTTGGCACCAATGCCGGGCACAGCATCCTCTTTGCCGACGGCCGCGAAATCCGCACTCGGCAGCTACCCTGCGGCTTGCTCCATCCCGCTACGCAACTGCGCGTCGGCAGCGGTGTGGCCGTCGATCCCGAGCAATTCTTCGCCGAACTCGACCGGCTCGATCCGAGCTATGGGCTGCGCGAGCGGACTCGCGTCGATTACCGCTGCCCGCTTATTCTGCCCGAATACCGCCAACGCGAAGCGGCCGACGTTTTTCTGCAAGAACGGGGCACTACTGCCAGCGGCAGCGGCGTGGCCCGCGCCGAGTTCGCCCTGCGCCAAGCCCGCCAAGCCCGCGCCGAGCATACCCTCGCCGCTTACACCGCCGACGTGGCCCGCGAGCTCAACGAGAGTTGCCTACGCGGTGAAACCATCGTCGTCGAGGGCAGCCAAGGCACTCACCTGTCGCTGGCCCTGAGCGACGACTACCCGGACTGCACCTCGGACAACTGTACCACCGCCGCCTTTGCCGATGACGTCGGACTCAACTGGCGTCATATTGCAGAAGTCTGCTTGGTGGTCAAAGCACTGCCCAGTCGCGTCGGCACAGGCCCCCTGCCTCGGCAACTGACGCCGGCCGAAGAAAACCGCCGCGGCATCGCCGAATACGGCGTAGTGACCGGGCGGCGCCGCCGCAAAGCCGCGGGTATTTCTTGGCCGCATCTGGAAACGGCCGTCCTACTCAACGGTCCCACTCAGCTGGCGTTGACCTTCTGCGACCACCTCGATCCTGAAGTCGCCGGTGCCTGCCACTCCAGCGCATTGACCACGCCCGTCCGCCGTCTCATCGACCAATTGGAGACGCGATTCAACATTCCCGTATCGCTCTGCGATTGTGGGGTACATTTTGAGCACCTCATTGAGCGGTGAGTGACCTCTCGACAGCAGCGGGCCTCCTAGCCACATTATGAGCCAACCGCAAGCAAAAGGATTATCTATGACTTGGCTCGTCTTCGCCCTCCTCACCGTAGTTAGCTGGGGTCTCTACGGCGTCCTGCTGCACACCGGCCAATTCGCCATGGCCGACCCGGTAAATGGTCGCTACAAAGCCTTCCTGTTCGTCGGCTTAGCCTATCTACTGACGGCGGTTTTCGGCTCGCTAATCGTCCTAGCCTACCATGGCGCGAGTTGGCTCTATCCGGCCAAAGGCGTCTTATGGTCCACGGCCGCTGGCATGGCCGGGGCCATCGGCGCGTTGGGCGTCCTCCTCGCCTTCGGGGCCAAGGGGACGCCGGCCGTGGTCATGTCCATCGTCTTTGCCGGGGCGCCCATCGTCAACGCGGTCGTCGCCGTGCTCGTGCATCCGCCCGCTGGCGGCTGGGCCGCCGTGCGCTGGCCCTTTGTCCTCGGCATCGTCTTGGCCGCTATGGGTGGCTGCCTAGTCACCTTCTTCCGCCCCGGCAACTGACGTGTCGGTCGATTTTCGCACCCGCCGCCGCGTCGAGTGGGCCGATACCGATCAGGCCGGCATCGTCCACTTTGCGCGCTTTTTCGTCTTTATGGAAGCGGCCGAGCATGCCTTCTGGCGCAGCTTGGGCCTGAGCGTCCACAGCCAACGCGACAACGACATCATCAGTTGGCCCCGTCTCGTCGCCGAGTGCCAGTACTTCCGCCCCATTTCCTTTGAGGACGTCCTCGACATCCATGTACACCTCGAAAAGCACAGCGAGAAGTCGCTCCGCTTCCGCTTCGACTTCCACTGCAATGGCCAACAGATAGCCCAAGGGCGGCTCAAAATCGCCTGCTGCGTCTGCAATCCGGGCGAGGGCATCCGCGCCATCCCCATCCCGGACTTTATCGCGGCTCGACTGAGCGTTGCGGCCGAGCCGTCGAAGCCATGAACCGCCCGCCGAAGCCGGTCCTGGTCGCCGCCGCCGTCTGCAAGGACTTCGCCCGCGGCGACCAGACCGTCGCAGTGCTGCGCGGCGTCTCTCTATGTGCCGAGGCCGGCCAGTCCCTAGCGCTGATCGGACCGTCCGGCTCAGGCAAAAGCACCTTGCTGCACCTGCTCGGCACCCTTGAGCCACCAACCTCGGGCCAAATCGCCATCAACGGACGAGACCCGCTAGCCCTTGCCGAACCGCAACTGGCCCGCTTCCGCAACCAGCACCTCGGCTTCGTCTTCCAAAACCACCACCTGCTGCCTCAGTACTCAGCGCTCGAAAACGCCCTAATCCCCACCCTCGCCTTTCCCCAAGCCGACCGGCGCGAGCGCGCCTGCGCCCTTTTGACCGCCGTCGGTCTAGCAGAGCGGTTACACCACCGCCCGGCCGAGCTGTCCGGCGGCGAGTGTCAGCGCGTGGCTGTGGCGCGCGCTTTGATCAATCAGCCCGGGCTCCTGCTCTGCGACGAGCCGACCGGCAGCCTCGACCGCCAGACGGCCGCCACGGTCGCCGACCTGCTCTTCGCGCTGCACCGCGCCGAGCAGACCGCTCTCGTCATCGCAACCCACGACCTCGAGCTAGCGGCGCGCTGCGACCGCCGCCTGCCCTTGCGCGAGGGGACGTGCGTCGCAGCCTGATTTACTACTGGCGGGTTCACTTGGGGCTGCTGCTGGGGACCGCGGTCGCCACAACGGCCCTAACTGGCGCCCTCCTAGTTGGCGACTCCATGCGCGGCAGTTTGCGCGATTTGGCCTTAGAGCGCCTAGGGCACATCGACTATGCCCTGCTCGCCGAGCACTTCTTCCGCCGCGATTTGGCCGCCGCGCTACCTAGCGACCACGCACCTGTCATCCTCCTCAACGGCAGCGCCCGCCACGCCCAAACCCAAGCACTGGCCACTGGCGTGCAAATCCAAGGCATCGATAGCTGCTTCGCCGTGCTCTTTCCCGACAACGGCCCGGCCTTGCGCGACGCCCTCAAGCCAACACCCGGCCAATCGTTTCCCGCGCTCGTCGTCAGTGCTTCGCTGCAACAGGCCCTCAACCTCGAACTAGGCGACGCGGTTCTACTCTCGCTGGAGCGCCCTAGCCCAACTTACCGCGAATCCCTCTTTGGTCGCCGCACTACCGACGATCTCGTCGCCACGCTGCGCGTGGTGCTCACCGGCGTCTTGCCCGACAATGGGGCCGGGCGCTTCGGCCTGCGACCACACCAGCACCTGCCGCTCAACGCCTATCTCGACCTGCAAGCCCTCCAGCGGGCCCTCGGCCAACAAGATCGCGTCAACGCCCTACTCATCGCCGCACCCAACAGTCGAGCCCAAGCCGACCCGGCTGAGCGCACCGCCGCCCTGCAACGCACGCTCGCCCAACATCTTACGCTCGCCGACCTCGAGCTGGACCTCGCCCGGCACTCCAACTACCTCGAACTCACCAGTACGCGCTTTGTCCTCGATGACTCAATTCGCACCGCCGCCTTGGCCAGTGCCGCTACCCTACCGCTCAAAACCGCGATCTTCTCGACCTATCTGGCCAACGCCATTATGGGCAACGGCCGTCAAATCCCCTACTCAACCGTTACCGCCCTCGACGATCCCACCGGCCTCTACCTCGCAAACGGTCGGCCCGCGCCGCCGCTGGCCGACGATGCGCTCTACCTCGACGCTTGGACGGCCCGAGAACTGGCCGTAGCCGCCGGCGACTCAATTGCTCTGACCTATTACGTCGTCGGCCCGCGCCATCAGTTGCGGACCGAGCAAGCCCGCTTCCACCTCGCGGGAATTGTGCAGATGCGCGGCTTGGCCATTGACCCGACTCTGACGCCCCAATATCCGGGGTTACAGGAAGAAGGCGATATGGCTGCTTGGGATGCGCCCTTCCCCATCGACATGGGGCAAATCCGCCCGCCGGACGAAGCCTACTGGGATCAGTACGGGGCCGCGCCCAAAGCCTTTGTCGCCGCCCAGACGGGGCCGCGCCTGTGGGGCAGCCGCCACGGTGCGCTGACCGCCATCCGCTTCTATCCGGCCTCGTTCACCCAGTACGAGCGTCTGCGCCAAGAGCTGCTAGCGCGCCGGTCGCCGACGCTGCCCGGCTTCTTTTTGCGTCCCGTCCGCCAAGAGGCTCTGGTCGCAGCAACCGGGGCCACGGACTTCAGCGGGCTTTTCATCGGCTTCAGCCTCTTCCTCATCGCCGCCGCCGCCTTACTAGTCGTTCTGCTGTGCAAGTTCGGCCTCGAACAACGCGGACGCGAAGCAGGGCTGCTGCTGGCTACTGGTTACCCGCTCGCGGCGGTGGGCCGACGCTTCTTGGGCGAGGGCCTGGCCTTGGCCGCGCTGGGTGGACTGCTCGGCTTAGCGGGTGCCCCCCTCTACGCCTATCTGATGCTGGTCGGCTTGCACACGCGGTGGTTGGAGGCTATCGGCACCCCTTTCCTCCACCTCCACGTCAGTTGGTTGAGCTTAGGAGTGGGCTATCTAGCGACCTTGCTGCTGGTCTCGCTGGCGCTGTGGCGCACGGTGCAGCACTGCCACCGGATGCCCGTCCGCGCCCTGCTCGCCGGGGCCCTCGCTACGGCAACGCATCAACCGCGCCGTCGCAGTGCCATCCTCGCCGCGCTCGGCTTGGTTATAGCCCTCACTTTGAGCATTCTCGCCGGTATGGCCGACGCCGCCACGGCCACCGCGCTTTTCTTGGCCAGTGGCACCGCGGCGCTGTTGGCGCTGTTGGCCCTGTTCGCGGTATGGTTGCGCGCTCCGACCTTGGGCCTCCTCAACTCCAGCCGCAGCTTGGGCCTCCTCAACAGTACCCGCAAACCCAGCCGCAGCACCCTCTGCACATCCCTCGTCGCCTGCGCCACCTTTGTCATCGTCGCCGCTGGAGCGCACCGGCAAGTCGAGTGGTCAGACGATCCGGGCACCGGCGGCTTCGCGCTCATCGCCGAGGCAGAAATACCCCTACACCAAGACCTCAATAGTGCCGATGGCCGCTTTGAATTGGGGTTGTCAACAGATTTGGATGCTGCGCGATTTTTTCCCTTCCGCGTCCTGCCCGGCGACGATGTGAGTTGCCTCAACCTCTATCTACCCCAATCCCCGCGTGTGCTCGGCGCACCAGCCGAATTCGTCCAACGCGGCGGTTTGTCCTTCCGCCAGACCTTGCCCCTAACGCCGGCCGAGCGCACCAATCCCTGGCAGTTGCTCCGGCGCGATTTGGGGCCGGGCATCGTCCCGGCTATCGGCGATTTTAATTCAGCGCAATGGATTTTGCACAAGCGGCTAGGCGACGACATCCCGCTTGCGGAGGGTTTGACCCTGCGGTTGGTGGGGCTGTTGGACGGCAGCCTGTTCCAGAGCGAGTTGCTCATTGCCGAAGATCGCTTCGCCGCGCACTTGCCCGAGCGCGAAGGCTACGGCTACTTCTTAGTTGAAACCGAACAACCTGTCGCTGTCGCCGCCGCGCTCGAAAAGGGGCTAGCAGCCTACGGTCTCGACGCCACCTTGAGCACCGAACGCCTGCGAGGCTACCGCGCCGTCGAAAACACCTACTTGGCGACCTTTCAGACGTTGGGTTTGCTTGGGCTGCTCTTGGGAACGCTCGGTTTGGGGATCCTCATTCTGCGCAACGTCCTCGAGCGCAGTGGCGAGTTGGCGGCTTTGAGTGCCGGCGGCTTTCGCCGTGCCCATCTGGGGGCCATGCTGCTCTACGAGCACGGCTTCCTCTTACTAGTAGGCGAGGGAATAGGCAGCGTCGCCGCTCTCATCGCCGTGGCCCCCCGCCTCTTCGACCCAACCCCCTGGCCGTGGCCCTCGCTCGGCCTCTCGCTCGGCTTGGTCTTGGCCGCTGGCCTGTTGGCGTGTGCTGCTGCCGGTCAGTCGGCCCTGCGCCGCCCCCTACTCGCGGTCCTCAAGGCCGAGTGACCGGCCCCGACGCTACCAGCCGATGCAGTACAGATGCGACTCCGTCCGCAGAAAAATCCGCCCCCCGGCGATGGCCAAGATATTGGCCTCCCAGCAGCTTAGAAGTGTCCTTGCCGCAACACGGCGTCGGTTGCCGGGACAGCGGTAGCGATAGTACGCTGAATTTTGTCGATCATGCGCTGGAATACATCCGCGTAGTATTGCGATCCCTCCAAGAACTGGACGTATTGGTCTCTATGCGACTTTCTTTTGTTGGCAGTCTTATACTCCTGCCGGACGTTCGCTGGCATCCGCCTCGCCTTCCTGACGATTAGAACATCGTCAATGTGGGTGGATGCGATGGATGCAGGCGTCATATCGAGAAACTCACACACGAGGAAGTATAGGGAAGACGGGATGGCAATTTTTAGGTCGCGGCTTGTGGCAACGGCTTCTTGAAACATGGTCTTATCGAGATTGGTTTTGCATTCTACACAGACATATCCTAAGGAGGTCTTTACGTATTCAGCGTCGCGAAAGTCGCTGTCAAAAGAGGTTTTTATGTGTAGCGATTTTCCGATTGTAAAGTCGTGATCCTTTGTCCTGAGATGCGGTTGGCCTCCAGTACCAAGAGAAGCAAGCGACGATACAAAACTCAAGCCGGAAAAAACCGTGCGCGGACCCAACTCAAAACTACTATCTGGCAAGCTAAGTCCCCGATAAAACAAGTGAGGCAGGAACTCCTCGAGAATTGTATTGTCGAGTTTCAACTGACCTTTTTGCCGGTAGAGAAAGTCCGCTGGGCTATTAAAAATGAGTTCTAATTCGATGAATCTTTTGTACTGATTCGTCGCATCTACGAGCCGCTGAACTGTATCCGTCCGGCCGCCTTGTACAGACAAGATTGCAGCGATCCATTGGTGATACCGTTGCAGTGCCTCTTGAATTCGATCCTTATCACAGTCAGGGAGCCGCTCATTGGAGAAGAGGGTTTTGAGTTTACCCAGATGCGGCGTCGGGAACTGTGCTGTCCCCGTCTTCATGTATCTCCCCCTTCCTGTACCATCATCACGCTATCCCTAGTCTGATACCGCGCGTAATGTGCGCTATTGAAAATGGGCGTACCAGTAATCTGCTCGACGCGAGAAATTGCATCTGCGAGCAAATGCCTATTTCTCTCGGGTACTCTCTGCGCGGCTGCATTCAGAGCCGCTTTAGCCACCTCGTGCCCTAGCGATGTGTGGTCCCCTGCTCGGTAGCTCTTTCTTTGCAAATTTAAGATATCTTCGCGGATCGGCTTGCCATAGCGATTGGTGAAAACTCGCTGCTGCCGCAGGACGAGACTGAACATTTCCCCGGTACACGCAAGTCGTGCAATAAGGTCGGCATTGAAAAACGGTGTACCAAGCACGTTGGATTCGCGTCCAATGATCACTACGGCTCGCCCATCAGGCCGTAGAACTCTGGCCAATTCCTGCAGCGTATTGCCCATGTCGATACAATACTGAATCACGGTATAAAATCGGTTGCCTCGATTGGCGCGGTTAGAGCCGATTTCAGATCGGGCGACGCGCAATAGATCCCACCCAAGCAGCTCAACTGAACGTCTATAATTCTGGTGATAATTAAAGACATTAATATAGGGAGGGGATGTGACGACAAAATCAATGGACTGATCTTGCAACGGGAGTGCCCTCGCATCTTGCAGACCGACCTTGATCTGGCGGTCAGAATATGGCAGTTGACGGATCAAGGACACCAAAGCTCTAAACGTATTCTGAACGAGGTTGTTGGAAACCTTGTTGTTGTAGAGGTCCAACAGAACGACCAAAGCATGGCATATAACTTTGGCGTGGTCGCTGAGCGATTCTCCAATGCGGGTGACTTTTTCTTCAATTTCTTCCATTTTTAGCTCGTCTTCATGAGAAAAAATTACCACTGGAAATTCGCGCTGTATTCTATCGCGGAGTTCTGAGATCGAAATTTCTCTTTCTTTTGCAACTAGGTTAGCGAATTCGCAGAGTTTGCTGAAACTCCACGCAGCTGGGTTGATTTCAAAGCCGAATGCAGGCAGGGATGTGGTGGCTGCTTCGTGGAGAACAGTACCGCTTCCGGCAAAAGGATCGAGGACCACTGAATCGGGCCGACAATACGCCGCGAGCAGATACTCTATAAGCTGTGGCGAAAACTGCCCTCGCCACGCAAAAAAATTGGCTCGAGTCTTCTCGGCGATATTCAGTAGTGCCGCCGGCATCGGCTGCGAAAAATGAACGTACTCCCGCGTCGCACGTTCTAGCTTGCCAATCATAGCAATCTCCTTGATTGGGCGGTGTTTCGGTATCGAACGCATTTGGGGAAGGTACGCGACTCGACAGGTGTGCTAGCCCAAAGTAGGTGTAGCATAATATCGGCACTACCAGCCGATGCAGTACAGATGCGACTCCGTCCGCAGAAAAATCCGCCCCCCGGCGATGGCCAGCGACGACAGCGTATAGCCGCCGTCGAGTTCGTTGGTCGCCAGCACCTGGTACTCAGGGCCGGCCTTAAGCACGGTCGTCACCGCATTTTCGTTGACTATGTAGAGCTTGCCGTCGGCCAAGACCGGCGAGGCACTAACCGTCCCCTGGGCCGTGCGCTCCGGGCCCCACAGCACCACGCCCGTCTTGGCGTCGAGACAGCTCGCTCGCCCGCGGTCATCAACCATGTAGAAATAGCGGCCATCGGTAACAGCCGAGGGCACGTCCGGGCCGCCCGCTCCCGTCCATTTCCACGCCAAGTGACTCTCGCTAATATCTCCGGTGCCACCAGCGCGAAACGCTAGCACTGGATTGCGGCGACTAGTCGCGTATATCATTCCAGCAACCGCGACCGGCGACCCAACCACCCGGTAATTCCGCTCCTTGCCCGGATTCAAGCCCCCCGCCCGCCACACCTCTGCGCCGGTGGCCGGATCGTGGCCGGTGAGGTAGTCGCCGCCGGCGACGACGATTTGCGTCTGCCCGTCGTGTTTGAGCACCACGGGCGTGGTATAGGCGTCCGGCGACTCGCCTACCGCATCGGTGAGCCGCTCCCGCCGCCACACCACTGCGCCCGTGGCTGCGTCAAAGGCGATCAGGTAGGAAGGATCGTCCGTGCTCATGCCGTGCAGGACCTCGACGAAGAGCTGGCCGTCGTAGAGCAAGGGCGAAGAGGCGTAGCCCCACATCAGGCCGAAAGAGCCGTGCTCAGCCTGCAAGTCGTAGTGCCACAGTTCCTCGCCCTCCATGTCGAAGGCCCGGATCATGCCCGTGCCCGTAACGGCTAGCACGCGCTCGCCGTCGGTGACCGGCGATGGCGAGGTGTTGTTGTGCTTGCGCCAATAGGCATTGCCCTCGGCGAGCGTGCGCTGCCACAACACGCGGCCGTCAGCCGTTGACAAGCAGCCCAAAAGCAGCTTTTCGCCGCCTTGGATTTCCTCGCCTGAATTGGGCGACGTCAAAAAGATCCGCTCGCCCCACACCACCGGCGTGCTTCCGCTCCAAGAGGGCAACTTCCTGTTCCAGACGACGTTCTCGCCCGCGTTCCAAGTCGTCGGCAGATCCACGGCCTCGCTGACGCCGTTGTGGCTAGGACCGCGCCATTGGGGCCAATACTCCTGCTTGGCATCGGCGCACCAAGCGGCCAAAAGTAGCAATGAGACGAGTAGGTATTTTTTCATAGTTTGCTCCCTGTTAAATTATCCGCAAAACTGCACCCTGAGCCGTCAATTGACAAGCATCACTAGTTGCCGACCGCAGGCATCTGCTCCACTACCCGGTCGCCGCCAGGCACTTGTTAGATCGCGTTGACGTTGACGTTTTTTTGTAGTAACATAAAATCAATGGAAATAGAATTCGATCCGGCCAAACGCGACGCCACCCTGCAAATCCGCGGCTTAGATATGGCCCACGCCACAGGCGTTTTTGCCGGAGCGACGCTGACCGTTGAGGACCATCGCCGGGACTATGGAGAGCCTCGATACATCACGATCGGATTCCTCGCCAACCGCATGGTGATCCTTGCATGGACGCAACGCGGTAAGGTGCGCCGGATCATCAGCATGAGGAAAGCCAATGACCGAGAACAAGCCATATATGGACCTCGATTCCGCTGACGACCTGCCCGATCTCGCCACCCCGGAATGGCAGGCAAAGTTCGCCCAAGCCCCGGTTCGGCGAGGCCGACCGAAGGCCGCCGCGACCAAGGTCTCCACCACCATCCGGCTAGACCCCGATGTGTTGGCTGCCTTTAAGGCCGATGGCCCCGGTTGGCAGACCAGAATCAATCAAGCACTTCGCAAGAGTGTCGGACTGGAATAAGACTGCCATCGCAGGTGGACTGTCGCTAGGCACTTTATAGCGTTTTGTCTATTGCTAGAACGGACTAGCATATACGAGATAGATTGCCGCCAACCCCACGCTGAGCAAGCAAGTAGCAACGACAAATACGCAGATGCGGCGCATATCCTCGGGCTGCCCGCCTTGCGGGTCGTTGGCGTCGCCCAACCACAAGTCCGCGACCTGCATCCCGTCCTGCCAAATAGGGCCAACCAAGCGCCGCTGCAACGCGCCGGCCGCGGTGGCTTCACTCCACCCGGAATTGGGTCCCGGAACGAGCGCGTGCTGCTGCCAGCCGATGACGAGAGCTTTGTGCGCCGAACAATGCGGCAAAAAAAATGCGACCCCAACCATCAATACATACGTCAAGCGCGCTGGCAAAAAATTCAACACATCGTCGAGCCGTGCGCCGCACCAGCCAAAACAGCGATAGCGCGGCGTCTTAAAACCGACCATGGAATCCATCGTGCTGACGATCTTAAAAAGCACGAGGCCCGGCAGCCCCAAAAGGGCGTAGTAAAAAATCGGCGCGACAAAGCCATCCACCGCATTTTCGCTCAAACTCTCCATGCCTGCCCGCCGACAAGCGGCCGCATCCATCCGCTCAATATCGCGGCCCACGAGCATAGCCGTTGCCTGACGCGCACCGTCCAGATCGGCGGCGCGGTCAATGGCCAAGCCGTGTTTGCACAAGTCTTTGAGCGCAATGAGGCTGTACAGGACAAAGGCGTGAAAAAGCCAACCTAGCTCCGCATAGACGCGGTGCAACACAGTCGCCAACGCGCAGACCAAACCCACCCAAAACGCCGCCAGAACGCAAAACAGCACGCACCCACCGATATACCCATCCAAACGCAAGCGGCGCAGCAATCGCTCGCAAAAAGACAGCGTTGCCCCCACCAAGCGAATGGGGTGCCAGGCATAGACCGGATCGCCGACGAGACCGTCGCAAACGACCGCGCAAACGAGTAACAGCAGATCGGGCGCGAGTATGGCTAGGTCCACTTCAGACTCCACCCCAAGGCCAAGGCATCGTATGCAATCGCCAGCCAGTCGCTTTCATCCATTCGCAGTTGCTCGTAACACGACAAATAGGCTGCTGGTTTAGCGGCCAGCGCGGTCGCTAAAATGGCAGCTTGCTGGCGCAAGAGTGGAGCGGCCAACTCCGGCGACAGCGTACCATAGCGCACGCGGTCCCAAACGGTGGCAAACGCATACGCCGAGGCGGCAACGCGCGGCTCGTACAGCACGGACTTGAAGTTCTTTTGCAACAACGCGAAATCATCCGCGCTCAGGCGCTTGGCCATCGCCGCCAACAAGCACTCCTCTTTCATGCCAAAGCGCTTGAGCGCATGTACGATGCTGCGCGTATGCGACGGCTCTAAACCATTTTGCCAACGCAGACTCTCCAACGTGGCCTTGCGCACGGCTGTGCCAATCAATTCGCCTAACTTGGCGTGATGGCCCGCGCTAGTTTTGGGCTTTTTGGTGGGATCTAAAGGAGCGGCAATGCCGTATTGGTCCGTCCCCGTCCCCGTTGCCAAATCGCACGAATAGCGGCTTGCAATCGCGAGGTCGCGCAGGGCCGCCGCCTTGCCTTCGGTCATGGTCACCACCGCCCGCGCCATCGCGCCCGGGGAGAGCGGCCAATTGACCAACAGCATGGTGTTGATCGTGCCCACATGGAGATCGTCTGCTTCGTGCCACGTCGCCCGGTCGCCGGCACATCCCGCATTGCCCTCCACCCCAGCGGTTACAACGGCACATACGCGCAATTCCGCATGCGTTTCTACGATACGAGCCGCATAGTTTACATTGGCCGCCGTGCCCATTAGAGCCACTTGATCCGGGGGCCAGTTGTGCTCGGCGCACACGTGGTGATGGTAGCCGGCCTCGCCGAGTTGTTTGAGTAAGGCAAAGCGAGCGTCGTGCCCTTTGCCCTCGCAACTTTGGTGATTGACCAAGTAGCGAATGTCGTTGCACAACCCTCCGTTACAAGCCGACGTATTCAGCACCTGATGCGGCGTCTGCAAGCGGGCAATCAGAAAGCGACCCTCACGCCGCAGGTCGTAATACTCGTGCTGATCAATAATGTCCATAGTATCGCAACTCAGTAGTAGCCCTGTATGCGCCGCAACTTGTTGGCCCTGCCAATAAGTTCGGGATTCGGCCAATCCACTTTATTAGCTGGCAAGTATATCTGAGAATCCAAGTAACCACGCAGATCGACGAGGCCATCGTCGAGCTGCTGGCTTTTTAATTCATCTACTCTCTGTTCATTGATCCGCATATAGTATCTCGTGTCGAGATAAACCAAGCTGTTGTCATACGCACGATGTATGGTTGGCGACAGCGCTAGGCCTCTTCTTGCCCCCATCGTCCGCCAGTGCTTCTTCGTGCTCCGCACTATTCCACAGGGCAGCGGGGTGGGACAAGCCATAAGAAGGCGTTTTCTTTTTATTATTTTTGCCTTTGGTAGCAAACCTAAAAAGACTGCCTTGGAGGTATTCTTTGACGAGATCGCAGCAGATCCATTTGCGCTGCAAGCGCTCGGCAACCTCGCCTGTCACACAAGAGCCGGCCAAGGGATCGAGCACTAAGTCCCTCTTATCCGTGAGTATTCTAATAAAGTACTCCGGCAATTCAGCGGGGTAACGCGCCGGATGCGGCTTTAGGCCGTGCTCTTTGCAAAGCTGTAAGTAACTGGAATTGCTCTCGGTGTTGGGAATGGCAATGAGGTTAGGCGGAATAGAAGCACCATTATCAATGTTGAACTTCTCACTGATGTCGTGTCCGCTGGGCCGCAGCTTGGCCCGATAGCCATTTTTGAGCAACCCTTTCATCGAATCGCTATACGGAACCAAAACCCGGCGATTGCTCGCTTTTGGCCAAGGAGTCGGCGACAACCACCAGACGCAGTTAATCGCATCCTTGACGCGAATGCGCCGTATGTTCACCCACTCGGCTGGCGTAGGCAGCTTGGAGGGATTCCACCAGAAAAATTCCTGTGCGAGATGAAAATCGAATTCCCGACACAGCATAATCAACAGTTCGTAGTGGTAAAGCGAGCGAGTCGGCTGCCCCGGAATCCAAGCACCACCAATGTCAATGACCAGCGAGCCGTTGCCTTTGAGGATACGTATAAATTCTCTGGCAAATGGCCGAAACCAATCGAGGTATTGATCCGCATCCGCATTGCCGTAGTCCTTTTTGCGAACTAAGCCAAAAGGCGGAGACGTCATGATTAAGTTGACGCTTTGGTCCTCCAACTCGTCCAGCAAATCAAGCGCATCCCCCAAGTAGATTTTCCCCAATTCGGTCTCGTGAAATAGCTCCATAGCACATCTCCTGTCGTCGCGCAGACAACGCGAAAACTACTTCCCATGCCTTTCTTCTTCCTCCAGCAACTGGTCGCGCAATCGCCGCGCTGTAATGTCCTCGCCGGCCCCCGCCAGCGCGTCAATCAGCACCCGCGCCACCTTTCTCGCTCCAGGGTCCTCCGCCCGCAAGGTCTTCCACACGGCTTCTGCCTGCTCCCATTCCCCATGCACCGCAAACCACCGGATCATCTCCGCTGCCAGCACTGCCGATCTCGCGTTGGCCGCCCAAGCAGCCTCCAACCGCCGGAAACCTTCCTCCTCAGCCCCCACCGCCCGTAGGTGCGCCGCATCCCGCAAAGCCGACAAGGCCGCGTACTCAGAATGCGCTGGCAAGGTGGCCTGGAAGTACGTGCGCTGCTCGTCAAAGATAAACCGCGGCGGCGGCGAGCCATTCGCTGCCATCGCCTCAAACACCTTCGGCAACCCAGACAAGTGCCCTTCGGCCAAGCCCAGTTCTTTAAAAAACTCGCCAATTCGGCGATTGCGGGCCGGCGCAGCCCGCATTTCGGCGTCGGGCTGTAGATGCTCGGCCTCAATGCCCGGAACTGGACCGGGATAACTGATGATCTCAATGCGACTCGGATACAAGTACACCTTGGTCGGCTCTGGCTGATCCACGTCGTAACTTCGGTGGTACAGCGCATTGACCAGAGTTTCGCGCAGTGCCACAAGGGGATAGCTAGTCCAACGGCGCACCTCGCTGCGGTCCGATTGCTTTTGCAAATGGGTCGTAGAGCGGTTTTGTAGGTAGGTCAGACAGTCGCGCAACTGATCGGCAAGCGCACCGCCAAAGGTGCGCTCCTCCTGCACATTTCCAGCCCGGTCCGCGGCGAACTGCACCACCTCAATCGCGGCCCCGCGGAACCAAGCTGTCGGTTCATGCGCGAAAAACAGCAGCCCTACATTGCGGGGCGCATCGCGATCGTTAATTCGCGTCGTCAGGCGCATCCGCCGATAGACCTCTAATTCGTTGGGTTCGTCAAGTAGGCCACTCCCCACATCGCGCAGAAACTCCCGCGCCTTGGCCTCGCGTAGGTCCTCAACGCTAGCGTCCAATGCCCGGCGATCATCCCACGGCACCCGCGCCGTCTGTTGGATGAGGCTCCGCAGCACACCGCCCCTTTGTTCCGCGTCAACTGTCGCCGTTCCGATTCGCACCCAAAACTTGTACTGCCCGCTCTCGCCATCCGGTGCGCGATGCGGCCTCATTTCGCTAGCCGGTACCCACGCGATCAAGAGGTGCCGATCTTCCACAACCTCCGGCGACAAAATCGGTTGGTACGGTGGATCGAGCCGGTTGCATTGGCCGCGAATCCACTGTTGAGCGGTCTCTATGTCCGCCGGGGTCAGTCCAACCGGGGGGAGAGCGGCACGTCCATTCCGCTCCGCGACCCCAATGGCGATATACCCGCCGTTGAGATTGTGGTAGTCGTTGGCAAACGCACAGATCGTCTTTAGCACCTGTAACCCCGTCGTCTTCGCATCCCACGACGCCTTAAACTCTACGCGCTCAGACTCCACCCCGCGGCAGTAGAGCAAATCATCGAGATTGATTGGCAGAATAGTGCTCATCGGCAGGTAGCTTTCTTCATCTCGTAGTTGCAACCTCAATATACGGCGATCTGCTCACCCATGTAGGATCGGATGCCCCGCGCCCTTAAACCAGCCCCAGTCGAGAATAAACGACAGAAAAACCCCGCAGAAAAACCCCACCACTAGCCCGATAAACAGCGGCTTGAGCCGCTGATAGAGTACCACGCCGCCGAAGCGCAAAATCAACACTTTACAGGCCCACGCCAAAAAGACCGAGAACACAATCCGCCGGACCATCCAAATCGAGGCTACGGCCAGCCCCACCGGATGCAAGGGCCACCACGCGACTCGGTAGTGCAAAAACGCCAGCCCTACATAGCCCAACACCCCGCTGCCAGCCAAGCCGAGCTTATCCCAGTCAACGGGCGCGGGATGGCGCGTCTGTTCGGCAACCCAGTCGAAGGCCCGGCCACCCGCGCCGCCCGCCGCATTGAAAAACCACGAGCGCAGATTGCTCGCCCCGTAGTCGTAGCACAAGTAGATCATAAAGCTGGTCGTCGCGACAAAGCTGACTACCACCGCCAAGCCAATGGCCGCGGCCAGCCCCCCGCTGCGTCGATGCGCGTAGTACGCATGCAGCTTGAGCGCGTTGGCGGCCGACGGCATAAAGGTGGATTGCACATCGCTGCACCAAGCAAAAGTCAGGGCCAGCGCGACCAAGTTCTGCGGCCCCAAGGCCGAGCCGACCGCCGCTACCACCATGCCCTGAGCACTCATGGGCGTCGTCAAATAGTGCAGCCCCGCTTGTACCACTAGCCGCGTAATGCCCAAAAAGATCGTCAGCGCGGCCGCCAAATAGAAGACCGCCAAGTGCAAGTCCAAGCCGCTGCGCCACAGCCAGCCGACGATAAAACACAGCCCAGCCAACCCACCGCCCACGGCGACCCGATAGGAAATCATCTCGTCGCTGTCGTCGATCCGCCCGGCGCGGCCCAGCGCAGTGCGCCACACAGCCGCGAGATGACTCCGCGCCATCCACAAGCTCCAGCCCACCATCGCCACAAAGGCCCCCCAAGACTGCCACGACAAGGGCGTCCCGCTGTACACAAAGGGATCGGCGCGTAAACTGAAAAGACCCGTTTTGGCGATCAGGCCCAGTTGCACCAAGTAGAGCAGATGGAAAAACCAGACGCTAAACGAAATGGCCAGCGGCACCAGATACATAAACCCCAAGACCGGGAAGTACAGCAGCAGGTTGATGGGCGGTGCTTGGGGAATCAGGGAAAAGGCCCATCCCCGAAAGACGGGCACTTGCGCCAAGCCGGGGTAAAAGTAGCTGGGAATGTTGCAGGCGATCAGGCCGCAGGGGATGGCAAAGCCGATCCAGAATACCCGGGTCTTGAGCGCGGGCGGCAGCGCCGATCCCGGGACCTGTTCGGTCAGCATCAAGGCTGCTTCGGTCAGGGGAAAAGCCAGCCGCTCGCGTTCCATCCAATGCCGGCGCAGCACCACCACCGCACACAGGCCGACGAAGTATATGGCCAGCACCAGCAGCAGCCACCACAGCAACGGCGCGGCCCACGCCTCCCACGGAATGGCCCAGTGTTTGCTCGGCAAGCCTTCGTAAAAAAAACGCATGGCGTCGTGTGCTGGATCTGGGATGGCCCAATCCGGTAGATAGGGATGGACGTATTCAGCCCACTGGTTGGTCGGTAGCGCACCGTAATAGGGCTTGGAGATGATGCTGAGCATTAGGCCGACGATGAAGATGGGCATACCACTGGCGACGAGCCCCATGATGATGATAGTGATCAGCTCGGCCGAACTGAGGGTGCGCTTGAGCAGTGCGTTGGCCAAGACCAGCATAAACAGCGGCGCACCCACGGCAATGGGAAAGTACGACCACGTCATCTCCGACGAGCCGACCATCCATATCGAATAGGGGCCGCCAATGCTGATGGCGACGACCAGCCCCAGACCGAGCAGCAGTGACCGCCAACTCAGGCCGGAGCCGGACAATTCCACGAGGTAGCGGTCGCTGAGATGGGCGAGGTAATGGGTGGGGATTTTCTTTTGCACGGGGCGCACTTCTTAGCAAGATGAACAGCAGGCCAAAAAAGGAGCCGGTACGGCAAGCGTCAAGATAGACATCGCAGAGTGGGGGGACCATTCGACGCAATGGAACTGGTATGCGCGTCGAATGGTTGAGCGGCAAAATGGTCGCACTCCAGTCGCCCGGATGCACGGCGCACTTGAACAGGTCCAATCTCCTTTTGCATGGCCAGCGGCTTCTCTCGTGTATATAGTTTTGCTACCCAACATGGAACAGAGGCGTGCGCTGAAGCCTTTACCATTACCGAGAAGGATAGATCGTGACGGAGACAATCCCACAGCTCGATTCCGAATCTCTGGTCGCTCGGATCATCGACGAGTTGCAAGCCAATCCCGATGCTCAGACCCTGTTGCTACGCGCCTTACTGACTCAAGAATTCCTCGGCATGCCCATCCGCTTGGAGCGCGTAGAAGCCGATGTCGCTGAACTAAAAGAAAGAATGGGGCGCGTAGAAGCCGATATCGCCGAACTAAAAAGCGATGTCGCCGAACTAAAAAGCGACGTCGCGAGTTTGAAGGGGGATATGCTGGAGATGAAGCTCGACCGGAAGGTGCGACCGCGGATCATCCAACACCTCTCCCTGCGCCAGAGCGTGGTGGTACAAAGCCCGGTACAGGAACCTAAGCCCGAGTTTTTCGACCAAGTGGACAAAGCCGTTGCGGCCGGGGTCATCAATAGCAGTCAGGAAGCCCGGCTTTATGATACCGACTTCATTTTGCAAGCGCGGCGCCGGGCCGACGGCGTTCCGGTCTGGGCCGCGGTCGAAGCGTCAAACACTATCGGTCAGCACGATCTAAAGAGGGTTGGGCAATCCGCCGCCGCCTTACAGGCCATATTTGAGCAGGATGTACTGGCCATCGCCATCGGCTACCACATACACCCCCAAGACCGGCAGAGCGCGGAGGCCGAGGGTATTCACATTATCCTCAATGTGTGAGAGGCTGCCTTAAAACTCGCGCTAGTTGCTCCTCCACGATCCGCAAAAAATGCGCCTCCTGTCCAACCTCTTTTCCCACCAAGCTCGCGTACTCCCGCGCATCCTCCACCCGCCCAGCCCAAACCAATTCTACCGCCAACGCCTGAAACAAACTCAACGCATAACGACGGCGAAAATCCGCGTCCGCAAAAGCGCGTTCCAAATGCAGCAAGGCCGGATCATGCTCTGCGAGGAGATGATAGAGTTGGCCCTTGACAAAATCGACAAAGGATGCGTCCACCGCCGGATCGTGCGCGAGAAATCTCGCTTGTTTTAGCGCGGCCCGCAGCGCGGCTCGCTGCTGGTCAGTAAGTGCCAGTCCCTGCATCTTGATACACCACCCCCACTGCACCGCCGCCCACAGCCCGCGCCGCGTAAACGGGACCTCGCGGAGTGCCGCCGCGTAGTGAACCTGGGCCCGCGCAAAATCCCGCTCGGTGAAAATCTGATCCGCCACGGCCAGCACTAAAGGCCCTTGTCGCCCGCGCTCGACCCACTGCTCAACGCCGCGCCGCGCCCCCGGCGACAACCGCTGCCCCGCCATGGCTGCCAGTTGCTGGAGATAGCGCGCATTGTGTGCATTGTACTGGTGCAAAGGCACTTGCGCCAGCATCGCCCCCATCTTGTTGTACGCCACCACGCGCTCCACCGGCAGATCGCCCAAATCGCGTCGATACGCCTCCGCGCTCCGTAGCAATCCCAAGTCAATGTTCTGCAATGCAGCGATGCGGTGCAGAACGGTCCGCGCCAACAAAGCCTGCCCGGCAACAGAGAAGTGAACGTGATCCACCATCCACTCCCAACCCACGCCCGGCGCGGGCGCAGCCTCTGCAAACGCAGCCTCTACGTCGGCCAAAACCGCCCCATGCTCGGCCGCAACTGCGCGAATCACCGCATTATGCACCGAGGGCGCGCGCCACGGCATGGTGTCCAAATCTCGCGCCTTGCGAAAGGCCCGCTGTGCTTGGGCGTCCCGCCCCAACCGCTCCAACGCGCGGCCTTGCAAATACCACAACCAAGCGTGTTCGCTCGAAAGAGCGGCCGCTTGCTCCAACTGTTGCAGCGCATCTTGGGCATCATCCGGCGCAACGTATCCCCGCGTTAGTACCTGCGCCGCTTGCCCGACCTGCTCCTGCCACTCCTCGTTCCCCGCCGTCGAACCAACCGGCGCAAACCCCGCGTCGTTCGCCACGATAGTACACAGCACTAAGGGCACCTGCGCTCGCTGACAGGCCTGGACCATTTGCCGCAAGTTGTCGCGCAAATTCTGCGCCGCTGTCGCTCGGTCGGGGCTATTCAACAGCACCTCGCCGCGCATAGCCGCCATTTTTAGCAAATCCGTCGGCTCGTCCCTAGCCCCAATACCCCCTAGCAATCCATCCACCAGATGCGTTAAATGCAGTTGCCGCAAAAAGTACTGTAGTTGCTGGTGCCGCCCGGCCCCGTACAACCCATAGAATTCGTTGTGCCCGGTATAGATGACGACCAGATCCGGCGCCAGCACCAACGCATCTTCCACCACTCGGGCCACCGCAAAGCTGGCAATGGAGGTGATACCCAAATTGACGACCTCCACCTCCCGCTCTGGCCACACATCCGCCAGCATGGCCTGCAAAAAGGACGCCGCGGCCAACCGTCGCGGATGGGGAAAACCTTGCACCGTAGAAGCACCGACAAATACGGCGCGATAGCGATTGGCCGCCGGTTCCACAAAGAAGTGCTCACCCATCTGACCGGCCGCGGCCAGCCGCCCCTTGTATTGCGCGAAAAATCGCTGGGCATAAAACCGACTCGTCGCGTGTAGCGATTCACCCGTCTCCTCGTCCGCGGCCAAAGTCACAACCAACGGCGACGGCCCCAACCCCGGCACGAGCCGCAGCAAGCCCTCGGCCACCGCCGCCAAGGCCACGCCGACGACCAAGGCCGCCAAGCGCAAAAACCAACTTCTATTCTTCGCGTTCACCACGCCTCGGCTTCCCCATCATTGCGTCCACCTGCGCCAACGCTTCATATAGGTCGTCGCGCGGTGCTACGACCACAGCCTGTTCGAGCACCGCGGCTGCCTGCTGATATTGCCCCAACCCCACATAGACGCCGGCCACATTGCTCCACACGTCAGCGCGTTCCCGCTCGTGCTCCAAGACGTCGAGGAGAATGGGCAATGCACCGCGCAAATCGCCGCGCAGTGCCCGCAGCGAACCGAGATTGAACCAAGCCTGCCAATACGTCGAATCGAGTCGCGTGGCCTGTTGGTATTTTAGCAGCGCTAGATCGTAGCGACCTTGTTGCAAGTAGGCGTTGCCCAAGTCGTTGTGCGTGGCGGCCTTGCCCCGCCTATTCATAGGCGGCAGCTCCCAATTCACTAACAGCACCAATAGGGCGAGAAAAATCGTCGGAAAAATCGCTCGTTGGAAAAATGGTTGCTGTCGCCAGTTCGCATACAGCCAACTCCCTCCGTACGCGGCGAATAGAATCAGCAGCGGCACAATAGGCAGGCGATAGCGCGCCGCGACAAAAAAGGAGATCACCGCGCAACTATAGCCGACGACGAAAAGCACCGGCAGCGCAATACCTTGCCGCCGGATGTAGACCAGCAGGCCCAACAGCGCGAGCGGGCTTACCAAGCCAAAGGGAAAAGCCACCCCCCATTTCCACAAGGTCGCCGCGAGTACGCTTGAATACTGGCGCCAATAGTACATTTCTTGATTGCGCTCTAGTTCATCGCCGCGCCAGAACTGGGCTGTTTTTGCCGCCAACAATCCCATGTAATCAAGGGGTGCATTCTGCATGTACTCAAGAGCCTGCATGTAAAAGAATTGGGACTTAGCCGCAGGGCGGGTAATCCCCTGCCGCAGCGGCCGAGCAACCAGTTGTTCCCATTCCCAGCCCGGGCGCAACGCAAGCGTCTGCTCGGCGTTTGCGTTGTTCCCTAGGTAGAAATTTACCCCTCCGTTATAGGAGATCGGCACGATGTCGCCGCCGATGGTGTAATTTCTCAGCGTCACCGGCGCAATCGCCAGCACCGCCCCCAGCAAAAAAGCAGCGACCGCCCCCGCGGCCTTTTTCCGCAACTTATAAAACAACCAGATGGCCACGCCCGGGAGCAAAGACGCGAGAATCGCCGCGGTCAGCGATGCGAGCCCCATAGCAAAACCTGCGGCCACAAAAATGGCCCGCGTCGGCCGCTCAACCGCGCGCATTAACAGCCAGAGACTTACAAGGGTGAGCAGCGTAGCCAGCCCAACCGGCAAGAGCCGGGCATCAAAGTAGATCAGCGGCCCATACACTGCTGCAATGAGGCCGCCGCTAAAACCAACACCCACCCCAAAAAGCTGCCGCCCGACCAAGTACAGCAACACACAGGTAAGGCTGCCGATTAGCGCCTGTACAAAGCGGGCTACGTAGTAAAAGGATTCTGGAAATGCGAGCTTGATTAGGCCGAGGAAATAAGGATAGAGCGGGGGTTGCCAAAACGGGCCTTGGCCGCGTCCCAACCAGTTGCCCGCGGCTAGACGGACCGCCTGTTCGGAATACGTGGCCGCGTCCACCGCCGGC
>RKRN01000039.1 GCA_007571365.1 Candidatus Latescibacterota bacterium
ACTGTGGTGCTCGCGCTCGTCCTGCTCCTCATATATTTAAGGTTTTAGCTGCTGGCGTCTGGCCGACCGGGATGGGTTTCAGTCGGTGCTTCGTTCGCGGTATTATGTCAAGAATAGAATCTCGTCTTAAAGAACAAACTGTGCGTCTGGCCCGCTCGCCAAGACGTGCTAGGGCCGACAAAAAGCAAGTCTCTCCTACACTCTATAAGGACCGCATCGTCTGCAACCCGCAGATACTGGCGGGCAAGCCCACTGTGAAAGGCACTCGCATCTCTGTGGAGCTGATAACCGATCTATTAGAAAGCGGCAACACCGTAGAGGATATTATGCATGGCTACCCGCATATAAACGAAGAAGATATCGAGGCTTGCCGCCAGTACAAGGCCACTGGGGCCAAGTTGTCCAATGTCACTTGGGAAGATCTCGATGCTATTATGGACGGTGAAAGAGCATGAGAATACTGGTTGACGAGGCTGTGGATAGAGATATTGTGAGTGGTCTCCGTGCTTATGAACATGACATACGTTGGGCTGCCGAAACCGACATAGGTGAACTAGATGCCAAGCTATTGGACTTGGCAACGCGAGAACAACGCACAGTGATAACCTACGACACGGATTTTGGGGAATTAATCTGCCGCGATAACGTGCCCGCACCCTATGGCGTAATCCTGTTCCGCATACACAACGATGTACCCAAAGATGTGAAAACGCAGTTTGTCGTCAGTGCTATCACGAGTTGGGATGCTTGGCCTGCTGGCATCTGGACTGTGCAGATGCGACATACGCGCCAAGCTGCATAAATACTCGAATCACTCGCAGACCAATGCGGCACCTCCCCACCAGCTTCCTCTGCTTTGACCCGGCCGCACTCGCTAAAACTCCGCGTCCAAGCGGGCTACGTTATTGTTAGAATTAGAAGCCATCTGATACCCATTTGCCGTGCCGCTGTCCTAATTGTTGGGGATGTTCCGCCCCGTCGTTATGAGGCCGGGCCCAGGGCCCGCCCACGCTCCTAAGGAAGGCACGGAGCTCCGTAGAAGGAGAGACCATGTCAATCTCCAAAAAGCCGTTTTACTGTCTATGTACGCAGCTACTTTGCCTCGTTGGCTACCTAGAGGCACAAGAAGAGCCTAGGCCCAGTACGATAACGTTCCACGATCCCGCTGAGATGCCCCATCTCATGCTGAAACCTCTACCATGGCCGTCGAGCCTCGATTCGCCTGATATGCAAAAGGAACTGGCAAGAAAGGACTTTGCTGGATTTGAGACAAAACTCCTTGGCGTTTTGCCACAGGCCGAGGGCGATTCAGAAGCCGGGGCTGCTGTATATAATATGTTGGGTTCCTTTGCGATGGCTCAAGCGGATGTCGCCGCTTCAGAAGCCGAGGAGCTGCGCCATATTCGCCGGGCCGTTACCTATTTCTCAACCGGCGATTCAATCGCCCGTTCCAAGCCTGTTGAGCTTAGGCTCCACCGGGCCCATCTCATCCACAATCTAGCCGATGCACTGCATCGCTTGGGAAAAATCCGCGAAGCACTCCTGAAAACCGAGGAGTTACTGCATGGTTTTGAAGGCGTCGGAACGGGGCGCATGAAGGATGATTTGGTTGCCAGATCCCTCCGAAAGGTGGCGATGCTTCGCCGGACATTGGGACATGACAATCAGGCAATTGCCTCATTGCTCGATCGGCATACCAGACATACCAGCGAGTTGGTGGCTCTAGTGGCCAAGCAGGAGCTGCTGAAAGCACAACTACACAAGGGCAATATCGATCAGGCCCAGATCGTACTCGATCAGATGAAGGCTGAATACGCGGGCCGGGATTCGGTTGGGCATTTATCGGTCGTCGGCATAATTCAATCGTTTGACGCTATGATCGAGCACATCCGCGAGACCGGAAAGACGGCTAGGCCGACACATGCACCTTAAAATTCTGAAAGTATGCCATGCCTAAACGCACTGACATTGACAGAATAATGCTCATCGGCTCTGGCCCCATCGTCATTGGTCAAGCCTGCGAGTTTGATTATTCGGGCACACAAGCCTGCAAGGCACTAGCCGAAGAAGGCTACGACATCGTCTTGGTCAACAGCAATCCGGCCACGATCATGACCGATCCCGAGCTAGCTCACCGCACCTACATCGAGCCGATCACGCCGGAGATTTGTGCGCGGATCATCGCGGCGGAAAAGCCGCAGGCACTGCTGCCGACGCTCGGCGGCCAAACCGCGCTCAACACGGCGGTGGCCTTGGCCGAAAGCGGAGCACTCGCTGCACACAACGTCGAGTTGATTGGCGCGCGCATCGACGCGATCAAGATGGCCGAAGACCGCGAGTTGTTCAAAGCGGCCATGGACCGGGCCGGATTGGCCATGCCGCGTGGAGCCTTCGTCCACAGCCTCGCAGAGGCGCAAAAGCACCAAGCCGACTTGGGCTACCCGACGATCATCCGCCCCGCTTTTACGCTGGGCGGCTCTGGCGGCGGCGTGGCGTACAACGCCGAGGAATTTGCGCGAATCGTCAGCCATGGCCTCGATCTAAGCCCAATTGACGAGGTGCTTATTGAGGAATCAGTGCTCGGCTGGAAGGAATTTGAGCTGGAGGTCATGCGCGATCACCGCGACAACGTGGTCATTATCTGCTCAATTGAAAACTTCGACCCCATGGGCGTTCACACCGGCGACAGCATCACGGTCGCGCCGGCGCAGACTTTGTCCGACAAGGAATATCAGCAGATGCGCGACGCGGCCATCCGCATCATGCGCGAGATCGGCGTGGATACCGGCGGGTCCAATATCCAGTTCGCGGTCAATCCCGCCGACGGCCGCATGGTCGTTATCGAGATGAACCCCCGGGTCTCGCGCTCTTCGGCCCTGGCGTCCAAAGCAACGGGTTTTCCCATCGCCAAAATCGCCGCCAAATTAGCGGTGGGCTACGCGCTCGACGAAATCCGCAACGACATCACCCGCGAAACTCCGGCTTCTTTTGAGCCGACCATCGACTACGTGGTGACCAAAATCCCGCGCTTTACCTTTGAGAAATTTCCCAGTACGCCCGACGCCCTCGACACCCAGATGCGCTCGGTGGGCGAGACCATGGCCATGGGCCGCACTTTTAAGGAATCGCTGCAAAAGGGGCTGCGCTCGCTGGAGGTGGGCCGCGCCGGTTTTGGGGCCGACGGCAAGGATTTCAGTGCGGCCGAGGTGGCCAGCGAGGAACTGCGCGAGAAATTGCTGCGTCCCAACTCCCAGCGCATGTTCTACCTCAAGCTGGCCATTGCCCAAGGCTACACCCACGATGAACTCTATGGCCTGACGGGCATTGATCCGTGGTTTCTCGACCAGCTCTACCAGCTTTTTGAACTCGAACAACAGCTAGTGCAGGAAGATGTGCTCGCCGATGTGGCCTTGTTGCGCCGCGCCAAGGAGTGGGGATTCAGCGACCGCCAGCTAGCGCATCTCAAGGGCGGCGACGAGGCGGGCGTCCGGCGGCGGCGGCGAGCGTTGGACATTCGTCCGGTGTACAAAACAGTCGATACCTGCGCCGCTGAATTTGCGGCCCACACCCCGTACCACTACTCCACGTACGACCGCGAGGACGAAGTGCAGCGCTCGACGCGCCAGAAAATCGCCATTCTCGGCGGCGGCCCCAACCGCATCGGCCAGGGGATCGAGTTCGATTACTGCTGCGTCCACGCGTGTTTTGCGCTGCGCGAAATCGGCTATGAGACCATCATGGTCAACTCCAATCCCGAAACGGTCAGCACGGATTACGACACAGCCGACAAGCTCTACTTTGAGCCGCTGACGATCGAAGACGTACTGCACATCGTCGAGCGCGAAGCTCCAGACGGCGTCATCGTGCAGTTCGGCGGGCAGACTCCGCTGAACTTGGCAGCCGAGCTAGCGCACGAGGGGGTGCCCATTATCGGCACCTCGCCCGGCAGCATTGACTTGGCCGAGGATCGCCAGCGATTCGGCCAACTGTTGAACAAACTGGGCATCCGCCAGCCGGCCAATGGCATGGCCGCCCATTGTGAAGAGGCCTGCGCGATTGCCGCGCAGATTGGCTTCCCCGTCTTGGTGCGGCCCTCCTATGTGCTGGGCGGGCGGGCCATGGTCATCGCCTACGATGTCGAGAGCCTCGAAACCTACATGAACGAGGCCATTGAGGTATCGCCCGAGCGGCCCGTACTCATCGACCGCTACCTGCAAGGCGCGGAGGAATTCGACGTAGATGCCGTGGCCGACGGGACGGACGTGGTCGTCGGTGGGATCATGCAGCACATCGAGCACGCTGGCGTGCATTCGGGCGACAGTGCCTGCGCCTTGCCGCCCTACGACACGCCGACCAAGCACATCAATACCATGCGCGAGCACACCCACGCGCTGGCGCGTGCGCTCAATGTGGTCGGCCTGATGAACGTGCAATACGCCGTCTATCAAGGCGAGGTCTATGCAATCGAAGTAAATCCCCGCGCTTCGCGCACCGTGCCGTTTGTCAGCAAGGCCATTGGCCGTCCACTGGCCAAAATAGCCGCACGGGCCATGGTGGGGGTGAGCTTGCGCGAGCAGGGCTTCACCGAGGAGGTCGTGCCGGCGCACATATCGGTCAAGGAAGCCGTGTTGCCCTTCATAAAATTCCCCGGGGCCGATAGCCTACTGGGGCCGGAGATGAAGTCCACGGGCGAAGTCATGGGCATTGGCCGCGACTTTGGCACGGCCTTCCTCAAGGCGCAGATGGGGGCGGGTTCGCTGCTGCCGTCGCACGGCCGGGTCTTTATCAGCGTGGCCGACTGCGATAAAGAGGATGTCTTGCCGGTGGCGCGGCGGCTGTGTGCGGCCGGATTTGCGCTGGTGGCTACGCAGGGTACGTGCGACTTTCTCGGCCAGCACGGCATCGCCGCCGAGCGAGTACACAAAATTCACGAGGGCAGCCCGCACATCGAAGACGCGATTCGCAGCCGCCAGATCGATCTGATTATCAACACCCCGCTCGACGAACCTTCTTACTACGACGACTTTGCGGTGCGGCGTGCGGCGGTCGTAACCGGCGTACCCTATACGACGACGATGGCCGGGGCCCGGGCCGCGGCCGCGGGTATTGAGGCCCTGCAACACGCCGAATTGGGCGTGCAATCCCTGCAGGATTATCATCGGAGCTAGGAGCCAGCTCGTGCGGACCACGCCCTTGGTGCTATTGCTGGCTTGTTGTTTGGCGATTTCGGCCTGCGTCTATTTCAATACGTTTTACAACGCCCAAAAATCCTTTCGCGCGGCTGAAAAAGAACGGCGCAAACACGAAGAGGCCTACGCCGACTGGGCTTTTGACCAAGCTGGTCCCGAATTGCAGCACCGGCGCTCGCCGCAGGCCGACCAACTCTACGACAAAGCAGTGCGCAAGGCGTCCAAGGTGCTCGACGAATACAAGGAGAGCGCCTGGGTCGACGATGCCATGTTCCTGATCGGCCAAGCGTATTACTGGCGCGGCGAATACCTCAATGCCCAAGAGTCGTTCCGCGACTTGGAGACCTTTTTCCCGGCCAGTCCGCACTTCGATCAAGCCCGCTACTGGCGCGCCCGCTGCCTAGAGGAGCAGCGGATTGACGACCGAGCGCAGTCGCTCTACCGAGCCTTGTTTGACGAAGCCGAAGAAAAGATCGCCGTCCAAGCGGGCCTCCACTTGGCCGAGATGGCGCACGACCGCGAGGACTACGTCGCGGCTATTCGGGAATATCGGACGACGCTAGCGGCCTTTCCCAACAGCGCGGTGCGGGCTCAGCTGTGGTTGCGCTTGGGGGAGGTGCTGATGGCCTTAGAGGATCCGGCCCGCTTGGATGAGGGGCTAGCGGCTTTTGACGAAGTGCTAAAGGCCGATCCAAGCGTCGATCAAAAGTACCGGGCCCAGCTCAACAGTGGCCGCACCCTCTATGCCATGGGTGCGGAGGACGAAGCCTTGGCCACCTACGTCAGGCTACTCAACGAAGGGGGGTTTCGCCGCTTTGAGGGGCGCACCCGGCTGCTAATCGGCGAGTGGTATCAGGCCCGCCGCTTGCCCGCCGCGGCACTGGCCGAGTACGAGCAAGTCCGCAACGACTTTCCCCAGACGCCCTCGGCTGCTATGGCCTTGTACCGCATCGGTTTGCTGCATCTACAGGAATACGGCAATACCGAGTTGGGGCGCGAGTACCTCGAGGAGAGCAGCCGCGAGAGCCCGGGAGCGCAGGGCGTACTTTTGGCGCAGGAGATGCTGGGACACATGCGTCGGCTGGAGCAGATCCAGCGCCAGATCCACCGCGCCGATTCGCTCTACGCCGACTCGCTAGGCGCGGTGCAGGGGCCGCTGTTGTGGCGGGCAGCAGACGCGCCGGCCGACACGGTGGTAGTGGCGCGCAGTTTGGCTGTGCTGGACGACCTGTTCAGCGCGTGCGAACTCTATCGCGACGACATTGGCCAGGCCGATTCGGCCCGCGCGTACTACGAGGAAGTAATCCGCCGCTTTCCCAACAGCGACCAATTGCCCCGCGCCGTGTACAGCCTCGCTTGGATCGATCTGCAGATGCGCGGTAACGAACAGGGGGCTAGGCCCCATTTGCTGCGGCTGATTGAGGAGTTTCCCACCTCGGCGCACGCCAATGAGGCCCGCCGCTTGCTGGGGCAGCAGCTCGAGGCCACCGCCGAAGAGTTGGCGGCCCGTGCGTTTGCGCACATCGAAACACTGCGCCTGGCCCAGCCTGAGGCTACCGAGGTGTACATCCCCCTGTTGGACAGCTTGAGCCAGGCCTTCGCCGGTACGCCAAGTGGCGGTAAAGCCGCGTTCTTGGCGGCTAGTACCTACGAGAATGTCGTCGGCGATACGCTCGCGGCTGAACAGCGCTATCAGTTGCTGCGCGAAGAGTTCGCCGAGACGCGGTTTGGCAAGCTGGCCCAGCAGCGGTGGGAAATGCGCGAGGAAAAGCTCATCGACAAACTGGAGCGCAGCCTGAAGGCGGTTGGCGGTCAGCTCGGCCCGGGGGAACGGATTGAGTTGCTCGCCTTGGAGCCGGACACGCTCGACTCGGTGTCCTTGGCGCGCAAATACATCGGCTTTGCCGAGCGCGCCCAGCGGCGCGGTAATGTTGTGCTGGCCCGCGATTTTTACGAACAGAGCATCAACCAGCAGGTCGCCAACCCACGCGCCCTGTATCAACTTGGCAACATCAACTGGGAGCAAGGCTATTTCAACGACGCCATTGAGTTCTATCGCCAAGCCCTATCGTTTGACAGGCGGAATCTCAACCTCTACTACCGGCTCTGGCGCGCCTTTACCGAGCAGGGGATAGAGGACTCGGCCAACTACTACCTGCGGGAGGTCGCACGGCGCGATCGCAACAGCGCACAGATTCGCTTTTTGTTGGAGCAGTACCCGGATTTTCAGGGGGGCTCAAACCGCGAGGACTTGGACTTGGAAGCGATGCGCGAACTCGACTTGTCGATTCCCGCCGATGAACTAGGGTGGAAGGAAGGCGACCTAGCGCTGAGTGATTGGCCGCTGGTGCGACAGGTGGTGCGGCCCGTCTATCCGGCGGCGGCCGAGGATTCGGTCGAGGTGTTGCTCGACGTGCTAATCAACCGCGAAGGACGGCCCGAGCAAGTCGAGGTCTTTCGCGGGGAACCTCCTTTTGTCGAGAGTGCGGTGGATGCGGCCTATGGCTACAGCTTCTATCCAGCGGTGCGCCGCAACGGCGAGGAGATCAAGTCGTGGGTCGAGTTGACGGTGCCGTTTGGCTGGCCACAAGGTCGAGGGGCAGAGCCGTGATTGACGAGCAAGCGCGTCTGTTGAGCAACCGCGAAGTGGCCGCCGATTTCTTTTGGGCGCGGCTCAACGCTCCCTACATTGCAGCGCATATCGAGCCGGGGCAGTTCGTCAATATCGAGGTCGGCGCGGGGGGCGCTGCCTTGTTGCGCGTCCCGCTGAGCGTCAGTGGCGTCGATCGCGAGGCTGGTATTATCGAGGTATTGTACGAAGCGGTAGGACCTAAGACCCGAGCCCTGAGCCGATTCGGGCCGGATGCCATGCTGCCGACCCTCGGCCCGCTCGGCCAGGGATTTGCGCCGCCCGAAGACAGGCAGGTCGTACTGGTCGGCGGCGGCATTGGCGTACCGCCGCTGCTCTACTGGGGGTTGGAACTAAGGCAGCGAGCGCATCAGATTGCGCTGTTGGTCGGGGCGCGGACAGCAAACAAGCACTTGCCCAGCGAGTTACTTACCCCGGCTGCGGACCGAGTGCGCCGCGCCACCGACGACGGCAGCCGCGGGCACGCGGGCTTGGTCACCGATCTGTTGCAGGACGAGCTAGCTGGAAAAGGGCCGTGCGCGGTCTATTGCTGTGGTCCACCCGGGATGATGCGGGCCACAGCCGCTCTATGCCTAGCGGCCCAAGTTCCGTGTCAGGTTTCCCTCGAAGCGTACATGGCTTGCGGCATTGGCATCTGCGTGGGCTGCGCCGTTGAGTTGGCCGCGGCAAAAGGCGATACCGAGTACGGTCGCTACGCCCGCGTCTGCGTGGATGGGCCGGTATTCGACTCGCGGCAGATACAATGGCCGACCTAAGCATAGACTTTGCCGGCGTACAACTGCGCAATCCGGTGCTGTTGGCTTCAGGCACCTGCAACTACGGTCAGGAGCTGGTGCCGCTGACTGATTTTGCGCGTTTGGGTGGGCTGGTAACCAAGACCATTACCCCACAGCCGCGCGGCGGCAACCCGCCCCAGCGCATTGTCGAGACCCCGGCTGGCCTGCTCAATTCCATTGGCTTGCAAAACCCCGGGTTGGCGGCTTTCATCGAGCGGCAATGGCCCTTGTTGGCCGGTCTGGACGCGCAGGTAGTGGTGAATATCGCCGGATTCTCCGTCGAAGAATTCGGTCGGATGGCGGCGAGCCTTGAAGCATTGGCCGGTATTGCCGCGCTCGAAGTCAATATATCCTGCCCCAACGTCGAGGCCGGCGGCGACAATTTCGCCACGCGGCCCCAGACCGCGGCGGCCGCCATTGCCGCGGTCCGCAGCCGCACCCGGCGGCCGGTCATCGCCAAACTGACGCCCAATGTCGCGGATATCGCCGCCATCGCCCGCGCCGTAGTGGATGCGGGGGCGGATGCGATCTCCCTGATCAATACGCTCGTTGGCATGGCTATTGACGTGGAGCGACGGCGGCCCGTCTTGGGCGGTATTACTGGCGGCTTGTCCGGTCCGGCGATCAAGCCGGTGGCCCTGGCCATGGTGTGGAAGGTGGCCCAAGCCGTCTCTGTGCCCGTCATGGGCATCGGCGGCATTACTACCGCCAGCGACGCGCTCGAGTTCATGGTCGCCGGTGCTTCTGCCGTCCAAGTCGGCACGGCCAGTTTTGCCAACCCCAACGCCGGCGTCGAAGTCGTCGAGGATCTCCACGCCTATTGCGATGAGCGCGGCGTGAAGCACATTGCCGCGCTGGTGGGCAGCTTGCAGGTCTAGCCGACTGAGTTCGCGGCCGCTTCGGCGTCCACCAGCTAACTCACTTCAAATACCTTGCACCCGCACATCCTTGTTTTTTTAAAGCACCGCTTTAAATTTACAAGGTAT
The DNA here is from genome assembly GCA_007571365.1 of Candidatus Latescibacterota bacterium. Classification (GTDB taxonomy): domain Bacteria; phylum Latescibacterota; class UBA2968; order UBA8231; family UBA8231. Next base: position 9,602 of record RKRN01000039.1, read on the forward strand.
GATTCCGCGTCGAACCCATAGAATCGTTGTCAATGCCTTGAGCCGACAAGCAGCGGTGGCCCTAATCGGGCCGCGTCAGGTTGGCAAGACGACACTCGCTTACGAGATCGCAGAGCATACAGGCGCGCTGTACCTAGATCTTGAATCGAGTGTCGATCGGGCGAAACTCGCCGATGTGAGGCTTTTTCTCGCCGAGTACGAAGGTCGCTTGGTCGTTCTCGACGAGATCCATCGTGCGCCTGGGCTGTTTCCCGAGCTCCGCGGCATGATTGACCAAGGCCGGAGACGAGGAAAGCGGACGGGACGTTTCCTGATTCTCGGATCGGCGTCCGTAGATCTGCTCAGACAGTCGGGCGAGAGTTTGGCAGGACGAATTGAGTACGTGCCGCTCAATCCGTTCGATGTGCTGGACGTGTCGCCGGAGATCGCGTCCGCGACCCAACTATGGGTACGCGGTGGGTTTCCCGACAGTCTGTTGGCAGCAAGCGATGGCGACAGCCTAATTTTCCGCCGCAATCTGATTCGCACCTACTTGGAACGGGACGTATCCGAGTTTACCGGACAGCGCATCCCGGCCGAGACGCTGGAGCGGCTGTGGACCATGCTCGCGCATAGCCAAGGTGCGTTGCTAAATGCATCGAAGCTAGCCGCCAGCTTGATGGTCAGTAGCCCAACGGCGGCTGGCTACATTGATTTGCTGGTTGATCTGTTGCTGGTGCGCCGCTTACCACCCTTCCACCCCAACACTGGAAAGCGTCTCGTTAAGTCCCCCAAGATTTACATCCGAGATAGTGGCCTGGTCCACGCTCTGCTCGGTCTTGATAGCCACCATGCGCTCATTGGCCATCCCGTCGCCGGGGCCAGTTGGGAAGGGTTTGTCATTGAGAATTTATTGGCCGCGGCCCCGCTCGGAACTACCGCGCACTTCTACCGTACTCAAGCCGGAGCCGAGATCGACTTGGTACTGGAGTTGCCAGGCGAGAGCGCAAGCTGGGCTATCGAAGTCAAACTGGGGCTGACGCCTAGCATTAGCCGCGGGCTGTCCAACGCCTGCGAAGATATCGCACCGCAACGAGCCTTCATCGTGTACTCGGGCGAAGACCGCTACCCTCTATCAACAGACGTCGAGGCGATTGGCCTGCGGGCTATGGCCGAGCTACTCTACGAGCTAAGTGCATAGCAGGGATTGAATCTTGCTTAAATTCGCTTCTGCCTGCCTACTGCATCGGCACAAAGCGCACGGGTAGGAGTTTGCGCTGGCTGAGGCCGGTTGGGCGGCGCTCAAGTAAGACCAGATGTTGCCGTTCGACTCCCAATGGGAGGATGAGACGACCGCCCGGCGCTAGTTGTTCGGTCAGCGCGGGAGGGATGGTCGCCGGGGCGGCCGAGCAGACGATGGCGTCAAAAGGGGCGGCTTCGGGCCAGCCCATGCGGCCGTCGCCGACGCGCAGAGCGACCCGGCCATAGCCGGTGTCGTCGAGTACGCGCCGGGCCCGGGCGGCGAGGTTGGCAAAGAATTCAATGCTATAGACTTGGTCGGCTAGCTCGGCGAGCAGGGCGGTCTGGTAGCCAGAGCCGGTGCCAAGCTCCAAAACTCGCTCCGCGCCCTGCAAGCTGATAACCGAGAGCATGTAGGCCACTACATAGGGCTGCGAGATGGTTTGGTCGGCGCCGATGGCCAGCGGGTGGTCAGTATACGCGTGGGCGCGCCGGGCCTGTGGGACGTAGCAATGCCTTGGGACGCGGGCAAACGCCGCGAGTACGCGCGAGTCGCTAATGCCGCGCTGGCCGAGCTGATCGCGCACCATCGTGCGGCGTTGGTCGGCGTAGGAGGTCATCGCGCACTTGGCAGGAGCGCTAGCGCAGCATCTATGGCGGCCGCCGTGGGAATTGCAGCGATGTCGGCGGAAGGTGCTTGTAGGACTTGGCTGCCCGGACCGCGCGGTGCCCACAGCCGGGGATCGGTGGGGCCAAACAGCGTCAGGGTTGGGGTGCCAACGGCGGCGGCGATGTGCCCGGGGCCGGAGTCGTTGCCGATGAAGAGCGCGGCTTTGGCGAGCAGGCCGGCGAGGGCGTGCAGGTCTGGGGGATGGAGCGCGGGCCGTCTGCCGGTTGCGAGCTGGCGTTCGCGTTCGACGGGGCCGCACAGGAACGCGGTATGCCAGCCTTTTTTTTGCAACGCGCTGGCGAGGGCGTGGAATTTGGCCGGGGGCCAACATTTGGCTGGCGAGCCGCTACCTAGGTGGATGACGACTTCGGGTGCGGCGGCGAGCGCATCAACATAGCCGTAGTCGCCGGGCTGTAGCTCAATGCGTGGGGTGCGGTTGCAGACGGGCAGGCCCCATTGCCGCAAGGGGCTTAGCAAGTGGTCGACGATGTGGGCGCGGAAGTCGGCTGGGGGGCGCGGATCCCACAGCAGCACAGGGCCGGCGACGGCTCGGCGCAGTTGGTGGGCGAGGTGCTGGTGGGGATCGACCGCATAGGCGAGCACGCGCTGCGTCGCGGCGAAGAGCTGGTGCGTGGCCGGGGGAAGCGACCCGGCGCGGTGCAGGGCAATCAGGCGCGGATCTTCGCTGTCGAGGATGGAAGCGGTGGGGCCGAGTGCTAGGGTCGCCGGTCGGCCAATGAGGCGCACGGCAGCGGTGGGAAAGGCCCGGCGCACGGCATTGATGGCGGGCAGGGTAAGGACGAAGTCGCCGATCGCCCCGCCGCGAAATATAGTTATCGCGCTCATGGTAATCGCTCGCTACAGATTAGTACGAGACGGATAGTCTAAAGCAGCAGTGGAGAAAGTGGCTATCATTATTATACTGACGTTACGCAGCCCCTGTCTTCGCCGGGTATGCTCTGCGGCTTCCGCCCGGGGTCATTCCCGCGCAAGAACGTCACCCCGTGCCCCGACCCGGGGCGGGATCCACGGCGGCCGGCCCCAAGCGACGCCAAACGGCATGTTAAGACCGCTTTTAAGGCGACCCTGCGTAACATCCGGGTTAAATTAAAGGTCGCTTTTCAATACATTCCTAAACTTGGAGAAAACACGCCATCCATGAGTAATGTATTTTTTTTGCTATTCGCCCTGTCGATGCTAGCTTGTGGCGACAGCGGCCACCAATCTGAAAACCCATCTTCCAATCCCCTCTATTCATCTAGCCCGGAACAGCTTCAACAAGGCCAAATTGTGCCGGTTGAAGGCTTTTCGTTATTGGGTGTCGAGGTGGTTATCATAGACGCAGGTCGTCTAGTAGTACTGGCTCGTGCGTCAGTGGATTCCCAAGGGGGCTTCGCGGTCTCTGTACCCCAGCGACCGCGCTATTGGTTAGGCGTTTCCGGTCCCTATATGGCAACCTACGTTGACACGGCCTTCGTTTTTACGGGAGAGCCTATAACCGTGGCTGAGGCCTCCGGTCGTCCTGCGGGTAAGATCGCCGAAAACGGAGCGGACCCTCTCTTAGGCGATGTGGATCGAGATCAAAGCGTTAATGGGAGCGATGCGCTTATTCTTTTTTATTATTTGCTAAATGGTGCGTTCCTCCAAGGAGACAACATACTGTTGGGGGATGTCAACTCTGATGGCCAGACCGACTGGGCAGACCTCGCTTTGTTGGGCCGGTTCTTGACGGACGATCAGGATGGGGCCAATCCACTGGGCATTGGAGAGCCGGTGCTTTCCGCGTCCCGGCCTCCAGCGGGAGCCGCCGCCGATAGCACTATGTCCCAACCGGGGGCGGACGTGTCCAATACCTCGCTACCTCCAGAGGGAACTGCCGCCACCGATAGCACCGCGCTGGTCGCGTTTCACCAGTCGATGGGGTCGACCGATGCGGCAAGACGTATGCAGCGGAATGGGCGCTGGCTAAGCGAGAATCCTCTATACCTATGGAGTGGTCTTAGAGTCGACGCTTCGGGCCGAGTCACTGCCCTGTGGTCTTCGGGCCGGAGGGGCGATGTCTACGGCGGGGTGCTGGTGCCCGAATTGGCCCAACTGACTTACTTGGAGGAGCTCACCCTCGATGGGATCGGCTTGACAGGCCCGCTGTTGCCCGAATTGGCCCAACTGACTTTTCTGAAAATGCTAAACTTGGGCAGCGCAATCCACGTCGATAATGGCGACTTAATGAGGAACCACCTGACGGGGCCAATCCCGGCGACATGGGGCCAATTGACCCATCTTGAAACGCTGATTTTGTCCAATAACCAGTTGACGGGTCCGATTCCGCCTGAGTTGAGCCAACTGACAAACTTAGTGGAGTTGGACTTGTCCAATAACCAGTTGACCGGTCCGATTCCGCCTGAGTTGAGCCAACTGACAAACTTAGTGGAGTTGGACTTGTCCAATAACCAGTTGACCGGTCCGATTCCTGCTGGCTTAGAGGTTCACTTTGATCAGTTGGCACTCAATGACTTGTTCGATATTGTCCCCCGCGGCGAGAGGACGAGCTTTACGGCATGGGGTACGAAAGCCTCGCTCGCTAAATGGGCCGGCGTCAAAGTCAACGCTTCCGGGCGGGTTGTCTCGCTTCGGTTCCCCGATGCGAACGTGACGGGGCCGATCCCGCCACAAATAGGCGATCTAACCGAACTCCGTTTGTTGGATATGAGGATCAGCTCCCGGCAGAGCCTCAACCAAATTCCCACTGCCATTGGTCGTCTTGCGAAACTTGAAACGCTCATCGTTAGACATGTTGAAGGGCCGTTGCCTGCTGAGCTGGGCGATCTTTCTAGCCTCAAGCACTTGGATATCGACATGTCCTTCTATGCTGGCCCCCTGCCCGAGCGATTAGGCAATTTGTCCGAGTTGGAATACCTAAAAGTGGCAGGTCCGCCTTTGACAGGGCGCCTACCAGCTTCACTGGGCAACCTATCCAAGCTCACTGTATTGGACTTGCGAACGCACCATTTCACCGGCCCAATCCCGGAGTCGTTTGGCAACCTTACAAACATCAAAATACTGTACTTGGGCGGCTCGCCTTTTCTTTCAGGGCCGCTACCCGCTTCGCTGGGCCGACTTAAGAAATTGGAACAATTGAGCATAGGGGACTTGGATAGTGATATACATAGGGGAGAGCGAGATAAGTCCTATGAAGAAGGGACTCGTCTGGGCTCCCTCCCACCTGAATGGGCCGGTATGGAAAGTCTTAAAGGCTTGGGCCTGCATTCAGTTACAGGTTCCTTGCCGCCTGAATGGGGTTTCTTGAAGAATCTTTCTTTGTTGCAGCTTACTGGCTGGCTAGAAGGGCCGCTGCCTTCCGAATGGTCGGGAATGACGTCGCTTTGTACGCTCTGGTTGCCCACAAACGAACTGTCCGGGCCGTTGCCTAAATCTTGGGTGCGACTAAGTGCACTTAGGAATGTGCGGCTTGAATACAATGCCCTGTCCGGGCCGCTGCCGCCCGAATGGGGGGATATGCTTAGCTTGCAAAAGCTGAATCTGTCGCATAATCCCATTGCCAGCCGCTTGCCGCCCGAATGGGGACGCATGCAAGCTCTTGAAGAGCTTTTGTGCCCTTCCTGTCAGTTGACTGGCCCGATTCCCAATGAGTGGAAATCAATGCAAACAATGCACCGTCTAGATCTAAGAAAAAACGAATTGGATGGTCCGATGCCCCAATGGTTTGACCAATGGTCCGGGCTTGAGTGGCTTGGGTTGTCTGGCAATCCTATATGGGGAAATTTCCCCAACTTTACTAAGGAGGTAAAGTTCTACGTTGACGCCGAACATCTGACCGGCTGTATCCCCCGAGTTCTAGCCCGCCAATATGCTGAGATCGTCGGGTGCGGCGTCGAAGTTAGAATCGAGGACCTACGGGCTTGTGGCGGTCCTGTCTATGGGACCAGCCTCTGCCCATGATTTGAGCATGGCGTCTCTTGCCCGTCAGAAAAATTTTGCGTAATTTTTACAATTCTGTTTACGCGACAACTAGCTGAAGGAGTTGGCCTTATGGGGGCCTTGATTGGCAAAAAATTGGGAATGACGCAACTGTACAACAGCCGCGAGGATCTCACGCCGGTGACGATCGTCGCGGCCGGTCCCTGCCCGGTGGTACAGGTGCGAACCGAAGAGGACCATGGATACTCGGCCTTGCAACTTGCCTTCGACGAAGTGCCAGATCGCAAGCTGACCAAGCCGCAGCGGGGCCATCTGGCCAAGGCCGGCGTGAGTGGGCACCGCATCCTGCGCGAATTTCGCGGCGAAGAGGGCCAGTTTGCGGTCGGCCAAGTCTTGGATGTGAGCCAGTTCGAGGTCGGCCACCAGGTCAAAGTGACCGGTAAATCCAAGGGCAAGGGGTTTGCCGGGGTGGTCAAGCGCCATGGTTTCCGCGGCAAGAACGCCAGCCACGGCACACCCGATACCGTGCGCCACGGCGGCTCCATCGGCCAAGGCACGACCCCGGGTAAGGTGTGGAAGGGCAAGAAAATGGCCGGCCAGATGGGCAACAAGCGAGTCTCCACCAAGGGCTTGACGGTTGAGCGGATCGACGCCGATCGCAACTTGCTGTTCCTCAAGGGAGCGGTGCCGGGCGGAGCCAACGGCTACGTCCTGATACAGACCATTTAAGCCCTCTGTCTTAAGAGCTTTTGCGAGGCGGTGCCCGGCGCGGGGCATCGCCTCTTTTTTTATCCGGGCGGCCACTGCATGGGGCGGCCGCCGAGCAGGTGGACGTGGAGGTGGGCGACCGTTTGCCCGCCATCGGCACCGGCATTGATGACCAAGCGGTAGCCGGCGGCAGCTAAGCCCTGCTCGGCGGCGATCTGGCTGGCCTTGAGCAGCAGGTGGCCGAGCAGCGGGCCGTGCTCGGGCGCGGCGCGTTGTACGCCAGCGACCGCTTCCTTGGGAATGACGAGGATGTGCGTTGGGGCTTGGGGCTGGATGTCGCGGAAAGCCAGACAGGCGTCGTCCTCGTAGACGATGTCGGCGGGAATTTCGCGGCGAATGATTTTGCTAAAAATGGTTTCCTCGCTCATCGGCCTTATATAGGGGTTAGGTGTCGTGTATTAAGGGGTACGGATTGTGGCGGATTATAGGGGCGGCGATTGGAGACGTCAAGCGGAAGCTCGCTATGGATTTGAGCATCGTCATACCCGCGTACAACGAAGAGCAGCGGATTCGCATCGCCTTGGAGCAGACGCTGGCGTTGCTACAGCAGCGACCGTGGTCTTGTGAATTGCTGGTCGTGGATGACGGCAGCACCGACCGCACGGTCGCCTGTATTGCCGAGTACGCCCGCACACATCCGCAAGTCCGCTGCGTGCAAAATGACCGCAACCGCGGCAAAGGCCATTCGGTGCAGCGCGGCGTGGCCCAAGCCCAAGGCCGGTACATCGGCTTTATGGACGGCGACTACAAGACCGACATTGCCGCGCTCGACCAAGTGATGCCCCTATTGGCAGCCGGGTGGGACGGCGTGATCGGCGACCGGACGCTAAGCGCGACCGAATTTGTCGTGGCGCGGCGTCGCTACCGGCAGTGGGGGAGCGCGGCGTTTGGCTGGCTCTTGCGTGCGCTGATGGGCTTGGGCGAGTTCGGCGATACCCAGTGCGGATTTAAGTTCTTTCAGGCTGCGGTAGTGCGCGACCTGTGTTCGCGGCAGCAAGTCGCTGGCTTCATGTTCGACGTGGAACTGCTGCTGCTGGCGCACCAAGCGGGCTACCGCATTGCCAAGATCCCGGTGAAGTGGCGCTTTGACCCGGACAGCCGCTTTAATCCGGTAAGCGGGACGCTTGCCAACCTCAAGGACTTGGCGCGGATCCGCTGGGCGCATCGCCGCCATAGTGAATAGTCCCGGAGCCGTATCCCAGCAACCACTACCGCTCGTCGATCTGGCGGATCAAGGCCCCTAGTCGCCCTAGGCATACGGTGAGAAAAATCTCTTGGGCCACGGGCGATTCTTGCCGCACCGGGCTGTTGATGAAACGGCCAATGGCGATGAGAACCACGTACACCGAGAGCACATCGTAGGCCTGGTCGCCGGTGGCCGAGAGTCCGTCGCGCACGGTATGTACGACCTGCCGCATGGCCTCGACTAGCGCCTCGGTCCTTTCCTCTTCATAAGCGCCGACCACCGCCCGGCACAGGGCCTTTAACGGCGTGCGGTATTCGGCGTTGATGCAGCGAGCTTCTCCCAAGGAGTCTGTTGCGCGGCGCAGTAGGCGGGTGATGGCGGCGACGCGGTCGGTATCCTCGCGCGAGAGCAGGCGGTAGAACTGGTCGCCAGCGCCTAGGGCGCGGCAGACCCCGTTGAGCAACTGCAAGCGCACGGCCGGGGAGGGGAAATCGGGCAGGTGGCCCAGCGCCGGTCTGACGATGCGGCGGTCTTGGCGCTCGCCGAGGACATCGACCAGCGTCGGGAACGTCAAAGGGTCAAAATCGCTGCCAAAGTGCCAGAATAGGAGTTCGTGGACTTCGTCGCCGCGCAGGCTAGCGAGGCCGCGGATGGCACTGATGCGCACCCGCGGGTCGGCGTCGTCCAGCGCCTCCACCAGCGGATCGATGCTCGTGGAAGTTCCGAGGCGGCCTAGGGCCTCGGCCGCTTCACTGCGGATGTCCGAAGCCCCGTTGAGCAACTCGCGCACCAAGGGTTCGGCCGCGCTTTCCGACCGACTTTCGCCCAAGGCGCGAGCGGCGGCGCGGCGCACCCGGGGGCTGGCGTCGGCCAAGGCTTGAACCAATTGCTCGGTGGCGAGGGGGTTGCCCGAACGGCCTAGGGCCTCGGCCGCACGGGCGCGGGTTTCCTCGGCTGTGGCCAAGCTGAAAATGGTGGCGTTGTAGGCGTAGCTTAAGACATTGCCGCGCAGCATCCGCGAAAGCAGGCTGCGCGATGTCGCACTCCGCGCGTCCTTAACGGTGCGGAGGATGAACAAAGGCACTAGCCGGGTCAAGGTGCTGAGGGCAAAGATGACCTGCAAATCGCCCATGGGCACACCTAACACCAAAAAGCGCAAGCCCTCTAGTTGGGCCACGAGCAGGCCGCCCAACAACGGGCCGAGTGCCCCCATTAGGTTGACCGTCACCGACCAAGTGGCCAAGTACATCGTGCGTTTTTCGCCTTGGGGCAACAAGCCGTAGAGCAGGGGGTTGATGCCCACCCCAATCCCGGAGAATAAAATGCCGCTTAAGACCAAAGCCACGGGAACCAAGTGGTAGGCCCCGGGCTGGTTGAAGGCCCAAATGAGGGGCAGGAACGCGGCCGGCGTCATCAGAATTTGCAGGACAGGTCTGGCACCAAAGCGGTCGATAAGCCCGGCCCAAGCCCGATAGCCGACGATGCTGGTCAGCATGAACAGGGCGTTGAAAATCGAGACCTCGGTATAGGAGATCTGCAGGCGGTCGAGCATAAAGACGCTATAGAGCGGTCCGGCCAACCCAATGCCAAAGGTCCACAAGCCAAAAAAGAGCGCGGCGCGGCGGAAGTTGGCATCGCGGAAGGGCTGCACAAGGTCGCGCAAGCGCGTGCTTTGTTCGTCGCTGGCCGCCATCTGTTGAGGGAAGGGGGCGCGGCCGAGATTTAGGTAGCCCAAGAATCCAAACAGCGACCCGGCGGCAAAGACCCAGACAAAGCCGCCGCCGGGGAAAAGGTCGAGGAACTGGCCGATCGCGAAACCGGCCACCATCGCTACTACGGTGCTGACCATAGTCTGGCGACTGGCAAAGCGTGCGCGGATATTCTCTGGCACGGCGTTGGCGATCCAAGTGCTGTAAAAGGGCGAAATCGCATAGCCGCTGAACAAGCTAAGGCCGACCATGGCCACTAAGGCCGCGAGACGATACTGCTCTGGGACGAGGAAGGGGATGACCAGCGGCAGCCCGCGGAAGGCGATTTCCACGTAGCCGCCAGCCACGACAAAGCGCTTCTTGTCGCGCACACGCGCACTCAACAGGGGCGCGAGCAACTGCGTCAAAGCGAGGAAGTACGCGGCCGAAGTAAACAGGGCGATAAAGGCGCCATCGGCCCCTAAGTACAGGGCGAAGCCCGTAAAGGCCGCTGTTCCCAGCCCACAGGCTTGCCCCCACGCGCCCCATAAGCCACTGGCGACGACAAAGGAGCGGAGGGCGCGATGCACTTGGCCGCGCGAGAGCGAAGAAGCATTTTCCATGGGGAAAAATATCGTTGCGATGCGGGTAAAGGGCAACGAACCACTTGTATGTTGCCTTTGGGGTTCGAAGGCCTCTTTTTTGTTATTTCGTCGGTGCAACAGACCGGATATCACTTGAGCGGACAGCTCACCACGAGGAGCACACCATGAATCCACTTGAAAAAGTCGCCCTCGGCAGCAGCGGCCTGCGCGTCACCCGCCTCGGCTTGGGCTGCGCCTCCATCGGCGGCCTATACGGCGACATACCAGAAAACCAAGCTGTCGCTGTCGTACACCACGCCCTATCGCTAGGACTAAACCTCTTAGACACCGCACCGCTGTACGGGTCGGGCAAAAGCGAACTTCGCCTCGGGCAGGCCCTCGCGGGTGTGCCGTGCGACAGCTATGTGCTCGCGTCCAAAGTAGGACGGGTCTTGGTCCCAACCGAGCAAGACCAACAGGCGGGCATTTTCGCCGGCCCGGCCTCGCATCAACCTGTATTCGACTTCAGCTACGACGGCGTCATGCGCTCCTTTGAAGACAGCCGCAAGCGCCTAGGCGTTGAGCGTATCGACATTCTCCACATTCACGACCCAGACAACCACTGGCAGGAAGCCATTGACCATGCGTACCCCGCGCTTGACAAACTGCGCGGCGACGGCGTCATCGGTGCCGTCAGTGCGGGCATGAACCAATGGGAAATGTTGGCCCGCTTTGCCCGCGCGGGCGATTTCGACTGCTTCCTCCTCGCCGGACGCTACAGCTTGCTCGACCAGAGTGCCCTCGACGAGCTCTTGCCATTGTGCGTACAAAAGAATATCGGCATCATGGCGGGCGGCACGTACAACAGCGGCATCTTAGCCAAAGGCGCACGCCCGGGCGCGACCTACAACTACCGAGAAGCACCGCCCAACATCGCGGCGCGGGCCAAGTCCCTAGAGGCCGTAGCCGCTCGCCATCAAGTCGATCTGCGGGCCGCGGCCTCGCAATTTGTCTTCGCCCATCCGGCGATCACTTGCATCATCCCCGGGACGCGGCGGCCCGAGCGCGTACAAGAGAATTTCGACGTACTCACGCAGGAGATTCCCGCCTCGTTTTGGGCCGATCTCCGCGCCGAGGGCTTAGTCCGCGACGACGCCCCGCTGCCGTGAGCTTGGGCATGGCCGACCAGAAGCTATCCGTTTAGCTCAAAGGCTCGTTGTTTGATGGCAGCGAACTGAGGGATGGACACTTCGCGTAGAGTCTCCACCACCTCTTTTTCCTCTAGAGAGCGGCCCGTCTCTTTTTTGTAGGCTAAAGCCACCCGTTGGCTTCCTAGGGATTGGACCAAATCCAACACGTCAGAGCCACATCGTGGACTATCCCCGTGGAATATACCCCGCCAGCCCTGTTTATCTACTTGCTTGACTGAGCAGAAACCACAAGAACGCAACATGGCCTTTACACATTGGGCCGTGGGAGTCCACCAAGTCGTTGGATCGGAATTGACTTGCGCCCCCTCGCAAAAGCGCATAGAAGGGCTGCGATTGTCCGGGCCCAGCAGACGACGCTTGAGAGCTCCCCACAAACCAAAAGGAGAGTCCAAACGCGTTTCCAAAATCAGCTTTTCGCGGCACAAGCTTGCGATATGCTCTATACCAAGTAAGGGGTGGCGCAAGTGGTAGAGAACGCCCAGAAACAGGACGATATCAAAGCATCCATCCTCGTCCGGATTCAAACTGAACAAGTCTGCTTGGCGAAATTCCACCTTTGAACAAAGCAAGGTATGGGCCCTTTGAAAGCCGGACGGCGAGTCAATCAAGGGCGAACTGTAATTGTCCACGGCTAGGACCCGAGAAGCCCCCCGACGCTCGCATTCAAAGCTATAGAATCCATCTGAACAGCCGATATCAAGCACCGTCTTGCCGGAAAGATCCTCAGGTAGGTGCAACCGCTTAAGCAGGGCCGGCGAGTCCTGTATCCCCGGAGTTACTGTACCGTCGGGCAAGGAAATGCGGTGCCGCCACCGTAGTACATTCGTCATTTTTGATTATGGGTCCTTTAATAAAAAATTAGCTGATAGGTAAAGACGATACTGAACAGCAAGTAGGACAGGAGAACGTGTAGCGAGCAGTGCCGAATCGCGGGCACCTCCTTAAAAAAGATGCGAGCGTTCGGCAAGGGCAAGTGGCCTATTGCTTGAGAAAACGCAGCACGTATGTCGGCACGAACTGGTCGCGCCACAGTACTTTGAAGCGGTCTCGGTACTCTTCCACAGCCGGAACCAAGTACTGCCCAGTCTGCGGAAAACCGAGGCTTTCCAACACCACGTAATCTACCTTTTCGCGCTCCATGTGGGCCAGCACCTTTGCTGGCTCGTCAAAGGGAAAGCCGACGCAGCACCGGCCCGAGACGATGTACATCCAGTAGCCCTTGCGGCACAGCACAATGGCTTCTTCCGGCGCGTTGGCTTTGAGCCATTGACCGGCCTGGTAGTAGCCAAGCCAAGGCGGCGGATAGTCGGCGGCCGCGTAGTCCGCTAGGCGTTTGACGCCGCCAATTTGGCCGCTGACGCACACCAGCAAGCAGCCCCACACTGCGAACCTGCCTACATGGCCCCCAGCCAATCTGTCGCGGATCTGCAAAACGGCCCAGACTCCCAACAAGACCAGCACCGGCACAATAGGCACCAGAAAGCGGTCTCCCGGCCAAGGCCAGAGCAACACGACCCCCATGAAAAAAGCTGCGTAGAGCCAGAGCAACAGATGTTCGCCGCGCTTGATACAAAGCACCGTCGTGGCGACCGCAAGTGCGATTAGCAACAAAGGCGCGGGGTGGAAAATCGTCTCAGTGCCGGCAAAAAATGGCACCAAGGTATGGGGCAATTCCCCCGTCAGGTAGCGATGCACATGGCCGATAAAGCGCTCGACAAAGCCGCCCGCATCGAGCAGGCCCCGCTCTGGATGGTAGGGATTGACCATGAAGAGCTGTTTGATATAGACGCCGCTGCCACCTACCGCCTGATTGCGCAATGTCCACGGCAGCCAACAGACAAACGCCGCGCCGGCAAAAAACAAACACCGCCGGAAATCGCGCCGACGCAACAGATAGACCACCACAGCCGCCACTAGCGCGATCCCAACCGTGCGGATGTAGTACGCCCATATAGTGCAGGCAAACCCGCCGATGAGCCACCCGTTTTGCTTGAGTCCGTCGCGCTCGACGCCCCGTTCGACGAGCCACAGAGCCACCAGCGAAAAGGTCAAATAGGGCACTTCGGACATGACTTGGTGTGCGTAGTGCAGCAGTAGCGGGCCGTAGGCTAGGCCGGTCGGCCCGTGCGTCAAGTAGCTCTTGCCGAGTACGACGCTTAGCACCACCACTGCTAGGCCGGGCAAGATGTCCAGCCGCTCCTTGGCCAATTGGTAGAGCACCCCCATCCCCAGCGCAAAAAGCACCAGCACCCAAACCTTCATCGGCACCCAATCGCCGGGAAAAGCCCATGCCAAAGGAGCCAGCAAAACGGGAAAGCCAAAAGGGTACTTAGTCGCTGGCTGGGGGGTGGGCGAGTTGATGTGCAAAAGCCCCTCGCCTTGCGCTAGGCTGTGTGCCAGCGTGATGAATTCGGCGTTGTCGCCGCTCAGGGACAGTTTGGCGTCGAAAGTCCAGATTCCCAAGAGGAAAGCCGCCGCGACAACGAAGCAGGGGCCCCGCGGTCCTGCCAATAACCGGCGTTGGTATTGTTGTATTGACTTCATTGTTTTTTCTGGTAGGTAATATTAGGTTTATGATGCGCTGTCCTCAATGTAGTTGTGAAGAATCGGTCGAAAATAAAAGTAAATACACTTCTAAAGATTCCTCGACGCGGGCACGGATAGCTATCGCCCAATTGGCTCTATTTGTAGGTGGAACTTATTTTTTTGTAGTGAACAGCTACGCCGATTATCCATCCACTTTGTACCTGCCTTTAGTTTTTTTTATTCTCTGCTGCGGCTGTGACGCACCCGAACGCTCAGCCTTTTTCGTCGAGATCGCTGCCGAGGCTGGGCTGGACTTTCGCCACACCAGTGGGGCCAGCGGCGATTACTTCCTGATTGAGACGATGGGATCTGGCGCGGCCTTTTTCGACGACGACGACGATGGCTGGTTGGACGTGTATTTGGTGGATGGCTTTGATCTGTCTCCGTGGCGCGAGCACTTAGTGCCGATCAACCTCGTAGCTGGAGACTCGGCGGGGACTTGGGTTGTCAAGGACTTCCGGCCTTCTCTGCGCTACGACGGCCGAGTGGATAGTTCGGTGTTGGCATTGCGTCAGGCTCCTGGCGTAGGCCAGACACAAAATCGTCTCTACCAGAATATAGATGGGATCTTCAGCGAGGTCACTGAGCAAACCGGGACCGGCGATCTGGGCTACGGCATGGGGTGTGCAGTCGGCGATTACGACAACGACGGTCGCTCGGATATCTATGTGACCAACTACGGCCGCAATGCCTTCTATCGCAATCAAGAGGACGGGACCTTTGCCGAGCGGGCACAGGTGGCTGGCGTGGCCGATCCCCACTGGAGCACAAGCGCGGCCTTTTTCGACTCCGACAACGATGGTGATCTCGACCTATATGTGGTGAACTACCTCGACTTGACGCCGGACACCAATCGCTTGTGCGGCGGTGCGGTTGCTAGCACCGGGGCTGCCTTGCGCGTTCCGGCTGGCCAGCGGACCTATTGCAGCCCGAGACGCTACAACGGCGCGCCAGACGCGCTCTTTCGCAACGAGGGAGACGGGCATTTCTCTGAAGTGGCGCAGTCCAGTGGGGTTTTCAGTCCCTTTGGCAAAGGGCTTGGTGTAGCGGCCGCTGATTTTGACTCGGATGGGCACCTAGATGTGTATGTGGCTAACGACGGTACGCGCAATTTTTTTTATCGCAATCGCGGCGACGGCACGTTTGCTGAGTCCGGGTTAGCAGCCGGAGCTGCGTACAATGGCGACGGCCAAGCCGAGGCTGGCATGGGAATCGCGGTCGGAGATGGGGATGCCGATGGGGATGTTGATCTGTTGGTGACCAATTTTTCCCGCGAGAGCAACACGCTGTACCGCAACGATGGCGACGGCCGCTTTGTCGATGTGACGGAGGCCGTCGGCCTGCGCGGCCCGACCTTGTTGCCGCTGGGATTTGGCGCGTTTTTTGCCGATGTCGATAACGACGCCGACTTGGATTTGTTCGTGGCTAACGGCCACGTCCTCGATCGCATTGCCTTACAAGACTCAGCCTTGAGCCATGCCCAGCCCAATCAGCTTTTCGCTAACGATGGGCCCGGCATCTTCACCGATGTGTCGGCTCGCAGCGGCCCGGCCTTTGCGATGTCTGCAGTGTCGCGCGGAGCCGCTTATGGCGATGTCGATAACGATGGCGACGTGGACGTGCTGGTGACCAACGTCGATGGCGCGGCGCGGCTGTACCGCAACGAGTTGCGGTCGGAACATCACTGGCTGTCCCTACGGTTGGTGGGAATGCGCACCAACCGCGACGCCATTGGTGCGCGGGTGAGGGTGTTTTGTGATGGCTCGGTACAAACGCGCCAGCGGGTTGGCGGGGGCACCTATCTGTCGGCGAGCGATAGCCGGTTGCACTTTGGCTTGGGCGACTGCGTGCTGGTGGAGCGGCTCGAAATCACTTGGCCTGACGGCAGCGTACAAGAG
>RKRN01000058.1 GCA_007571365.1 Candidatus Latescibacterota bacterium
AGTCGGGGTAGGGGGGATGGAGGCAGCCGAAGCACTCGCCTTTGGCACTAGCTGACCCCTTTTCTCTACAGTGCTGTTTCGCGCAGTTGCCAATTTTTGCTTTTCGCATCCTCGTTCTTGTTTTTCTAACACATTACTAAACAATAAGTTGCGCGTATTTTTGCCGCTTGGCACGGTATTTGTTATAAGTAGGTAGACCAGTTTAATCTGCTTCAATTAAAAAAATACTTGACACCTGAACATTGATTCACTATTTTTTTGTTCAGGTTGTTCAGGTAGTGGAGTAGTAAACATCTCATAGGACACGCGAGGAGGAAATCATGGTAGCGGGCAAAGGCAGGATCAGTGCCAACGGCAAATCCTTAGGCGAGGACAAGGACAAGGCCATCGGCTTGGCACTCGCCCAGATCGAACGGCAGTTTGGCAAAGGGGCCATCATGCGGTTGGGCGAGTCAGCGGCAATGGACGTCGATGTCATTTCCACAGGGGCCATTTCGCTAGACGCGGCCCTCGGGGTCGGCGGGGTGCCCAAAGGTCGGGTCATTGAGCTTTTCGGGCCTGAATCCGCAGGTAAAACCATGCTGGCACTGCACATCGTCTCTCAGGCGCAAAAGACCGGCACGGCGGCTTTCATCGACGCCGAGCACGCGCTCGACGTAAATTTTGCCCGTCGGCTGGGCGTCGATATCGACAATTTGCTCGTCTCGCAGCCGGATTCGGGTGAAGAAGCCCTAGAGATCACAGATACGCTGGTGCGCAGCGGTGCCCTCGATCTCGTGGTGATTGATTCGGTGGCAGCGCTGGTGCCCAAGGCCGAGCTCGAAGGCGATATGGGCGACTCCCACGTAGGGTTACAAGCGCGGCTGATGTCCCAAGCCCTGCGCAAGCTCACGGGGTCGTCGCAGAAGTCGGGGACCACGGTGATCTTTATCAACCAATTGCGGATGAAGATCGGCGTGATGTTCGGCAGCCCCGAGACTACCACCGGCGGTCGTGCCCTAAATTTCTATTCCTCGGTCCGCCTCGACATCCGCGGCATTGGCGCGATCAAGGACGGCGCTGAGATCATCGGCCGCCGCACCCGCGTCAAGGTTGTCAAGAACAAGGTCGCCCCGCCCTTCCGCGAAGCCGAATTCGACATCATGTTCCGCGGCGACGATGTAGGCATCTCGCACGAGGCCGATCTGCTCGACTTGGGCGTCAACAGCGGTTTTGTCGCCAAAAGCGGCACTTGGTTTTCCTATGGCGACGAGCGGTTGGGCCAGGGGCGCGAGAACGCACGCCTCTTCCTCCGCGACAACCACGAGGTCCGCACACGCCTAGAGGCCCAAGTGCGCCAAGCCCTCAACCTGACGGTTGAAGAAGAATCCCTTGGCTTTGGCGCGGGTGGGCGGATTGAAACTGAACGCATAGAAGCAGAGGCCGAACTGGCCTAGCTTCTGCGCTCTCGCGGGTCGAGGTGCCAAGGCGGCTCTGGTGCCCCACGCCAAGGCGGCTACCGTGCCTCGCACCCGCGCGTACTCCTTAACTCCCCCAAGGAGGTGAATTATGCAGACTCTAAGCCCGGCGGCCATCCCCTTGCGGGTACGCATTGGGCAAGCCCGCTCTTGGGCCGACTTGGAGTTGTTGTGCGAGCGCATCGACGCTGCCTATCAGTGCGGCGAGCTCGATCCGTCCAGTGCCGACCAACTGAGTGCCTTGGTTGCAGCTACCGCCCTGAAAGTGCCCGAGCAACCGAGTATCCCCGCTGAGGCATTCTTAGGTCGGGAACCGGAAATCAACACCCGTCAAGCCGCCTGAGCAGGCCGCGGCACCAGACGGGCCAACACGGGCATCGGAGTTTTTGCTCCGGTGCCTTTTGTTTGCAAAAAACAGTTCATTCCATATAATCAAAGGCATGCCCCGCAGTCCGTTGGAAACCTCTGCCTTAAAAGTGCTAATCGAGTACCAGCAAGTAGAACGGCGCATCGGCGAGTTGGCCGAGGAACTAGCCGCCGACTACGCTGGGTCGTCTCCCTTATTGATCGGCCTCCTCAACGGGGCAGTGCAGTTTATGATGGCCCTGATAGATCGCTTGCCCGAGGAACTATTGGCGCGGTTGGACTACGACTTCATCGGTGTTTCGAGCTATCAGGGCCGGGAGAGTACCGGGCAGATCAAGTTGACCAAAGACCTCGTAGTCGCAGCGGCCGGACGAGACGTACTAATCGTCGATGGCATCGTCGATAGAGGCCGATCCCTAGATTTTGTGCTGGCCAAAACAAAATCGCAGCAACCCCTTTCACTCAAAACATGTGTGCTGCTGAACAAACGCGTCCACAAGGAGTTTCCAGTGCCGATAGATTACTGTGGCTTTGAAGTTGAAGACGCGTTCGTTGTTGGCTACGGCATGGATTGCGACCAGCACTACCGCGCTCTGCGCCACATTGCTGTAATCGAACACGCCAAAGGAGAACTGGAGTAATGGCCCCCAAGAAAGTCTTAATTACCGGCGTCTGCGGCTTGATCGCCGGGGCCGTGTATCGGCATTTACGCACCCAACCCGACCGCTATGATCTCTATGGTCTGGCGCGGCGGTCCCAACTTTCGGAGCGGACGCCCAAAGACGCAGATTTGGGAATTCCCGCGGAGAAATTCATCCTCGCAGACCTGACCGACTTCAACGCAATAGCTAAGGCCGTCGCGGGCATGGACGTGGTCGTGCAACTGGCAGCCGATCCGCGGCCAGACGCTAGTTGGGAGAGTCTACTTGGCAGCAATATCGTTGGGCCGCGCAATGTGCTGGAAGCTGCGTGTCGCGCTGGCGTCAGGCGCGTGGTCTTCGCCAGTTCGATCATGGTGTCTTGGGGCTACCAGCAGGAAGACCCGTACAAGGCCATCTCCGAGGGGCGTTTCGACGCGGTCGATGCGGGTCATATACCGGTTGTGACTCACGAGTGGCCGCAGCGGCCCACTGGCCTCTATCCAGCGACCAAAGTCTGGGGCGAAGCCCTAGCGCGCTACTACGCCGACGTACACAATATGTCGGTGCCTTGTCTGCGCATCGGCTGGGTCAATGCCGAGGACCACCCGCACAATGAGCGAGGGGGGGCCATCTGGTGCAGCCAGCGCGACGTGGTTCAGCTGGTGCAGTGCGCCATTGAAGCACCTGCCGACTTGCGCTTCGATATTTTTTACGGAGTGTCCAACAACCGCTGGCGCTGGGTCGATATCGACCATCCGCGCCAAGTCTTGGGCTATATCCCCGCAGACAGCACCGAAGAGAAGCTGGGACTGGCCTGAGCCAAAATGGGCCGAGAGCCTAAGACCAAAACGGACCTATTGTCCGTCAAGCTGTTCTTCGTCGTCCTAGGGGCTATTGTCGCTTACAATGTCGTCGATTGGGTGCGCGGCGAGCCGGAATGGGAGGAGCGGACCTATGAGTTAGGGGCTTTCGCAGTGCAGATGGCCGGCCGGCCCAATCTGCGCAAGCTGCGCGAGCCGCTGTCGTTTGGCGAGGTAGAGTTCCAGTATCTGATGTTCGAGCGCACCGATGTGCAATACGCCATTGCCTACGGGGATGTCCCGGAGGCGGTCCAAGCCGACAGCGCGATCGCTGCGCGCCGAGATGCCATTTTGCAAAAGGTGCAAGGAGCGATCCTGTCAGAGGCCGCCGTTGAGATGGACGGGTATCCCGCTTGGCAGACGCAGATACAAGCGGCGGACCAAAGCCTGTTGCGCATGCAGAGCCTACAAGTGGGCCAGCGGCTGTACAGCTTGATGGCAGTCGGAGCACCGGACGCTTTTGACGACCCCGCGGATATCGAGCGATTTTTCGCGTCATTCAAGCTCGTCAAGCCCCGATGATAAGGAATATCCAAGCCGCGCAAACAGCTAGGCGACTTTATAAATTCTTGCGCTCCAGTTGCGGTCGCATGTACCACAACGTCGCCGTGCCCGACCGTGCCTGCGGTTGGGAACTGCGTCAAGGTTGTAGCGAAGAGGAAGAGAGGCTCCTAGACGGATGCTAGCCGGTCTGTAATCCGCCTTTTCCGAGGGCTGCTACCTACTCCCGATAGCCGCGTAGTGCAATTCGATCCAGCAGAATAACTTGGTCTCTGTCGCCAAATAGGAACGCCACCCGGACATCTCGTACATCCCTGCCGGTATGCCTATACTCAATCGTATATTCCCTTTTTGCGTTCGAGATTGTCACCGGCTTGGAGGTCCAAAACCCATCGCTCGAACCGGCGACGTCGGCCAATCGCACCTTGAGAGTCCCCAGCCCACCCACGGACTTGGCTAGGAAGGATATTTTATAAAGCCTTCCCTTTCGCAGGGAGATCAGGTATCTGCCCGGAGGACTCCACGCTCTTTTGGGGGTTTCCTGATAGATTTCGGCACCGGGTGCGATAGCTGCTCTCTCACTTGGTCCTTCCACCGAGGAACTTCGTCTAGCCCCGAGGTTCCATGCGTGAACTCATGAGGTTGATACAGGTGGAAGATGCCGATGATATTGGCGTCTTCCGCAAACCCTGAGCCGTCTTCCAGCCGGTAGGTCAGATATTCCGGTGAGACGAATTCCTCGAGCTCACGCCCCTCGTTAAAGCCAGGTCCGCCGATTCCGAGAGGGCGGTCTGGGTTGGTCTCCCTGATGATGGGGATCGCCGCGTCGAGGTATTCCATAACGGCTTCGCCGTCCCTTATCCCCTCAACCCCGCCCGGTTGCACGATCAGCCCCGCCGGTTCGTTCCAAAGTTCAAAGACAAGGCTGCCGGGGTAGTCCCTGTAGTACTGCGCAATTCCATCCCAAATTGCGACAAACTTCTGTATCCCCTCTTTCGGCTTCGATGCCCATTGGCCGCTGCCCCACAAGCAGATCACGACAGCAAGATCGCGGTCCAACGCGTCCTGTATTCTCGTTTTGTAGATAGCAGGATCTGCCCCCGCACCGACGAAGAAGCGGATGCTTTGGAATCCCGCGGCCTTGACGGCATCATACTGGGCAGGATCATACACCATCTTTTCGGGTGGACCACCGGCAAGACAGGCGACATCTACGTTGATACCTTTGCCGATCCGCTCGAACATGCTCTCCCCTTTGTTCAACTTCGTCGTTGATTCGTAACCGCACAGTTCCCCCGGTAGGGGAAAGCCCAGAATGAGTGCTATGGCGATCTTGCGGAAGCGGAGTATGCTGTTTTTGCACCGGCAAAAGCGACGGAGCCGCCTAGCCAGCGAAGGGCGATTTTTTGCTCCCATTGCAGGTCGATAGTGCTCCTTGGCCAGCGCGCATATTCTCCGGCACCAGTTCCGCTGGGCGCTGAGCAACAAAAACGAGGGGATACGAAAAAAGCCCCTGAAAAATCAGGGGCTCAGAAGATGGTGGGCGATACTAGACTTGAACTAGTGACCTCCTGCATGTCAAGCAGGCGCTCTAGCCAGCTGAGCTAATCGCCCTCGTGTTGCCTAATTACAAATGGGCCAATAATATATTCCAGCGCACCAACTGCGTCAAGGTTGTGCAAAAAGGAGAGCAAAATGTCCCTTACCTACCGAGTTGGACTCATCGGCTGCGGGCGCATGGGTGCCACCATTGACGACGAAGTCAAAGGCGGTCCCAATGCCCGGCTCTTTCTGCCGTATTCTCATGCAGCGGCCATCGTCGCCTGCGAGCGCATGGAACTGATCGCTGTCTGCGACCAGATCGCCGAGAAGGCCGAAAGCATCCGCAACCGCTACGGTGCCTCGCGCTCCTATGCCGATTACCGGGAAATGATCGAGCGCGAAGACCTCGACGTCGTCAGCATTGCCACCCGGCCGGGGCCGCACGCCGAACAGGTGATTTTTGCCGCCGAAGCGGGCGTCAAAGGCATCTACTGCGAAAAGTCGCTGTGCAACGCCGTGCATGAGATGGACGCCATGCTGCAAGCCTGTATGCCGCGAGGCGTCAAATTCAACTACGGCACACAGCGGCGTTATGCCGCGCTCTACCGCAAGGCGCGCACCATGATTGAGCGCGGCGAGATCGGTCAGGTGCAGGCGGTCGTGGCAAACTGCGGGATCAGCGTGGCACAATGGGGGCACACGCATGCGGCCGACATGATGCTCTTTTTCGCGCTGGACTCAGAAGCGGAATTCGCCCAAGGGACAGTACAGGCCGGAGCCGCAGATTGGGAGGGCGACCGGCTGACCATAGATCCGCCGATCAGCAATGGATACGTGAAGTTCAAAAATGGGATCCACGCCTATCTGGTAGGTGCGCCCGGCTGGGAATTTGAAATCAGCGGCAGCGAGGGTACGCTACGCACCTTGAGCAATGGGATGGGCTATAGCCTGCGCAAGAAAGATGAGCACGGAGCATTGCGCCCGGTGGCCGCGCCCGAAGCTATCATTGAGAGCGGCACCCTGCGCGGGATGGCGGACCTCGTCCGGGCCTTGGACGAGGACGGCGATACGCAAGGCAATCTAACGCTCGCCTGTCGCAGCCAAGAGCTGATTTTTGCGCTTGTCGAGTCGCATCGGCAGGGTGGGGCGCGGGTGGCCTTGCCGCTGGAGAACCGGGCTTTGTCGATTGCGCCAGAGCACTACTAGTGCCGATGCAGATCAGCATTGTCTCCTACGAGAAACGCCGTAACTCAGCACTAGCAAGTGCCGAGCAGGAATATATCAAGCGGCTCTCGCGGCAGGCACGGGTCGCGCTCTGCCCGGGCCGGGCACCGCGGGGCGGCCTACCGGACCGGCTGTTGCAAGGGACGTATGTCGTCGGGCTGTACGTGGAAGGAGAATCGTTTACTTCTGAGCAGTTGGCGCAACGGATCCAGCGGCTGATGAACCAAGGCCACTCGCACCTAGTGCTGGTATTAGGCGAGGCTGAGGGAATGCCGACGGGGGTAGAACCTCAAATACAAGAGCAGTGGTCGCTGTCGCCGCTGACTTTTTCTCATCAGCTAGCGCGCTTGCTGTCATTGGAAGCCTTGTATCGGTCCTTTGACATTTTGAGCGGCGGCCGATATCACAAATAGCCGCGCTTAAACGCTTAAAAGTACGTCATTAACTTGTCCCACAGCCCCATGCGGCCGATGCTCTTTTCGGCGTGGATGGGCACCACGGCCAGTAGGCTGTCGCCCAGCGAGACTCGCAGCTTGCCCAGTTCAGTTCCGGCCGCGACGGGTGCCGTAAATTCTTCGGGCAGATCTAGGTGGCGGACGAGCTGCTTCTTCTGTTCGGGGGTAAGCACGGCAACTACGGTGTCTTGGGCCAAGACGCGCACCTCTGGCTCTATGCCCCAGTTGAGCACGACCTTGCCCATCAGTTCGCCGGTTTCGACGATGGGTACGCGCGAGAAGTTATCAAAGCCCCAAGTTAGCAGGCGGCGGGTTTCTCGGTTGCGGACGCTCGTAGAGGGGGCCCCTAAGATCACAGAGATTAGGCGCATGTCGCGGCGCATGGCTGTGGAAACGAGGCAGGAGCCGGCGCGCCGCGTATAGCCGGTTTTTAGCCCGTCGAGCCCTTGGAATCGCCCCAGCAGCTTGTTGGTGGCACGGAGTGTGAACTTGCCGTTGCGAAAGGGCTTGCGGCGGGTAGATGACCATTGCAGGACCTCGGGATGATGGGCCAAAAGCTCGCGGGCGATCTTGGACAGGTCGTGGGCTGTGCTTAGGTTGCCCTTGCCGGGCGGGGTGTTGTCGAGGCCGTGGACATTGACAACGCGCGTGTCGTGCATGCCGAGGCTTTGAGCGCGCTCGTTCATCCGCCTGACAAAGCTGGCGGTTGAGCCGCTGACGTGCTCGGCAATAGCGACGCAAGCATCGTTGGCCGAGGCAATAGCCGCAGCCTCCATCAGCTCCCGCAGGGTAAAGACCTCGCCCTTCTTCAAATAGACCTGAGAACCGTTGGTACGCGCCGCACGCCGGGAGATCCGCACTTTGTCGTCTAGCGAGACTTTGCCGGCTTTGACCAATTCGAGAACCACGAGTTGGAGCATCAGCTTTTGGGTGCTGGCAGGCGAGCGCTGCCTATCTGGATGATGGGCAAAAAGGACAGTACCGCTTTCGGCTTCGAGCAAGATGGCGGCGGCATACGGCGGCTTTGGGCCAGGGTCGAAGACAGCAGCTTGCAATGGTACGGAGAATAAACAGATGACGACACACAGCGAACGAATATGCATTGTTTTTCTCATTAAAAAAAATAAGGGGCATTGCGAGGGAATGAACCTAAATGTAATAATTAAGGCATGTTAGGTCAATCAATAATATGGCACCACCCATGTGGTCAGCGGGCGGAGCACGACGCTATTTTGAGTCGGCCGATGTTTGCTTGCGAGGGCCAGCAGCGCAATTTTAGAGTGAGAAAGGACGACCTATGACTACGGCAACCATACCTCAACTCACGTATAGCGGCAAGCCGATCGCCGTGGATCAGGTGGGACAGCTCCGCCGCTCGGATGATATAATTAGCGACCGCGACGCGCTCTGGGAGCGGATGGAAGAAGACGGGTATTTGTTTTTGCCGGGGTATTTGGATCGGCGCGAAGTGTTGGCGGCGCGGGCAGAATTGTGCGATCGCCTCTTCAAGGCTGGGGTGTTAGACCCGACGCGGCCGCCGCTGGAAGGGGTAGTGGCCACGGGCAAGACGATCAATCCGGCGGCCACCGGCTCTTTTATGCCCGTTCTAGCGCGCAACAACCCGCCGCTGGACAAGGTCCTCTACGACGGCCCGATGATGAACTTCTACCAGTTCTTCTTAGGCGGCCCGGTTAGGCATTACGACTACACTTGGTTCCGCGCCAAGCAGCCGGGCACGCACACGGCGACGACCCCGCATTGCGACATCGTCTATATGGGCCGAGGCACCAAGGCGCTCTATACGTCTTGGACCCCCTTCAGCGACGTGCCCTACGAGATGGGGGGGCTGATGGTTTTGGAGGGTTCGCACGAGAACGAAGCGCTGAAACAAGGCTACGGCCAAACTGATGTGGATGCGTTCTGCGAAAACGATGGCCCCGCCGCACGCCAAATCGTCGAGGCCGCACAAGAGCAGGGCCGCGAACTGACCCGAGAAGAACGCGCACAAATTCGCTGGAACTCATCTGGGGCCTACTCGCACGACGCGATTGCCGTGCGCGAGGAGCTACAGGGCCGCTGGCTGACAGCCGAGTACCAGATGGGAGATTTGCTGGTATTCTGCATGTACCTGTTGCACGCTAGTTCGGACAACCAGACGGACCGCATTCGCCTGTCTGCTGATACGCGCTACCAGCGGTCTCACGAGCCAATAGACGACCGCTGGATCGGCGGCGATCCGCCCGCGCACGGCATCCGCGCCAAGCGGGGCATGGTGTGTTGATTAGTTGACGGACGGGTCTTTGGGAAACACCGAGATGGGGCGATATTTGCCCCCTAGGGAATGCAGTACGGTTTGCCACATGGTCTCGGGCGCGGCCGCGAGGACTAGCTCGGGTTCGCCTGGGGCCAGAAACCAAGTGCCGGCACTAATTTCGGATTCGAGTTGGCCCGGCTCCCAACCGGCATAACCCAAGTAAAACCGCAGCCGCGGCGCGTCGGGCCGGAGGATATCAGCCTCCGCGTACTGGGTATTGAGGTTGCCACCCAGATAGAGGCCGTTGAGGATTTTCGTCCCCCCTTCAACTAAGCCGTCGAGGCGGTGCAAAAAGAAAAGATAGTGCTGATGCACTGGCCCCCCCTGATAGAATATCCGCCCCAACTCTGCACACGCATCTTCGCCGCCGGTGAGTTGTTGCAGGGAATCAGTCGCGTAGCGCCGGATCTGCTTGCCAAGCGGCTGGTTGAGCACCAAGCCCATGGTGAGGTCTGTTTCGCTATAGTGGGTGATGAGCACGACCGCGCGGTCGAAGGCGAGCGATTCAAGCGCGGGCGTGGCGACCAACAGGGTGCCGGTTTGGAGCGGTGCAGGCATGACAGGTAGCTATGTAGCGAGTGCGGCTGTGAACGATAACAAAGATCGCACGGCGGGACAACCGCGCTTCAAGGATACATCAAGTAGCGGCGGCGGCTAGCGTCAAAGGCTTGGCACGCTTGGTCCCAAGCGTCCTGCAACTGGGAAACTGCTGCGCCCGCGGCGAGTGCGCGGCGAAGTTGGTCGGTGCCGGCGAGGCGGTCGAAGTTGTGGATGCCACCGGCCGGGACGCGCCAGGCGAATGCACGCGGATAGAGCCGACGCACGGCCGCGAGTGCCTCAAAGCCAACGCCGACCGGCTCAAAAGCGGCGCGGTCGAGGACGTGGACTTGGACGCCTTGGCAGGTTTCGCCCGCGTATTTGCCAGCCGTCGGCCGAAAAAACACCGGGCGGAAGCCCACCCCGGGCAGGGCGCGGTCGTTGAGCGCGTCGGCTAGGCGCGCCCCGCTGATAAACGGTGCGCCAAACTGCTCAAAAGGCTTGGCTGTCCCCCGTCCTTCAGAGACATTGGTCCCCTCAAAGAAGCAGGTTCCCGGATAAATTACGGCCGTCTCTGGGCTGGGCATGTTGGGCGACGGCGGCACCCACGGCAGGCCGGTGTCCGCCCAGTAAAAGGAGCGTTGCCAGCCCGCCATAGCAACGACGTGCAGGTCCGCGCCGATTCCGTATTCCTCATTGAAGAGCCGAGCGAGTTCGCCGATGCTCAGGCCATAGCGCACCGGAATGGGGTACTGTCCGACGAAGGAGGCAAACGCTGGATCGAGACAATTTCCAGCGATGACTTGGCCGCCAATGGGATTGGGGCGGTCGAGCACGAGGAAGGGAATGCCCGCTTGGGCGCAGGCGACCATGCTCAGGCTCATAGTGTAGAGATAGGTGTAAAAGCGTACGCCGACGTCTTGGATGTCAAAGAGCATCAACTCGACACCAGCGAGCATGGTCGCGTCCGGTGCTCGCCCGGGGCCGTAGAGGCTGTAGGTTGGTACGCCGGTGCGCTCATCGGTGGAATGGGCGATGTGTTCGCCGTCTTGCGCGGCCCCGCGAATTCCGTGCTCTGGCCCGTACAAAGCAACGAGCGTACAGAGATCGGATTGGTGTAGCCGGTCGGCGGTGGATTGCAGACGCGCATCGACGCCTGAGTGATTGGTAATCAGGCCGACGCG
Source organism: Candidatus Latescibacterota bacterium (assembly GCA_007571365.1). Taxonomy (GTDB): domain Bacteria; phylum Latescibacterota; class UBA2968; order UBA8231; family UBA8231. The sequence continues at coordinate 11,082 of RKRN01000058.1, forward strand.
GCGGCCGCGGATTAGGTCGGCTTGCGCACACAGGCGTTCGCAGCCGAGGACGACGCGACTCATGGCTCGGGCACGAGCGCGGAGGCGCGCTGGACGCGGCGAGCAAAGTACTGGTAGAGAATGCTGCCCGCATAGACGCCGTCGCGTGCGACTGCTGCACCGCGGATGGCTTGGCTTTGGCCGCGGCGGCGATAGATGTTGCGCGGATGCACGAGGCACCAGAGCAAGGCCGCCCCAGGGGCCAAGGCCCTGGACCAGTGCCCCCGACGAAGGTAGTAGAACGTGGTTGCCACTTCCAGCCATAGACGCAAGGGCAGCAGCCACAGCAGGCGGCGGCTCCCTTCGTTTTTGCACAGCGTGATGAGGCTGTTGCGGTGGTTGAAGTAGGTCTTGCGAAAGGTGGCCGGCGGCTGAGAAAAGCCCGAATGGTGAAAGACCACAGATTGCGGCACCGCGCGGATTTGGTAGCCAGCAAGCTGGAGTCGCCAGCACAAGTCGATTTCCTCAAAGTGCATGAAGTAATCCGGGTCGAAAAACCCAACTTGGCGGGCGGCGGCGACGCGGAGGAAAAGGGCGGCGCCGCAGGCCCAAAAGAGCGGCACGGATGCATCGTATTGGCCCTCGTCGCGCTCGCAGCGGTCGAAAAGCCGCCCCCGACAAAAGGCGTAGCCCAAGGCATCGATATAGCCGCCGGCCGCGCCGCCGTAATCGAAGCGGTCGGGCGCACTGGCCGACCGCAGCTTGGGCTGGCAAGCGGCGATTCGCGGATCACTGTCGGCCATGGCAACGAGGGGGGCGAGCCAGTTTGGCTCGACGCGGGTGTCGTCGTTGAGCAACACGGCGTAGCGGGTGTGGGCGGCGGCCAAACCGCGGTTGCAGGCGGCGGCAAACCCGAGATTGCGCTCGTTGGACAAGATCTCTAACGCGGGAAATGCGGCTTTGGCCCGCTGCAAGCTAGGCGCGTTACCGCCGTCGTCCACCACGAGCACACAGACGGGGTAATTGCTGTGTGCATAGACCGAGACTAGGCAGTCGTAGAGCACGTCCGCGCGGTAGTGCGGGATGACGACAGTGACGGCCTCGGTCATGGAGTGGTGGATTGGCGGAGGATGCCCTCGGCCTCGACCAACTCTGGCCGCTCGCCGTACTGCTCTTTGTATTGCTGGAGATCGGCCAGTGCCCCGGCAACATCGCCTTTGGCTTGGAGGGCGGCAGCCAATTCGTAGTAGCCCTCCCAGCGTTGCGGCGCGAGGGCAATGGCTTGGCGATAGAGACCCACGGCGCGATCGTAGGCCGAGTAGGGTTCTTGGATCAGCACGCCGGTCAGCGCGATGATATTGTCGTAGGTGGCGGCCGGCTCAACATTGACGCGCTCAATGAGGAACTGCACGGCGTCGTGGATGTGCTCAATGGCGATGCCGTGCTGGCCGAGTTCGCTAAAGTAATCGGCCGCCGCATAGTGGTTTTCCCAACTTATGTAGATGTTGTCCCGCGCCCACTGCATCAGCTGCGGCACTTCGGCTCGGCGTCCCTGCTCCTCGTAGCTGCGGGCCAATTGCAAGACGCAAGCCCAGTAGTTGCCTAAGAGGCGTTTGGAGTTTTCGTCCTTGTACAAAGACGGATCGGTGAGGCCGCGGAAGCGGTATTTTTCGAGCAGATTGCGCTCTAAGGCCGCGTCATCGACGCCGTCAGTAGGCTCGGGCCCGACTTTTACGCTCATGCCGACCATCGTTAGGTAGGGGTCGAGGTTGAGCAGGTTGCTGGTGGGAACGGTGATGGCAAAGTGGATGGGGTTTTTCCACTCGTTCCAAGCGAGGATTTTGATGACCATGACGTCTTGGACGCGGAGGATTGGGTACTCAGGCGGCGCACTCACTTCCACGCCAATGCCCAGTTTCTTGAACTCCGGTGGCACTTTAGGCTCGGGCCAGTACCGTTTGTAGAAATCAACCGTCTGCGTATCGGTCAGCACTGAGTCGATGAAATCGTCGGTGTAGCGGATGTCGATGCGCGGCTCGCGGTCGCGCAGTTGCTTGATGTACCAGTTGGTGTTCAACAGGCTCAAGTTGACCACCCGCACATCGCGCCGCAGCCCTTCTACTTCTTGCAAGAACCACAGCGGGAAGGTGTCGTTGTCTCCGTTGGTGAACAGGATGGAGCCTTCGTCGCAACTAATTAGCATGTTGTACGCGTAGTCATAGGCGATGAAGTCGCCGGTGCGGTCTTGCACGTGATAGAGCCGGGCGGCTATCCCGGCCGGCAGCAGCAACCCAGCCGCGGCCACGGCTAGCACGACCGCCCGATGTTTGCCCCACTGCTGCCGCACCGCCTCAACCAAGCCCAGCCAGCCCAACCCGATCCACAGCGCGAACGCCAAGTACATGCCGCCGAACACGTAGTGCCGCTCGCGCGGCTGTGGGTCTGGCATGTTCAGGTAGAGCGACAGCCCAAAGCCCATCACCAAGAACAGCAGCAACACGCCGCCAAACCGCCGCCAGTCTCGCCGCCCGTGCCACCACAGCCCCCACAGCCCCAGCCCGTACGGCACCAGCGAAATGGACACGGGATCCGGCATATTTATAGTGGCCTTGCGGAACACCTCGACCCGCTCCAACAGCGGAAAGGGAAACTGCTGAAAGAAGTACTTCATCTGCTGATCCCAAAACTGATAGGCGCGGCTCGCCCGCGCCGTCAGCATGGTCGTCAGCATGCTCTCAGTGCCGTATTGCTCGCGGTTGAGGAACTTGAGGAAGGCCAACCAAGTCTCTGGATCGTTCTCGTCAATGGCTGGATCCAAGCCAGAGCGGATGTACAGTGCACCATAGGTGGAATAGCCCAGCGCGAACAGCACGAGGACGCCTAGTAGGAGGAAGAACAACCGCTGATTCTGCGGGTCGTTCTGCCGCAGCAAATAGAGCACTACCAGCCCTTCTAGCACGATTCCTACATTCGATCCTAGCCCCGGCCCTAGTGCGACTATCGTCAGGAGTGCGGCGGCTCCCCATAGTAGCAGCAGCAAGATGAGCCGCCGGAGCTCGCGATCGGCAAACCACGCCAGCAGCATAAGCGATGGAATCGTCAACAGGCACAACAGATGCACGCCGCCGCCGAGGCCGAATAAATACGCCAGTGCCAACAGCCAGCGGTCGTTGGCCGCGCCCGCGCCGCTGCCTTCCCAGTAGAAAATCAGCCACAGCCCCAGACAGGTAAACAAGATGGAGTAGCCATACACCTCGGCTTCGGAGGCATTGTACCACTGAGTGTAGGAAAACGCCAAGGTCAGCGCGGCGACGGCCGCGCCGGCGAGGACCCCGATGTCGCGGCCGTCGCCCAGCGGTTGCAGGGGCTGACCGCCCAAGGCCCGCCGCCCGAGCGCGATGGTCGATAGATAGACGCACCAAATTGCCAGCGCGGATGTCAGCGCGGACATAAAATTGACGCGGATGGCCACGTCGCCGATGGGAAACAAAGTAAAGACGCGCCCCAACAGCACGTACAAAGGGGCACCCGGCGGATGGGGCACACCGAGGATGTAGGACGTGGCGATAAACTCACCACAGTCCCAAAACGACACAGTTGGCGCGAGGGTCTTCGCGTACATCCCCAGCGTCAGCACAAAAATTCCCACCCCGAAAACCCGGTGGATTACAGCGGAATTAGGCATTGGCAAAGGTCTTAGATGCTAACGTTACGCACTACTGCTTCCTGTTCCGTCACGCCCGCGCAAGCTCCCGTCCAGCGGGGCCGGACGGGAGCTAACGGCGTTGGATTCCCGCCCCGTGTCAGGGCACGGGGTGACGTTCTTACGCGGGAAGGACAAGAGGTATGGGATGCCTGTGCGTAACATCAGTTAGGTGAATGCATGGATAAACAATCTAAACTTTAATATTTAATATAAGGAATATAAGATAACGTGAGTTTGGGTTGCGCGGCCTATATGAAGTTTAGTCTTCGGCCGCGTCGTCTATCGCTTGGTAGGCGACCAGCTCCCAGCCGTGAAACACCACCGCCAAGCCGATGTGCCGCACCGACGGGTAGCGGCGGCGCAAGGACGGGTCGGCCAAGTAGCCCCGCAACTGAAGCCCGGCCTCCTGCACCTTGTCCGCGACGATGGATTCGTCGAGGGATTCGCTCCGCTTGAGATACTTGAGTTCGAGCACGTAGCCGAACTGCATGTCGGAATACTGCGCCACAAATGGCTCCAAGTACAAATCCGCATACCCCTTGTTGAGTTCGTACTCCGAGTGCAGCAGAAAATACTGGGATAGGCTCAAGTGGGCGGCGACAAAGCCGTGGACGACCTTCTCGCCGTCCATGTAGTCGCGGATGCCAGTTTGTTCGGCCAAGGCATCGCGCAAAAAGTCCAAGACTGGCTGCCAAGTGCCGTCGTAGGCCATTTCTTGAGCCAAGCAGAAAAAGGTGTACACATCGACCGAGAACACCCCCACATCATCGTATGCATCGCGCAGGTAGCCATACATCAGCCGCTTGACCGTTTGATTGGGAATGCCGAGTTGGGGCATCCCGCGCTCCATGGCGCGAATACTGAGCAGGCCGAAGTAATGCAGCAGCGATAGGAAGTTTTCGCGTCGGTCAAGCTGGTTGAGGGGAAAGCTGAGTTGGATGGGGGTGTTCACCTGTTCTTGGCCGATGATGTGGCGCAGTAGGTCAAAGTTGCCGTTGAGCTGCCGGTTGACCGTCAGCAGGTGGCGCAACTTGCCGTAGTCAACCCGCACGTTGGTATCGATCAACTCGTCCGGCATGGATCGGTTTGGAATGGAAGCCTTTAGATAGTAGAGAACCATGTCGGTATTGTATATATCGTCCTCGGTGCTCTTGGCGAACCGATAGCCATTGTACCATTCCCGCATCACGTCCAGTGCGGCTTCGACTTCTTGATCGAACGCACCGTGGTCGCGGTACATTTCCAGCAACTCCCGCGTCTCCTCCTCGGTGAAACCGAGCATATCGTTGAACTCCGGTTCCAAGCTGATGTTGCGACCGATGTTGAAGCCACTGGTAACGTCGTCCATCGTAATGGGCGACACGCCGGTGATGAACATGCGCTCCAAGCCGCCATCGCTGTGCCCGGTCCCGTCCTTGAGCGTAGCGAAGAAATTGCGATAGAAGCCGCCGCCGTGGGTGAACGCCTGATACGCCTCATCGCCGTGATAGGCCAGCACGGTATTGGCAAAGTTGTCGTACTCGTCAATGAGCACATACAGCGGAATGCCGTGTTCGCCGGCATACACGAATAGTTCATTGAGCTGACCATTGACCGAGCTTGAGGCGCGGATGTGCTGCCGCGCCGCCTCAGGAAACAAATCCGCATTGCGCTCCAGCGTACTGCGGATTATCAGTTGACAATACTCTTCAAAATAGTGTTCGAGGGTCTCTAAGGCGGTTTTGAACGCCGAAAAGTTGAAGCGCAGGATGACGTAGCGATGGCGGTTTTGGGTCGGCTGCCGTCCCAAGTCCGTGCCGCCGAAGATGGTCTCAAATTCGTCAGCTCTCTTGCGGTCGTAGTAGTTGGCCAGCAGCGACACCCAGCAGGACTTGCCAAAGCGACGCGGGCGAATCAGAAAGACGTAGCCTTCTTCTTCTAGGGCGTGGACAAAGCGGGTTTTATCGACATAGAGCCAGCGATTCAAGCGGATACGCTTGAAATCGGCCTCTCCGTAGGGAATGCGCGGATAGGAGGAATTAGGAGGCATTGGCCATGATCTTAGTCTTAGATTATTTGTACATTTCGTCGATTTTATGGACGTATTTCTCCACGACCGTCCGCCGCTTCACCTTCAGGGTCGGCGTGAGGTCTCCGGCCTCCAACGAAAAAGGTTTTCCGAGCAACGCGATCTTTTTGACTTTCTCGAATTGCGCCAACTCTGAACAACGAATAATTACCTCGGCCATGAAACGGTCTTGCACGTCGGGGTGCGTGCAAATTTCTTCATCATTAGTATAGTGAATCCCGCTGGAAGCGGCCCAAGTTCGCAACTTTGCAAAATCCGGTACGATCAAAGCAGATGGATAATTCCTGCGCTCGCCGACGACCACGGCTGCGTCGATTAGCGGACTCTTTTGCAAGCGACTCTCGATGAATGATGGAGCTATGTATTTACCGGCTGAAGTCTTGATCAAGTCCTTCTTGCGATCGGAGATCCAAAGGAAACCCTCGCCATCGAGCCGGCCTATATCCCCTGTATAGAGCCACCCGTCGGCAATGGCTTCCGCCGTCTGGCGCTCCATCTTGTAGTACCCTTGCATCACATTCGAACCGCGCACTAAAATTTCGCCATCTTCAGCAATGCGGACCTCAACATTGGGAATGATCTTGCCTACACTGCCGAACTTGATGCTGTCTGGCGTATTAATGGACACCAGCGGCGAGGCTTCGGTTAAACCATACCCTTCGTAGACTGGCAAGCCAAAAGCATAGAAGAACTCGGCTAGCTCGCGCCCTAGCGGGGCAGCACCGCAAACAAAGTACTGAATCCGCCCACCAAATACCCGCCGGAGCTTGCTAAATACCAACTTGTGGGCGAGCCAATGCTTGGGCTTGAGCGACCACGGCAACGGCTTGCCCGCCAAACGATAGGGCACCGTAGCCATACCTACATCCACCGCCCAGTCAAATACCTTCCGGCGCCATGGCGGCGCACTCTGAATTCCCTCCCCGATTTGCCCATAGATCTTTTCAAAGAACCTCGGCACGCCCAGCACAGCGGTCGGTCGGACTTCTTGTAGGTTTATGGGCACCGACTCGAGCTTGCTCGCGTATGCAATCGTAGTACCCATCTTAAAGCAAACGTAATCCGACATCCGCTCGGCGATATGACTTAGGGGCAAAAACGACAAAACCACATCCTCCCTACCGACGACGAGTTGGGAGTCGCGAATGTTGGTGGCGATGTTGCCATGGGAGAGCATCACGCCTTTGGGGATCCCGGTCGTTCCAGATGTGTAAATGATGCTCGCTAGATCGTGCGGCTGGACGGCATCTATCGCCTGAGCGAAAGCTCGCTTGTCCTCTGGCGATGGCTCAGAAGCCCCTATCAAGGAATCGATCCGCGTGGCTCCCTCGGCATCAATAGCATCAAAAACGATGACGGTATCTAAGTTCGGCAACGCCCGGCGCAGAGGTAGGACTTTATCCAATTGTAAGCGGTTTGAACAAAAAATGGCGCGCACTTCGGAATGGTCGAGCAGATATCGAACTTGCCCGGCGGGCAGATTGGGATAGAGCGGGACGTTGACTATGCCAGCGGTTACCATGGCGAAATCCGCGACCGCCCACTCCCAGCGGTTTTCCGCCAGCAGAGCGCACTTATCGCCGCGCCCCATGCCGGCTCGGCGCAAGGCCAGCTGCAAGTTGACGACGCGCCGCTCGAGCTCTTGGGAAGAAATCGGGGTATATATGCCGGATTCCCTGGTCAGAATGGCATCGCGCTTGTCGTGGGCTACGGCCACCTTGAATAACTTTGCTAGGGTGTCTGTCATCTCAACCCACCTAACTCACCAGTTCGGCCGTGCCCCAAGTGCTTGGATCGCGCTCGACGCCCATGTTCGAGATGGATGACCAAGACTGGGTGCCGTGCTGCGCGTCGTGCAACAGGTAGGCAAACCCCACTCGGCTAAACTCGCGCGGCGCAAAACCATTGAGACCGGCAGCCGGCAGTTTGATCTCTAGCTGATAGCTCCGCTTGAGCCGGCGCAAGCCGGTCTCGATCGCGTCTTCTGGGCAGGGCGGTGCCTGTTCGCGGGCGTCTTCAATGGAGGTCTGGCGGGCGATGGGTTGCTTGCCGCCTTGGCCGCTGCCGCCGGGCAAGACGTAAAACCGGTGGCAGAAGCGGTTGGCGCGGTGTTCCTTGACGTCGCGGGTGTCGATGAAAAGTTCGAGGCTGTCGCCGGCCGCGGGTTGAAGCGGATTGAGCTTGTAGGTCGTTTTATTCTTGACTTCGCAGGCAAAGTACAGGCCGCTGTCGTCGTAGGCCATGTAAACCGCGGCAAAGGATTGCTGGCCATCGACGGCCATCAGGTCGGGCACGCGCGCTGCGTCGCCCCAATCGCGCAAGTTGCCGTCGATTTTGGGCGGCTTCTGCGGCCGCGGGCAGCGAAAGGAAAACTCGAAAAAGGCGCGTTGGGGCAAGTGTAACTCGCTCATGCTCGCCCTGCCTTGCTGTCGCGCCGCAGCACTTGGGCGAGAATGCGCCCGGTGTGCGATTGTCGGCTCTGGGCGACTTTTTCCGGCGCACCGGCGGCGACGATCATCCCCCCTTGCTCGCCGCCCTCTGGCCCCAAGTCGATGAGGTGATCGGCGGTTTTGATGACATCCATGTTGTGCTCGATGACGACCATGGTGTTGCCGGCATCGACGAGGCGGTGGAGCACGGCGAGCAGGCATTTAATGTCGGCCAAGTGCAGGCCGGTGGTCGGCTCGTCGAGGATGTAGAGGGTTTGCCCGGTGTCGGGGCGGCACAATTCCGCGGCTAGCTTGAGGCGCTGGGCCTCGCCGCCGGACAGGGTGGTCGAGGACTGTCCCAAGGACAGGTAGCCCAAGCCGACGTCGGCCATGATTTGCAGGTGCTTGCGGATGCGGGGAATGTTCGCGCAGAGGACGAGCGCGTCGCGCACCCGCATTTGCAGCACGTCGGCAATGGAATGCCCCTTGAACTGCACCCGCAGCACGTCGGGCGTGTAGCGCTGGCCGCGGCAGTGGTCGCATTCGACCCAGACATCGGGCAAGAAGTGCATTTCGATGCAGCGCTGCCCCAGCCCCTCGCAGGTCTCGCAGCGGCCCCCGGGCTTGTTAAAACTGAAGCGCCCGGCCGCAAAGCCGGCGACCTTGGCGTCCGGCAGGTCTGCAAAGAGCTGGCGCATCAGGTCGAAAACGCCCATGACCGTGGCCGGCGTGGAACGCGGCGAGTGGCCGATGGGGGTTTGGTCGATGTGGATGACCTTGTCGATGTGCTCAACCCCGTCGATTTGGTCGTGCTCGCCGACCGGGCGGCTGGCCTTGTGCAGCTGGTTGGCCAACGCGTTGAAGAGCACGCTTTCCACGAGCGAGGACTTGCCCGACCCGGAGACGCCGGTAATGCACACGAGGCGACCGAGCGGGATGGACACGTCGATGTTTTTGAGGTTGTGCTGACGTGCGCCGCGCACCACGAGCTGCCCGCGGCGGCTCCGGCGGCGGCTGGCCGGGACTGGGATGTGCAATTCGCCGCGCAAGTACGCGCTAGTGAGCGACTTTCGGCCGTTGCCGAGTTGGCTGGGCATTCCGGCCGCGACGAGGTGGCCCCCTTCGCTGCCGGCGCCCGGACCGAGATCGACGATGTGGTCGGCCTCTTCGAGGGTGTCGCGGTCGTGCTCGACTAAGACGACGGTATTGCCCAAGTCCTTTAGGGATTTGAGGGCGTCCAACAGCCGGGCGTTGTCGCGCGGATGCAGGCCGATGGTTGGCTCGTCGAGCAGGTAGAGTACGCCGGTGAGACCAGAGCCGATCTGGGAGGCCAGGCGAATGCGCTGAGCCTCGCCGCCCGACAGGGTCGCAGCGCGGCGCTGCAAGTCGATGTAACCGAGGCCGACGCGCTCCAAAAAGCCGAGGCGCGTGCGGATTTCTTGCAACAGCTCGCCGGCGATGTCGCGTTCGCGCTCGTGCAGGTGCAGCTCGCGGAAGAAGGACAGGCTCGCGGCGATGGGCAGGCGGGCGACTTGGACGATGCTCTTGTCGCGCAGGTACACGGCGCGGCTGTCGGCCTTGAGGCGGCTGCCTTCGCAGGCCGAGCACGGGACTTGGCCCAAGAGGTGCCGGTGCCGCCGGCTGGTGCTGGCGTACTCGTCGAGGGGCGGCAGGACGCCAGCGTAGCGGAAGCCGAGGTTTTCTACGGTCCATTGCTGCTCGGGTGCGCCGTAGAGCAGGGCGCGTCGGGCCTCGGGCGCGAGGGCGGCATACGGCACGTCCAAGCTGAAGCCCAAGGCCTCCCCGGCGATGGAGAGCAGGCGAGCAAACGCCGGGTCTTGCACCGGCCCCCAAGCGCGGATGGCCCCCTCGCGCACACTGAGATGAGGCGCGACGACCCGCTCGCGGTCGACGCCCAGCCCCAGCCCCAGCCCCTCGCAGACTGGGCACATGCCTTGCTGGTGGTTGAAGGAAAAGCACTGCGGCGACAGCGGCGAGAAAGCCCGGCCGCACTCCGGGCAGGAGTAGCGGCGGCTGAAGCGTTCCTCGGCTGGGTCGTCGGGCGAGGCTACGACCAATTCACCGCCGCCTAATTCTAGGGCTCGCTCGACGGATTCGGTGAGGCGACCGCGGTCGCTGGCGCGGATGGCGAGGCGGTCGACGACGAGCTCGAGGCGGTGGCGGTGGCGGCGCTCTAGCTGGATTGCTGAGCGCAAGTCGTGGACGGTGCCGTCAATGCGGGCGCGGACGAAGCCATCGCTACGGGCACGCGCCAACAGGGTTTCGTAGCCCTCGTTTTGGCGCGGCTCTATGGGCGCGAGGATGAGGATGCGACGGCCAGCGGGCATCTGCTCAATGCGCTCGACCATTTCCTGCGCGGTCTGCGTACCGGCCGGCACTTGACAGCGCGGGCAGTACTGGCTCCCCAAAGCCGCGTACAAGGCGCGGATGTAATCGTACACTTCGGTTACGGTGCCGACCGTGGAGCGCGGGTTGCGGCTGGGTGCTTTCTGTTCGATGGCAATGGCTGGCGACAACCCGGAGACGCGCTCGACCTTGGGCTTTTGCATCTGTGCGAGAAACTGCCGCGCATACGCCGACAGCGACTCCACGTAGCGGCGCTGGCCCTCGGCGTACAGGGTGTCGAAGGCCAGCGAGGACTTGCCCGAGCCGGAGACGCCGGAGATGACGGTTAGCTGGTCGCGGGGAATTTTGACGTCGATGTTGCACAAGTTGTGCTGGCATGCGCCGAGAATTTCAATTTCGCGGATCCAGCCGTTGCCCGTGCTGTGGCCGGTGGTCGTGGCCGCGGACCGCACGGACCGCGGCGGTTTGAGCACCTCTTTGAGGGCGCGGCCGGTGTGCGATTGCTCGTTTTGGGCCACGGCCTCTGGGGGCCCGGCCGCAATGATCCAACCGCCGTCTTCGCCGCCTTCGGGGCCTAAATCGAGGATGTAATCGGCGGTTTTGACGACCTCCATGTTGTGCTCGACGACGACGACGCTGTTGCCTTGGTCGGCCAAGGTGTGGAGGATGCGCAGCAGCTTATCGACATCGGCAAAGTGCAGGCCGGTGGTTGGCTCGTCGAGCATGTAAAGGGTGCGGCCGGTGCTGCGGCGGCAGAGCTCTTTGGCCAGCTTAATGCGCTGGGCCTCGCCGCCGGACAAGGTGGGGGCGGGCTGGCCGAGCTTGATGTAGCCGAGGCCCACGTCGTATAGGGTCTGGAGCACGCGGCGCACCGGGGCGACGTTGTCGAAAAGATCGAGGGCTTCCTCAACCTCTAGGTCGAGTACGTCGGCAATTGAATGGCCTTTGTATTTGATAGTCTGGGTTTGGCGATTGAAGCGGCGGCCGGAGCAGACTTCGCAAGGGACCCAGATATCGGCGAGGAACTCCATCTCCACCAAGTTGGCACCATTGCCCGCGCAGGCTTCGCAGCGCCCGCCTTTGACGTTAAAGGAAAAGCGGCCCGGTTGGTAGCCGCGCAGGCGGGCCTCGGGCAGCTTGGCAAATAGCTGGCGGATGGGCGTGAAGGCGTCGGTGTACGTGGCCGGGTTGGAGCGGGGCGTGCGGCCAATGGGCTTTTGGTCGATGCGGATGACTTTGTCGAGGTGCTCCACGCCTTGAATCGCCGCGTGTGCGCCCGGCTCGTGTCGGGCGCGGTGGAGGACGCAGTCGAGCTGTTTGAAGACGATGTCGTTGACCAGCGAGGATTTGCCCGAGCCGGAGACGCCGGTGACGCCGGTGAACAGGCCGAGCGGGATGGACACGTCGATGTTTTTGAGGTTGTGCTGGCGGGCGCCTTCGACGACTAGCCATTTGCCGTTGCCGCGGCGGCGCTGGCTGGGGATTGGAATGGCTTCCACGCCAGCGAGATAGCGCCCGGTGAGGGATTGGGGGTTGTGCTCGAGGTGGCTAGGTGGGCCGCAGGCGACCAACTTGCCGCCGTGCTCGCCGGCTCCAGGACCAAAATCTACGACCACATCGGCTTCGCGCATGGTCTCTTCGTCGTGCTCGACGACGACGACGGTGTTGCCGATGTCGCGCAGGCGTTTGAGGGTGGCCAACAGCCGCTGGTTGTCGCGGTGGTGCAGGCCAATGGAAGGCTCGTCGAGGATGTACAGCACGCCGACTAAACCGGAGCCGATCTGGGAGGCCAGGCGGATGCGCTGGGCCTCGCCGCCCGACAGGGTGTGCGCCCCGCGGTCGAGCGTTAGATAGCCCAAGCCCATGTCGCACAGGAGCTGCAAGCGGCTGCGGATTTCTTTGAGTGCTTCTTCGGCGATGAGGGCCTTGGCATCCTCAAAGGCCACGGCGCGAAAAAAGCCGTGCGCTTCTGCGATGGGCATGGCGGTTAGCTGCGGGAGGTTGCGCCCGTCGATTTTGACGGCGAGGGACTCTGGCCGCAGGCGCCCCCCATCGCATCGCGCACAGTGCTGCACACCCATGTATCGCTCTAATTGGCGGCGCTGTTTCTCCTTGGCCTCGCGAAACCTTTCTTCGAGAAACGGGACGACGCCTGCGTACTTGTCGTTGTGGGACCAGCTCGCGCCCCGGAGGTTGGTGTAGGTAAAGGTGATTTTTTGGTCGCCGAGGCCGTAGAGAAACCCGTGCTTCTGCTCGGCTACGAGTTCACCCCACGGCGTGTCGAGATCAAAGCCGAGGTGCTCGGCCGCGCCTTCGTATAAATGCAAACGCCAGCGATTGCCGCCCAATTCGCCGAGCGGCGCGAGTGCTCCAGCGCGCAGGGACTTGGACGGGTCGGGCACCATCAGATGCTCGCTCATCAGCACTTGCGTGCCGAGGCCATGGCAATCTGGACACATGCCTTGGGGGTTGTTGAAGGAAAACATCTGCGGCGTGGGCTCTTGATAGGAAACGCCGCAAGCCGTGCAGTCGAAGCGGTCGCTGAGCAGGAAGTCGGCGGCTCCTTCGCGGGCCACGATAAAAGTCCCCTGCCCGAGGCGCAGGGCGTTGTCAATAGCCTCTTCCAAGCGGCGGTCTTCCCGGGCGCGGACCACCAAGCGATCGACCACGACTTCGATGTTGTGGCGGCTGTAGCGGTCGAGTTGGGGAGCTTGGTCGAGGGTGAAAATTTGGCCATCGACGCGGACGCGGATGTAGCCAGCCCTTTGCAAGTCGGCAAAAAGCTCGTGGTATTCGCCTTTGCGCTCTTGGACGACTGGGGCGAGGATGTGCAGGCGGGAGTTGACGGGCAGGGCGCGGATGCGGGCGGCTATCTGGGCGCGGGTCTGGGCGCCGATCGGCTCGCCGCACTCGGTGCAATGCGGCGAGCCGACGCGAGCGAAGAGCACGCGCAAGTAGTCGTAGATTTCCGTGATGGTGCCGACCGTGGAGCGGGGGCTTTGGCCGGCGGTTTTCTGGGCGATGGAGATGGTGGGGGACAAGCCGGTGATTTGATCGACGTCGGGCTTTTCTAGCTGGCCCAAAAACTGGCGCGCGTACGCCGACAGCGAGGCGACGTAGCGGCGCTGGCCTTCGGCGTACAGGGTGTCGAAGGCCAGCGAGGACTTGCCCGAGCCGGAGACGCCGGTGAAGCAGATTAGTTTGTTTTGGGGGAGCGTGAGATGGAGGTTTTTGAGATTGTGGACGCGGGCACCGCGAATGACAATATCTCGTGTTTCCATGACTTTATTATAGAGCGCGAGGGGCAGAAAGCGGAAACGAAAATGTACTATACGAATGTGCAGCGGGCAAATTTTCCCCGGGGAGCGGCCGGCCCCAGCAAAGGCCGGGGCTGCCTAACATCAGTTATTCAGACTGCGGGCGGTCTAGGTCTAGTTGTTCGCGCAGGCGTTTTAATTGCTCTTCGGCGGCCAAGCGGGCGGTGCGCTCGGCGTCGCGCTCGCTTTCGGCGGCGAGGCGGGCGTCGCGCTCGGCGTTGCGCTCGCTTTCGGCGGCGAGGCGGGCCGTGCGCTCGGCGAGACGGCCTTCGGCTTCGTCGTCGTACGTCGGCAGGTAGCGTTGGGCCGCCGGGTCGTACCACCGGAGCCGACCCTGTTCCCAGCAGAGGTCCAGCCCGAGTACACCGCTATGCCCCTGGGACCTGTCCGGGGTACGCTGGGTGATAGGGATGCGATGGTACTGGCTGTTGAGCAGGTAGTCGCCAGCCAAGGGCACTTGGTGATACGCACCGCCTGTGGGATCAAATCGCCAGTACTCTGGGACGCCATACGCGGCGTAGCCAGCGCGTTTGTCCGTGTCGTCGCGCGGCCCGGTCGTGTGCGACGCAACTTCCAAGACGAAATCCGGGGGCTTGCCTTGACTCTCGATGGCGTAGCCGCGCTGGGCCAAGAAAGCGTCTCGGTCTATGTCGAAGGCGATCAACAGATCGGGAATCAAGATGCCCTCCCGCTGGCTGGTGGTCCAGCCGAGGGGGGCTTCACTGATGACGATGGTCGTGTCGGGGGCACCGAAGTGGCGGATGAGGACCGCCAAGTAGCCGGGGCTGTGGAGGTAAATCGCATTCTGCATGTCGTCCCTCGGCGGATAGTCCGGGAAGGAGTTGAGCGGTGTTGGTAGAGCTGCAAGCGGTTTGGTAGGCATCGCGGGCCTCAGGGGTAAGGGAGTAAGTCGTGTAGCAGTATAAGGAGGCCTGAGGAATGTACTATGCGAATGCAGAATAGCAAGGCGGCCCATCGCTCCATTGCTTGACGGCCCCTTTTTAGCTGCCTATACTAGCCGCTCGGTAATCCAGTAAAATCAATCGTTTATAACCCAAGAGGAGTTGCGAAAATGATTCATTTAGGGGCCAACTCGGTGCTCTTTGCCGGCTTTGATCTGGAAACGGCGATGCGCCATATCCACCTTGCTGGCTACGACGGCGTCGAGCTAGCGGCCATCAAGGGCATGTGCGAGCACTTGGAGCTAGACAATTGGCCGGCGCAGGCCAACCAAATCAAAGAGCTAGCGGAAAAATACCAGCTAAAATTGCTGTCTATGGAAGAAGCTGCGCTCGACGAAGAGCGGCTGATGCTGGCGTTTGCGGCGGGTGCTGAGATCGGCATTCCGGTTATCAACGTCGGGCCGGGCGGCAAAAGCGATATAGAGGAAGATTTTGACCGGCAGGTTGCGCTGCTGGGCAAGATGGCCGATAGGGCACGCGATCACGGGGTGACGCTGTGCGTCAAGGCACACGTGGGGCAGTGCATTTACGATACGCCGACCACGTTGCGGGCGATGGAGCGGATCGACTCGCCGGGGTTTGGGGTGGACATGGATCCGAGTCACATCCATCGGGCGGGGGAGAGCGCGGTAGAGGCCCTGGCGGCGGTTATCGCGCGGGTCAAGCACGTGCATATCCGCGATTGCGCCGTGGCCGAAGGTGGCCCGGGTGCGCCGGAGTTGCAGGCGTGTGGGCGGGGGCACATCGATTTGTTCGGATACGTCGAGGTGCTGCACGAATCGGGCCTAGACGTGGCGGCCAACTTGGAAGTGATCGGTGCCAAGGAATACGACTTGGGGCAGGTGGCGACGATTGCGGCCGAGAGCCGGGGGTATTTGAACGCCTGCTTGCGGGCTTGCGGTGCCCGTTAGTCGCGCCTTTATCGCCATCCGGGTGCCGGCGGCATTGGGAGAGTTGAGCGACGCGATGCGACCGTTGTGGCCGGCGCAGGGGGTGCGTTGGGTGCGGCCGGAGAATCTCCATTTGACGCTGCGCTTTCTCGGGGCGGCTGAGGATGCGCAAATCGCCGTGCTGAGGCCGGGGCTGACGGCGGTTGCCGTGCGGCATGAAGCGTTTACTGATACTGTAGAGCGCAGCGGCTGCTTCCCCAATCGCCGCCGGCCGAAGGTTATTTGGGCTGGCGTGGCAGATGAGGACGGCCGGTGGGGTGCGTTGCAACGGGATGTTGAAGAAGTGGTGTGCGCTGCGGGTTGGGAGCCGGAGGAACGGGCCTTCCGCCCGCATGTGACACTGGGTCGGGTGCGGGCCGCGGTGCGCCTGCCACGCAGCAAATGGAGCGGCGAGCTGCCGCGGTTGCCGGTCCCGGTGGAAGCAGTGGAGCTGATCGAAAGCATCCTCAAACCGACCGGGGCCGAGTATCAGACCTTGCACCGAGCGGTGCTTACCCCGTAGAGGAGCCTCCATGCCCGGCCGACCCTACATCCTCGCCGAGACCAATTGGCAGACCGTAGAGCACACCCCGTACGAGGTGGCGATTCTCCCGTGGGGAGCGACGGAAGCGCACAATTATCACCTGCCTTATTCGACCGATGTGGTGCAGTGCGACGAGATTGTCGCCGCGGCGGCCGGCATTGCTTGGGCGCAGAACGCCAAGGTCATTGTCTTGCCGACCGTGCCCTTTGGCGTCAACACCGGCCAGCTCGACATCAAGTTAGACCTCAATCTCAATCCCTCAACTCAGTTCGCCGTCCTGCAAGACTTAGTCGCGGCACTCGCCCATCAGGGCATGGCCAAACTACTCATTGTCAACGGCCACGGCGGCAACGACTTCAAACAGATGGTGCGAGAGCTGTTGCCGCGCTATGCGATGTTTATTTGCTGCATGGATTGGTACCGCATCGCCGCGCCGGAGCTTTTTGCCGCCGGTGGCGACCACGCCAACGAGATGGAAACCAGTCTCATGCAATACCTGCGGCCGGATTGGGTGTTGCCGCTGGCCGAGGCCGGCCGGGGCCGCGAGCACAAGTTTAAGATCGCCGCGCTGCGCGAAGGTTGGGTCTGGACCCAGCGCGACTGGACGCAGGCGACCGACGACACCGGCATCGGCGACCCGCGCCAAGCGACCCCGGAGAAGGGCCGCTGCTGCTTGGAGCAAGTGGCCGCGCAACTCGCCGAGTTCTTGGTCGAGCTAGCCGCGGCCGACCTAGCCGACCTCTACGAGTAGGCCATGCAGTTCTACGCATTCGTCGCCCCTGGGCTAGAGGAGATCGCCCAACGAGAGATCGCCGCGCACTTGGCCGCCGAGCGGCAGGGCCAGCAGCGCGGCGTAGTGTTTTTTGCCACGGATGCCCCGCCCCAAGCCTTGCTCGAATTGGGGACGACCGAGGATGTGTTTGCGCTGGTAGCACGCGGTCCGGTGGCTGCGGGGCGCGAGGGCTTGGCACAGGCCGGCGCATTCGTTGCCGAGTCGCCGCTTTTTGCAGACGCCGTGGGCGCCCAGCGCCGCGCTCGTCCCAAGCGGATCAAGCGCATCACTTACCGAATAGTGGCCCAGCGCCGCAGCGGGCAGCAGCGCTATGTGCGTCAAGAGATGCGCCGCGCCTTGCAGCAGGCCGTAGCGTGGCGTTTCCCGCGCTGGAAGTACGTGGCTGAGCGAGCACTGTTGGAGGTGTGGGCCTTGGAGGCCGCCGGCGAATTGCTCTGCGGGGTGCGCCTTTCCGACCAGACCATGCGCCACCGCACCTACAAGGTCGCGCAAGTGGAGGCTTCGTTGCGGCCGACGGTGGCGCGAGCCTTGGTGCTGCTATCCGAGCCAGCGGACGGCGACGTCTTTCTCGACCCCATGTGCGGGGCTGGAACCATCCTCATTGAGCGAGGGCTGCACGGTCGCTACGCCCAGCTTTTAGGCGGCGACATTCGCCCGGCCGCGGTGGCTGCCACCCGCACGAATATCGGCCCGCGCTACAAGCCGATTGCCGTCCGCCAATGGGATGCGCGGGATTTGCCCTTGGCCGACGGCAGCGTCGATCGGGTCGTGTGCAACCTGCCTTTTGGCAAAAAAATGGGCGAGCGGCAAGCACTGCGGCCGCTCTACGAGGGCTTTGCCCGCGAGGTGGCCAGGGTGCTAAAGCCCGGTGGCGTGGCCGTGTGTTTGACCAGCGAGCGCACGCTGCTGGCCAAGGCATTCGGCGCGTGGCCGCAACTGTACCTAGAGCGCACGTTCCCGGTTGAGGTGCTGGGGCAGCCGGCATTTTGTTGTAAATTGAAGAAACTCGCTGAGTACTAGATCGGCGAATGAGGCATTTCACTAACTGACGTTACGCAGCCCGGCCTTCGCCGGGTAGGCTCTGTGGCCTCCTCAGTCGTCATGCCGGCGAAAGCGGGAATCCAGCCTTGCTCAACGACCGCGTACGCCGCCAGAGGGGCATTCCCGCGCCAGAACGTCACCTCGTGCCCGACACGGGGCACGAATCCAGCCTGAGCACGGACCGTCAATGGGATTTTCTCGATGCCTGCTTTCGCCGGCATGACAAAAGCTGCGTAACATCAGTTACTAAACTATAAAGGAGATTGTCATGGCTGATTTTACGGGTCAAGTAGTTATCGTCACCGGCGGTGCTAAGGGCATTGGCGCCGGGATTTCGCGGGCATTCGCCGCGGCCGGGGCGCAGGTTGCCGCGTTGGACCTAGACGCCGAGGCCGGTGCGGCCTTGGCCGCGCAAGCGGGGTCGCTCCGCTTTTTTGCGGCCGACGTGGCCAGCGACGAGGCCTGCGCTCAGGCCGTGGGGCAGATCATTGAGGATTGGGGCCGTGTTGACGTGTTGTGCAACAACGTCGGCATCCAGCCCGTGCCCAGCTATAAGCTGGCCCACGAGCTGCCGATAGCGATGTGGGATCGGATTATCGACGTCAATTTGAAGAGCTTTTTTCTGATGGCTAGGCACTGCTTGCCGCAGATGATGGCGCAGCGCAAGGGGGTCATCATCAACACGGCGAGCGTCCAAGGGTTGCAGTCGGCGTCGATGGTTTCGGCCTATGCCGCCAGCAAGGGCGGGATTATCTCCCTGACGCGGCAGCTCGCGCTCGACTACGCCCAGTATGGGATTCGGGTGTTAGCGGTCAACCCCGGGGGCATTCAGACGCCGTTGGTCGATGAGGTGATCGAGGCATTCGGCCACGAGCGCGAGCAATTCTTTGAGGATTACGCCAAGCTCCATCCGCTCGGCCGCTATGGCCAGCCGGAAGACATCGCCAACGCCGTGTTGTTCTTAGCCAGCGACCAGGCATCGTTTATGACCGGCGAAAACGTCTGCGTCGATGGCGGGCTGATGGCCAAGGGGGCGTGGGCCGAGGTGGAAGAGTGAGGGCGAGGAGTGCTAGACTGCGACGACCCGCTGGTGCCCCTTTGCGTTTTTCGTCGGCGTAATGCGAACTTCGACATTGCGATTGAGCCGATTCAGAAATGCAAATAGCCGTTCTACGCTGAAGCGGTCAAGCTCCCCGTTCTGTAGGCCCGACACATCTGCCTGATCCGCGCCGAGGAGTTCTCCGGCTTTTGCCGGCGTCAGTTTCCGGCCCGCGATAATGAGGTAGATTTCAACGGCGAGGTCGGCCTTCAACAATTCGCGTTCCGCTTCTGCCTCGGGGAATCCAATGTCTTTGAACACATTCCCAGAGCGGCACTCAAATCGGATGTTTTCAGTCATTTTCTGCCTCCATCGCTCGTATCCTGTTCAGTCGCTGTCGAATCAAGGCGATCTCTTTTTTGGGAGTGCTACTGCCACGAGTGGACTTCTTTTGCAACGCATGAAGCACATAAATGGTCTCGCTAATTCTGACGGCGTGGCGGGCCATACTACAACAGATTGCGGCGCAGCAGTCAACGCTTTTTCAGCTCAGCAGACCTGATATGCCCGGCCAATTGTTCACGCACTATTTTCTCACCGACGGCATAAAGGCCACGGCGGAGTGGCAAGCGTCTCGGCCGGAAGCGTTTGCTGCGTTTAGGAACGGCGTTGCCCACCGCTACGACGCTCTTAGCGGTGCCCGCAATCCCAACGAAGCGCGCACCGAGGACGAGCTGATTCGTCCGGTTTTGGAGCTATTGGGATGGACCGAGTACGTACCGCAGCCCAGGGCCGCCGGCCACGAGGACATTCCCGATCACCTGCTTTTTGCTGACGCCGAATCCAAGGCGCGGTCTGGCAATTCCTTCCAGTACGCGACCGTAGTGGAAGAGAGCAAGCGCTTTGGGCTGGCGCTCGACAGCCGGGACCCGACGCAGCGTGGGACGCCACACGGTCAGATGCTGCGCTACTTAGCAACGGCTGAAATCGAGTCCGAGGGGCGCCTTCGCTGGGGCATCCTCACCAATGGCCGGGTCTGGCGGCTGTACGACTATCGCGCCCGGCCGCGGGCTAGCAGCTACTTTGAAGCCGACTTGGCCGCACTCGACGAACACGGCTGGCGCGTCTTTTACCTGCTGTTCCGCCGTGCGTCCTTTGTCCGGCAACAAGGGGCCACGGCTACGTTCCTCGAAGCGGCACTGGCCGAAGGGCGGCGTTATGAGGAACAGGTCGCGCAGGATCTTTCCGGGGTGGTGTTTGAGCGGGTATTTCCCAACCTCGTCAATGCGCTGGCCGAGCAAGCGGGAGCAAGCCTCGCCGACAGCCGCGATGCGGCCCTGATCTTGCTCTATCGCTTGCTCTTTGTGCTCTACGCCGAGGACCGGGGGCTGCTGCCGGTCAACGACGCGCGCTACGACGACTATGGTTTGCGAAAGCCGGTGCGCGACCCGGTGGCGCGTAGGATGGCCGAAGGGGACACGTATTCGGCGGTAGCTACTAATTATTACGACCACCTGACGACGCTATTTAAGCTCATCGACAAGGGCGACCAATCCATCGGCCTGTCTCCGTATAACGGCGGCCTGTTTGCCATGGCGGCCGCGCCGTTGCTGGAAACGGTCCGCTTGGCCGACGCAGCGATCGCCCCCATCATCTACGACTTGAGCCACGCCGAGGATGCACAGGGTGTGCGCCGCTTTGTCAACTACCGCGACATGTCGGTACAGCAGCTGGGCTCCATTTACGAGCGGCTGCTGGAGCGCAAGCCGGTGCGCGGCGACAACGGCACCATTGCCATTCGCCCCAATCCCTATGCCCGCAAGGACAGCGGCAGTTTTTACACTTCGCAAGAATTGGTTGATCTGATCGTCGAGCGGACTTTGAAGCCGTTGGCTGAAGAGCGGCTCAAAGCCTTTGAAAACAAAGCCACCGCGTTCAAGAGCGACGGCCGCGCCAAGCGGGAACGGCGGGCGGAGCTCGAGCGGCTCGATCCGGCCGTGGCGGTTTTGGACCTCAAGGTGTTAGACCCAGCCATGGGTAGCGGGCACTTTCTGGTCACGGCCGTGGATTTCTTGTCGGACTATATCGCCGAGTTGATCGAGTATGTTCCGGCTGTCCCGGAGTGGCTCAATGGCGAGTACGCATCGCCGTTGGTGGGGCGCGTGGCGGCGATTCGGGACGACATTCGCCAACGGGCTGCCGCCTCAAAGTGGGTCTTGGACGAGGCCCAACTTACCGATCAGGCCATCATCCGCCGCATGGTGCTCAAGCGCTGTATTTACGGGGTGGATAAGAACCGGCTGACGGTCGAGTTGGCCAAGGTGTCGCTGTGGCTGCACAGTTTTACGGTGGGTGCGCCGCTGTCGTTTCTCGATCACCACCTGCGCTGCGGCGACTCGCTGATTGGCCTGCGGGTGCGGGACGCCACCGATGCGTTGCACCGGCTCGGCGGGATGTTTGCCAGCAGTGCCATTGCCGGGGCCGAGATGGCCACTGAAGGGATGCAGCGCATTGAGGAAATGTCCGATGCCGATGTGGCCGAGGTGCAGGAGTCGGCGGTGCTATTCGGCGGGGTGGAGCAGACGACCGCCGACCTGCGCGGCTTGCTCAACTTTCTCTGTGGCGGGCGTTGGCGCACGGCGGGTATGAAGAAGAAGGAACTGGCTGAATTTGAGGGGCCGCTGGTGGCGACGCTCGGCCAGCACACGGCGAAGGCGTATGAGTTGTTGGCGCGGGGGCCGGCGGAAATAGGCGATTCGGCCGCGCAGTTTGCCGAGCTGTGGCGGGCGGCGCGGTCCATCGCCGAGCGGGAGGGTTTTCTGCATTGGGAGGTGGCTTTTCCGGGGGTGTGGTGGCAGTGGCAAGATGCGCGTCCGCACGGCGGCTTTGACGCGGTGATTGGCAATCCGCCGTGGGACCGCATCAAGCTGCAAGAGGTTGAGTGGTTTGCTACGCGGGATCGAGCACTCGCGCTCGCGCCGACGGCGGCAGCACGACGCCGGGGCATTCAGAAGTTGCGCGGTCGGGGAACACCGCTTGCGGCAGAGTTCGATGCCGCGAAAGCGCAGGCCGATCAATTCGGGCAACTGGTGCGGGCCTCTGGGCATTATCCGTTGCTGAGCAGCGGCGACATCAACCTGTATTCGCTGTTCGTGGAGCGGGCGGTGAGCCTGATTAAACCCGATGGTATCGTCGGCTTGCTGACGCCGTCGGGCATTTATGCCGACAAGACGGCGGCGCGGTTTTTCCAGTCGGTTTCGACGAGCGGGCGCGTGGGCGGCCTGTTCGATTTTGAGAACAAGAAAATTTTCTTCAAAGATGTTCACGCTTCATTCAAATTCTGCGCCCTCATTTTGGGCGGCGAGGAGCGCCAGTTCGACCAGACCGAATGCGCCTTTTTCCTGCACGACACCAAGGCGATTCACGATGCGGACCGTTGCTTCCCGCTGACGCCGGACGATTTCACCCGCGTGAATCCGAATACTGGCACGGCTCCGGTGTTTCGCAGTCGGCGCGATGCGGAGATTACGCGCCGCATCTACGAGCAGCATCCGGTGCTGGTGGACCGCTCAGCAGGCACAGAGGAGCGCGTGTGGCCGGTGAAGTACGCCACAATGTTTCACATGGCCAACGACTCGCACCTTTTTATAACAGCAAAACAACTCAATGAGGAAGGGTTTTATCCGGTTGCGGGCAATCGCTGGCAGAAGGGCGAGGCGTTGTATTTGCCGTTGTACCAGGGCCGAATGATCTGGCACTTTGACCACCGTGCGAATTCTGTTCGCGTCAATCCTGAGAGTACGCACAATCCGTATCTCAGCGAGGAAGTCACCGAGGCGCAGCACGCGGATTCCGATTTCTTGCCCCAAGCACAGTATTGGGTGCCAGCCCACAATGTAGAGGCGATGCTACCCCAAAGTTGCGGATACGCTTTGGGCTTCCGCGACATTACCAATCCCACTAACGAAAGGACGACGGTTGCCGCTGTCGTACCGCAGGTTGGATGTGGACATACATTGCCAGTCCTTGTGCCGGCTGAACGCGACTTTGACGGCGAGAGCGCAGCCTGCCTGCTGGCCAATCTCAACAGCTTCTGTTTCGATTACGTTGCGCGTCAGAAGGTTCAGGCGACTCACCTTACATGGTACATCGTCGAACAACTCCCCGTCATCGCTCCCGCCGCCTACGACCGTAAATTCGGCACCACAACCGCCCGCGCCCTCGTCCGCAATCACGTCCTCCGCCTCACATACACCGCCCACGACCTAGCTCCTTTCGCCCGCGACCTCGGCTACGACGGCCCGCCCTTTATATGGGACGGAGAGGAACGCCGCCACCTGCGCGCCCGTCTCGACGCGCTGTATTTTCACCTCTACGGCCTGTCGCGGGACGACGCGGCCTACATCCTCGACACCTTTCCCACCGTCCGCCACGCCGACGAAGCCGCCTTTGGCAAATACCGCACCCGCGATATGACGCTGGCCTACATGAATGCGCTAGACGCCGGGGATGCGGAAGCAGTGGTGGCAGTGTAGGTATATATGTCAGTTGACAGGGTTTCGATTTGTATTTTTTATTACCGAAACGGATTTCAATGATCTAACGGAGAGGAATTTAGCGGTGTCAGGGAAAAACCAACACGTTGTGAAAGGGGAGGATGGTTGGGCTGTTCGAGGCGCAGGCAACTCGAAATACACATCTCACCACGGTACTCAATATCAGGCGATTAACCAAGCACGTGAAATAGCCCAAAACCAAAAAAGTGAAGTTGTGATTCATAGGCCCGATGGTAGAATTCGAGACAAGGACTCTTACGGCAATGATCCCTTGCCGCCAAAAGACAAGAAACACTGACCTTCAGATTAGCAAATTCGTCAAGATTGATCGGTCCCAATCGAAATTCGATCTTTCTTTGAGGTCTAACCGCACCCGCGACGTGACGCTGGCGTATGTGAATGCACCGGCCGCGGGGATGCAGAAGCGGTGGTGGCGGTCTAAAAAGAAGAATTCGCAATTTTTGCAAAGTCCGTTGCATCAATGGTTCGGACAATTTATTGATAGATTCCAATTCGTCAAAAGCAAAGTGGTTTCTCGGCCACATGCCACGTAAAATTAGAGAACTCATCAAAGATCTCGAAAATGCTGGATTTGAAAAACGTGGCGGAAAAGGAAGCCATAGAAAGTTTGTGCATCCTAACGTTTCAAAATCTGTGATACTTGCCGGTCAGCTTGGTGCTGACGCAAAACACTATGAAGAAAAGGCGATCAGAGTCGCTATTGAGGAGTCAAAAAAATGAAAATGAGTTCCCGTTATGTCAAAATAGTGGAATGGTCGGACGAGGATCAGTGCTATGTCGGCCGTTGTCCGGATCTTTTTTACGGTGGATGTCACGGCGATAACGAACAAGCCGTATTTTCAGAACTGTGCCGCATCGTTGAAGAGACCATTGAACTATACCAACAAGACGGCAGGCCATTACCTGCACCGACCTCCGGTAAGGACTATGCCAACAAGATGTTAGAAATTGCCTGACCACCCACTATAGTTAGCGGCGTAATCATTTCCACCTCTACGGCCTGCCGCGGGACGGCGCGGCCCATCTTCCCCATCGTGCGCCGTGCTGACGAAGCCGCCTTCGGAAAACCTACCTCACCCACGACATGACGCTAGCGTACATGAATGCGCTAGACGCCGGGGATGCGGAATCAGCATAGCCCCGCACAGACTTCTTCTTCGCTCAACAGAAAAATTCAGTTTTTATTTTGTTCTATCGGGAGTATAACGCGGGGGATAGTTCCCTACTCCCTGAACGTCATAAAAAGGAGAGAGGAAGCTATGAATAGCCGGCCGGCCTTAATAACCTTTATCGGTGCAGTGATTAGTGCGATTGGTGGGTTTTGGGCATCTGGGTCTAAACCCAAGCCGGCCCGAATAATCGTAGTCGTCGGTGTAGTGATTAGCGCGATTGGTGCATTTTGGGCATCCCAGCAACAGGATAGCTTCAACCTAAATCTGCTAAATAAGAGTGAGGAAATTGCCCGGCTGAATCAAAAACTTGCGAGCTTGGTAAGTGGAGGGGACAGCTTCTGCTACTTGGATATTTCAAGTCTCAACTCAGTCAAAAACACTGGCCAGTTCGTGGTAGTAGTACAACCTCTACGATGTGCAGGCTAGGATTGTCGACTTGGAGAAATTTGATCAACTCGAGGGGAAGCTATCGTTTGCCACGCTGAAGCAGACAGACACGAACATTTCAATCGGCAACCTCATCTCTTCTTCTGTTTGGATGCTGCATCCAGTTACGCTCGGTAATGGCAACACGCCGGGGTTCAACATCTTCTTCTCCGCCCGCAATGGGTTTTTCAATCAAATCTTACGGCTCAAGAAAATCCATGGAAAATGGGTACACGCTACGAAGGTACTGAGAGAAGATAAGGTGATCTATGAGGAGATTGACGACGAATTCCCTCGAACCGATGAGGGCAAAGTCGAGTGGTAGAAGCATCTTGTATTTTGGGTATTGGCGCATTTAGGCTTTGTTTGTGCAAAGCACTGCTCGCCCTATCCATG
Organism: Candidatus Latescibacterota bacterium; assembly: GCA_007571365.1. Classification (GTDB taxonomy): domain Bacteria; phylum Latescibacterota; class UBA2968; order UBA8231; family UBA8231. The sequence continues at coordinate 36,827 of RKRN01000058.1, forward strand.
TGCTCGATACGTTTCCCATCGTCCGCAAGCAGGACGAAAAAGCCTTCGGGAAATACCGCACAAAGGACCTGATTCATACGGAACATAATTGGCCGGCAAGAATGGCGTCGGCAAGACGACCGTTTTAGAGGCCCTAACAAAACATCCTGCTGGCGTCGCACGGCTGCGTCGATCACGGCCTTGGTCCGCGCTTGGGTCAACGCCGGGCATTTTGTTAGAGCTTCTAAATGGGATAGGTTCTAGTCAGCCAGTTCCACGATTGCTTACTTCACCGGGTCTTGGTGGCTTGTAGGCCACCCAAGGCGACAATTACTTGGAGGGACTATGGCAGCTAATTTTTGGACCATTCCTGGGATTATCAAAAACGGTGTGGTTATGCCCCAGAGTGATACCCCTTTGCCTAACGGCGTCCACGTGGAAATTCTCATTCGGTCGGTGGATATGCCACCGGAGCTAAAGTCCGAATTAGACCAGTGGGGCCAAGCAAGCGACGAAGCTTGGGCATTGATTGAGCAATGGGAAGCGGAAGAGAGGTGAGTTGCGGCGATATTCACTGGGTTGAGCTACCCGTTGATAACGGCCGTGAGCAACGCGGACGTCGTCCCGCAGTGGTTATGCAGGATGACCATTACGCAGGTAATTTGCCTGTTGTCCTTGTGGTCCCCCTGACGACAGCGAGAACAGCAAGCCGTTTTGTCGGTACAATATTCATTCATCCCACGATGGAAAATGGACTGAGAGCGGAATCAGTGGCCTTGGTGTTTCAGCTACGGGCCATTGACCGTCGTCGTCTTCAGGAACGCATTGGAACTGTGAGTACACAGGTGTTGAATGCTATGTTTGAAGAGCTTGGAAAACTCACGGGTCGCAAGATGTAGACTTAGTCGCCCTACATCCCGTCCATTCAAAACTCGCGCTCTTAAAAGAAAGTAAACGCTATGGCCCCAAAACGACTCGACGACTGCCTGCACCTTCCGAACCTGTCGATAGCAGGTTTTCGGGCGATCAAAGAGCTTTCCATTGCACACTTGGGCCGCGTGACGCTATTGGCCGGCAAGAATGGCGTCGGCAAGACGACTGTTTTAGAGGCGGTCCGAGTCTATGCAGCGCACGGTCACTACGAAGTTCTGGCCGATCTGTTGGAAAGCCGCCAAGAGATGGCCGCCGCTATGGTCGAAAGTAGCTCACGAGAATTCGTAGCCGATTTTGAGGCCCTATTCCACGGACGAGATGTGTCGAGATGCGCCCGCATCGCAATCGGTTCAGAAGATACGGGCCAACTCAGGATTGAAGAGGCTTCGCTGAGCGCTGAGCAGACTTCTCATATTGACGGAATTCTATCTCGGTATATTGAAAAGGGCTTCACACAGGCATTCAAAGTCGCATGGTTAGGCTCCGAGCAGATACTGCCATGGGTGTTACCTATTCAAGGATCGGCTGTGGCTAGCCCAGTAGAACGTTATAGCGATTGCGCGTACCTATACCTACGGAATTTATTGCAAAAAACCGAATTGCCGCCTCCAATAGGATGTCAGCTTTTGGGGCCGAGCGTGTTGAGTAACGAAGAAATTGCACGGTTTTGGAATACTATCGCGCTGACGGACGATGAGGACCGGGCAGTACAGGCACTGAAGCTGATTTTCGGCAACGACTTGGAGCGGGTGGGGGTGATCCGCAACGACGTATCATCTGCGGGTCACAAAAAATATATGGAGCGAGTCGTCGCAAAACTCCACGGACAAGCCCGTCCCGTCCCTCTGCAAAGCCTCGGCAACGGCGCACTGCACTTGGCCGGCGTTACCTTGGCACTGATCGACAGCCGCGACGGATTCTTGCTCATTGACGAGGCGGAAAACGGCGTTCACCATGCCATACAGCCTGACTTCTGGCGCATGGTCTTTAAGACGGCGTCCGCCAACAACGTGCAGGTCATTGCAACGACGCACAGCTTTGATTGCGTCCGCGGATTCGCCCAAGCCGCAGTTGAGTGCGAGGAAGCCGAAGGGGTGCTTGTGCGTCTTGAGCGAAAAGATGAGGAAATGTGGGCCGTTGAGTATTCGGAGCGCAATCTCAAAGCCGTTGTCAAACAGCATATTGGTATGGAGGTGAGGTAGGTGAATGGCTAATAATGACCGCGTCCTCTTAGTTGAGGGACAAAACGATAAGCATGTCATTCGGCATTTTCGCAATCGCCATCAAGCTATGCCAGAATTCTGTATTCAAGATAAAGGAGGGATAGAAGAACTTCTTGAAGACATCGGCTTGGAGATTTTAGCTCCCAACCACAAAGCCGTTGGCATCTTAGTGGATGCAAACGACGATTTGAACGCCCGCTGGGATGCTGTGGCCACTAGGCTTCGCGAGGAGAATATCGAGATGCCCAGCAGTCCTGATCCAACCGGCACCATTATAGACAGCAATCCCCGCGTCGGCATCTGGTTGATGCCCGACAATGAGTCTCCCGGCGAACTCGAAAATTTCGTCGCAGAGATGATCCCCCAAAACGATCCGATCTGGCCACGGTCCACGAACTACATCGATAGCATTCCAGAGAAAGACCGAAAATTTACCGCAAAAAAGAGATTGCGGGCCCAACTCCACGCTTGGCTAGCGACGCGAGAAGACCCTAGGCAAATGGGTCTCGCCATTAGCACCCAAGACCTGTGTGTAGATGGAACACTCAGCACAGCATTCGCTAAGTGGCTGCGGCAATTGTTCGAGCAAGCTCCCGTTGCGTCAAAATAGTGGAATAGTCTGATGAGGACCAGTGCTAGGTCGGCCGTTGTCCGGGTCGCTTCAGTGAGCAATAGCCAGTTCGACGCCGGTCAATTTTACTTGCTCTCGGCGATCTTTTTGCCCTGCCACTAGCCGCACGGCGACCTCGTTTGTGCCCGTCCGCAAAAAAGAACCATCCACTGCAAATTCTACGCTGACCCCGGCCATTTGTTGCGCGACCGGACGAGTGGGATAGCTGGCCCAAAACAGCGGTGCTGTCTGCTGGCGCGACCAGCCAGCTCTGGAAACTTGGGCTTGGTGCCAAGGGAGGGCGTGGCCGTTGAGTTCGACTTCGAGGCGGTCCGCCGCGGGCAAATGCTCCAAACGCAAGGCCAAGCCGCCGGTGGCGTCGGCCACATCATCGGCGACGCGGATGCGGAGCGTCGGCCCCAAGCTGGGGCTGTCGGTGGGCAAGGGCACTGGAAGCGGTGTCGAGGGATGGGCCAAGCGGAAGGCGGCACTGTGGCCCGCCGTGGGACTGAAGGCCATGGTGCTGCTGATTTCGTAGCACTTGTCGAGTTTCTTCAGGGTGTTGAGGTCGGAGAATTCAGCGGCGGTTTGTCGATTCCACTCGGGCGACATGGTATAGAAGTTGTATAGGTAGATGCCGTCGGCCCCGTCAGTGAGCCAGCGCAGGGCCAAGGCGCGGAGGAAGCGCCGGTCGCTGTGGCGGGTGGCTTCAATGCAGCCATAGACGAGGCAAGGGGTAGAAGCCGCCGCACGGACGAACTCATCGACCGGGGTCTCAAAGGAGATAAAGCCGCCACCCACGACGACGATATCGACGAGGCCGGTCTCGATCCATTCGTCGACGTCGAGGCCAAGGCGCCGCGAGTCGGCCAAGGTCGGGGGGACGCGGACGGCCAGTTGCAAGGGCTTGCCCCGTTGGGCACTGACCTCGCGGAGCCGCGCCTTGATCTTTTGCACCAGATCGGTCATCAGGTAGCTGTTGGCCGTGGCTTCGGCCATGCGGAAGAAGGCCGAATGGCGCATGAAGTCCAGCTCAATGCCATTGACGTCAAAACGCTCGAAAACCTCGCAGGCGATGCGCCGCAGGTGTTCGCGCACCTCGGCGTGGGCGTAGTCGAGGCCGGTGCGGATGCCCCACTCAACCGACTTTTCGGGGAATGCTTCGCCGGGGCGGCCCATGAGCAGGTGGGGCTGCTCGCGGCGGAAGCGACCGTAGCCGGGATGGGATGGGTCGATCTGGTAGTGGCTGTTCATGCGGATGCGGGGAAAGAAGGGGATCGCCGCCGCACGGCACAGGTGTGCAAGTGCGGTCAACGGCCCGCCGCACTCGGCGATTAGGTTCTGGAGGTTGGCGGCGATCCGCGCTTCGACGCCGGGTGTGGCCGAGTGGACGAAGGAAGGGGCTGTCGCGCCGAGGCCGCGGCGGTCGTCGCCGAATTTCTCGCCAATTTCCGTCTCGAACTGATAGACCTCATGGTCGCCCGTGCTCCACCAGAATGCGCCGCCGGTGCCAGCATAGCCATCGACGATTTTCTCTTTGAGGTCGGCGACCGAGACGTTGTCCTCAGCCGTGAAAATCCAGCCGTCGTCGGTGAAGATGATGGGGGGCGGAGAGGCGGGATGTTTTGGGGACATAATCGTTAAGAGCCTATACGAAAATTGATTTCCTGTTAATAAAAAATTCTTGGCAACCTACGCTTTCTTCACCTAACCTATTGACCCTCAATCAAGTCCGAATTGTCGATCGTTTGACATGACTTTCGTATAGGATCTAAGTGCAACTTTTATACCATTTTGCTAATCGTCTATCCTAATAAGTACCCTCCGAGAGCAGGGGGTAATTAGGGCACTAAAAAGTCAAATTCCTCCTTTTCCTCCTTTGAGAATGCAAATCGCCATAGTTGATCGAGCCATCCATGATCTGCAAATAGATTGTAGAGTATAAGTATGAACATACAAAGATAGTAAATAATACCCAGAGGTGCAGCCATGGCGAACCAAAGAAATGCTCGCCATGGATGTGGTCTTTGGTATACAAACCCCGCTAATATAAAAAGAATAATACCTATAGCAAACTCCCAATGGCGAAGTCCATATATAAATAATAAAATCAGATGACTACCAATTACTAAGTGTCCTACGAGCAACAATATCTTACTTTGATAAAAGAACCCTATGGCGATACATAGGGTTCCTATCGGGAATAGGATAATAGTAGCCTCAATAATCATGACAGTGCGGAACTCTCGAGTGGCTAACGGGCCACACAGAACACTTATGAAAGGGCCATCCGTCACACCATGGTCCTGAATCGTAATCCATACATGACTTTCTCTTTGAGATCAGCCACCGAGACGTTGTCCGCAGCCGTGAAAATCCAGCCGTCGTCGGTGAAGATGATGGGGGGCGGAGAGGGCTTGGGGGCCATGTCAGCGGCCTAGATAGGCTTTGATGATGTCGATGATTAGGGCGATGTCGCAGCGGGCCTCTTCCAAGGAAGTACGCGGCAGTACGCCCTCAGTGATGCAGGCGTGGAAGTGCTTCAACTCGCGGACGAAGGGGCCTTCCCACGCGATGGCCGGGCGGTGGGTGATGGCCTCGCCGGCTTCGTCGAGGGTCTGAATCTCCAAAGTGGAGAGGATCCCCCGCGAAAAGCCGGTTGGGTAGGAGAGCAACACGCGGCGGTCGTCGCCGCAGACTTCGAGAGTTTCCTTGAAGTCGCGCACGTCCTTTAGTTCGACCCAAGTGGCCGCACAGCGTGCGCCGTTGGCATAGGCGAGCATGGTGCTGATGCCCCAGCCTTCGTACCAAATTTCGGTGCTGGCGACTCTTTCGGGTACGCCCATGATGGTGCGCAGGCCGTAGAGATCGTGGATCATGCTGCCGGCGAGGTGGCCAAAGGCAGCCTGCACGTCGGCCGGGACTGCGCCGAGGGCCTCGCGCACGGCCGCCGCCCGCGCCGCCCGCGTCTGCTCCACAGCCGCAGTGGGTATGTCGTCGGCGCGGTGCAGGCGGAAGTGCGCCAGATGATGCGAGTTGTTGGTGTGCAGGTGGTGAATTTGGACAAAGCGGATCGCGGCCATGTCAGCGGCCGCCCGGGCCGCGGCCTCAAAGGCCGGGTCGTACACTTTCATGTAACCCGCCAAGCCAACGGTGCCAGCCGCCAGCCGAGCGGCGACGATCCGGTCGGCCTCTTGCAGCGAGAAGCAGATCGGCTTTTCGATGAAGACGTGTTTGCCAGCCGCAAAGGCGGCGACGGCAATCTCGGTTTTGGGATCGGTGTGGCACAACAGCACGGCGTCGAGCTCGGCGGCGAGTAGGGTGCGCCAGTCGCTGGTGTGGTGCGGTACGTGAAACTCTTGCGCCACGGTCTGCGCCAAGTTAGGCGAGAGGTCGCAAACCATCTCGACGGAAAACAGGTCCTTGAGCGCGGTGAGGTTGGGTAGGTGCTGGACTTGGGCGACGGCTCCGCAGCCGACGACGCCGATGTGGACAGGAGCCATGTCAGCCCACCTTTCCAATGCGCGGCGTCAAGTCGTTCCACACATCGGCTAGGGCGTAGGCCCGCTTGAAGCTCTGATACACGTCTTGCCACATAGCTTCGCGCAGCGCGGTGGCTCGGGCTTGGTCGCCGGCCGCGAGGGCCGCCTTGAGTTGATCGCTCCGCGCGGCTTGGGCCGTCGCTTGGGTGCTGGCGGCTTGGGCCAAGTCGGCTGACGCGGCCGTGAACTTGTCGATGAGTTCGTCGATGGGCGTGTCGGTATCTGTCGCCACATCGTACGAACTGGAGGGCTGAAAGCGGGTTGGGTGGCGGGTGCCGTCGGGGTCGCGGCCAGTGTGGGTCGGCTGGATGTGGGGCGTGACCGACAGGTACATGACCATGGGCTCGTCGCCGATGGCTCGCACCTGATGGATCTCATCGGCGAGGGCGACGCAGAGCTGGCCCGCGCCCAGTTCCTGGTCGCTGCCGGCAATGTGGAAGACGCAGCGGCCTTGCAGGATGAGGAAAATCTCGTGGCCGAGATCGTGGCTGTGCAGGCCAGCCACCTCGCCCGGCTGCATGCGCAAAAAGCGGGAGCGGATATGGGGTGTGACGAGGAGGTTTTTGATGTGTTCCTCTTGGCGAAAGTCGAAAATTTCAAAGGCCATGAACGGGCTCCTTTAGGTGATGAGTGTGCGTAATTGAGTCCATTGCAATGTTTTGTTAGCAAGCATTATACGGCCTGCTACCTCGCGCAAGGCCAATAGCTTGCACACTTCCTTCTCTCGGCGATCGTCTTGGACAGCCATTAAACTCTCAACGCGCTCGCGACAGATTTTGCGATGGCATAGCTCACCGGAGGACAAACGGAATTGCCGATTTGGCCAAGGATCTGGTACACAGCACCTTCAAAGAGCCAATCTGCTGGAAACCCTTGCAGAAGAGCACAGTCTTGGACGGAAAGCCTAAAATGTCCATTCTCTGGGGGGAACATCACGGCTTCCTCTCTCGACTTTTGTACACCATTCGGCCAAATCTGTAGCCTCTGCCAAACTTTTTGACTAGCCTTGCTATTTAGAATGCTAGTCGTCTTTCTCGGACCAGTAAAACCAGAACGGAGAGTCGGGGCAAAACAATCAAAACCAATGTCCGCTAGCCCCAAAGCCGCCCTAGCACCCAACGTATAGATGCCCGATGAAAACAGACTATCGTTGGAGAAGTGCGTTGCCTGCGGGACCTCGAATTCACTAGCTGCTTTGGGCGATCTAAATCCGACGAAGATGATCCGCTTTCGCACTTGGGGAACGCCGAAGTCGGAGGCAACAGCTTTGAACTTGGCGATGCGATAGCTCGGCTCTAACGGTGCTAGAATAGTCTTGTGTACGTAGTTATTGAACTTAGGATTCAGGAGTCCCGGAACATTTTCGGCTACGAACGCAGCGGGTTTGACAGCCATCACGGCGTCAATAAACGCCGGCCACATATCCCTAGTATCCTCACTCCCACTTTGCCTCCCAGCAACTGAGAAAGGCTGGCATGGAGGGCCGCCGTGGATGAGATCGACCGTGCCTTTATAGGCTGTCCACTTGACCTTTGTTACATCGCCATATTGACCAGAAAAGACCTTCCATTGGGGGCGATTGCGCCGTAGCGTAGCACCGCAAATATCCAAGGCATCAAAACTGGCAATATGCTCAAAACCGGCACGGTCAAAACCTAGGTCTAGACCGCCACCCCCTGAAAACAGGGATAGCACCCGCAAACCCTGTTGTCGCTGTTGGGGCATTAGTTTATTTAGCTCCAAAACCGGCTTGTTAATTCCGCTTAGATCGCGTTGAAACTCACCGCGGATCGCTGCCTGTTTTCGCTGTCTAGATCGCGCCGAGATTTCCCGGTACCAGTCTCTTTTTAGTTGTGATATGTCGTAGGGCATGATTGTCTCGTAGTGGAATCGAGCGGTCAAACTTCGGCAAACCGGCAACCGCTGGCGGGCGAGACGCCCGCCCTCCCAGGAGGATCGCACGGTCAGACTTCGGCAAATCCCGTCGGCAACCCCTCTCCCTTGACTAGGGCCTCCTTCAACGCCCGCGCATGTTGGCAAATCCCCCGATAAGAAAATCCCTTACAACTGCAACTTATGTCGTTTCCTTCTACCTCCAACTCGTAGAAAGCCCCCGGCCTCGACGAGCTGTCTGCCCGATACACAGCCCGCTTTGGCCCGGCCAACACCCGCGCCAACACTTGCACGGCCGCGGCCGACGGCAAGCGCGACTGGGCCTGCGCGGAGACGGCGGGCTGTGCGGCGACAAAAGCCGCCTCGGCCTCGCGCAACAATTCCACTACTTGCTGCTCGTCCATCGCACCCGTGGGCGGCGCGGGCAGCACCGCCAGCACCCGCCGCAACTCGTCCATCACGTCGCGCTGGAAATGTTCGGGCAAAGCGCGGCCCTCGACGAGTTGGTCGATCAGCACCGACTTGGTTTCGAGGACCGTCTTGACGAATTCGTCGATTGTGTTGCTGCCGACCATGTACGTGACGTTGACAGCTTGCTGTTGCCCGATGCGGTAGGCCCGGTCTTCGGCCTGCCAGTGGTTGACCGGCACCCAGTCGAGATCGTTGAAAACCACCTGCCGCGCGGCCGTCAGGTTGAGCCCGACCCCGCCAGCGGTAATCTGCGCCGCCAGCACCTGCACTGTTTTGTCCTCCTGAAAGCGATCGGCCCGTTGTTGCCGCTCGCTCGCGGGCACTTCGCCAGTGATGGCTACGGCCTTTGAGCCGAAGTGCTTGCGCAGCGTGTTGACCGGGGCGAGAAAACACGAGAAAACCAAGACCTTTTCGCCCTGTTCTAAGGCGTTTTCGACAAAGGGAATCGTGCTGCGGACCTTGGCCATGGCCAAGCGATTGCGCGCGGTGGTTAGCTGGCCCATGATCCAGCCCTGCCGCGAGCGGCGCGCGGCTTCGGTCTCGCCGGCCAGCTTGGCTTGGCCCCGGCGCGAGATGGTCTGCAACAGCTCCATTACCGCCTCGCTCAGCTCGCGCGCCACTCGGCTGGCGACCTCCACATCGTGCCAACTGCGAATTTTGGGCGGCAGGTCGAGGACTTCGGCCTTGGTGCGACGCAGCATGATGCCGTGCAACTGCACGGTCAGCTCTTCGATATTGGAGGCTCCGTCGGCGACCCAACCGTACTCGCCCTTGTAGCCGGCGCAATAGTGCTTGGCAAACGAGACGAACGAACGCCCCAAGGCGTGGCGCACTAATTGCAACAGGGGGAAAAGATCGCGCGGCCGGCTCGTCAACGGCGTACCGGTCAACAGGTGGACCACCGCCTCGTCGCCGACGGCTTTGACCAAGGCCAGCGACAGGCGGTGCCGCTGGCTGCGGTAGTTTTTGAGATAGTGAGCCTCGTCGAAGACTAGGCCGCTCCAAGTGTGCTCGGCCAGCGGGTGTTTGGCGAGGATATCGTAGTTGATGATGACCCAGCCGGCATAGCCGGGCACTGGCGCGGGTGCCGGGCCGACGATGGCGATTTCTGCCGTCGGCAGCACCAGTTCAATCTCACGTGCCCAGTTGGTTTTGACCGCGGCCGGGCAGACGACTAAGTACGGCCCCTCGGGCCGCGCTTGGCGCATGGCCAGCACGGACTGCCGCGTCTTGCCCAGCCCCATGTCGTCGGCGAGAATCGCCCGCTGACGACCCAACAAAAAGGCAATGCCCTCGACTTGGTGGGCGTATAGCCCGGCCGCTAGGGCCTCGGCCTGTTGTTGTGCTGTGCTCATAGACGCTCGGTTGCGTGGGGATATCTCTCTGAAGGCTACTCAGTCCAGCGCCTTGTCTACAAACAAGCATTCTATATGCCTGCTCCAGGCTACCTAGGCACCAAGTGGGTGTAAGATTCTGTCCTACGAAGGCAGAGGTAAGGCAGAAAGCGTCATGTTCGTCACAGTCGTCAGGATAATGGATTCTTGAGGCGACGCCCCTCGTCGTCAATCACCACGCCGCGGCTCGGCCGACGATCGCTCCAGTGCCAGTCCGGTTAAACCGACCCCCATGAAGACGCGCTCCCTCTCCCGAGAGCGGCGACCAAGACCAGTGCGGGTTGTATGCACGGTACACGAACTCTTGGAACCGCATCAGGCATAACCACCAGCGACGATCCGGTCGAGATGAGCAGGCACTTGGTCTGCACGGCCTTGCCGCAGAAGTTGGTTGGGCGTTAGACCGCCGAAGCCCGGCAAAGGCCCCGCACGGAACCAAGCATAAGCGGCCAGTTCGGAACCGGTTTGAACTTCAACTCGGTGGAGAATCTCCAACATCTGCCGTAGTCGCGTCTGCGTCTTCTGCGCTCGGATCTGCGGGGCACACGAAAAGGCATCGCGGCCAAGCCCTAGCGTACCGGCAATTTCGGCCCGAGTCGTATGCAATGCATTCGCGACGAGCGTCGGCGAGAACACCCGATCTTCGACGAATTCTTCAAACGGCATGACGATACCTCGTGTTTTGTTAGAAACCCCTGTCGGGCTGCTTTGCGAGGCAGTCATAGCCCCGAAACGGGTCGAATAGTGAGCATATGGATACCCTTCTACGGCGTCAATAAATAACTGACGTTACGCAGTGGCGTTAGCGGCCGTCGGCCCCTTGGGCGTTGTTCCGTGGTTGGGCTTCGACACGGTCAGCCGCTGGCGGTATGCCCGGCGCCGGTCGAACCGTAGGGACAGACCTAGGTGTCTGTCCAAAAAAGAATCCGCCGACGGCGGTGTGCCTTGCGCTTGTCGAAGGGCATGACTCCATGGAAGCGGACTGCGTAACGTCAGTAAATGGAAACGATGGGTTTACTCCCAATCAGGTGTTGCCTTCGACTTGGTGGACGTACAGTTCGACCGTAGGGCCTCGGCTTGTTGTTGGGCGGTCGTCATAGATGCGCGATTGCTTCGGGGTGCTCCGCGTAGTCGTAGGATTTAAGGCGACGGGGATGACTAGGGGCGAGTCTTTGCCAGCTATCGTGTGAAATACCACTCTGAAACTAGCGGCTTTGATAATGCCGGTGACGCCCTGTAGTTTACAATACGGAACGGCAGGCGCCTCTCGATTATGGGTCGGCTGCGGAAAGACGTGGCGACTAACAAAATCTCGGCAAAGGCGAATGTGACAGAAGGCCAACCACAGCGCGGCGTTTCCAAACGGGCGGTTTTTGTCGGCCTGCTTTGCGCTACTGCGATCTCCTGCGGGGAATCCTATGGTACGCTGGTGGTGCGCGGTTCGGCTATGGCCGCCGATTATTCCACGGGTGCCGCTATCTTCTTGTTCTTCCTGATCACTTTGCTGCTCAATCCTCTCGCCCGTCTGCTCACTGGTTCGCGGCTCCACAGTGGCGAGTTGGCAACCGTGTACATAATGATGATCGTGGCTTCGGCGATTCCCTCTTGGGGTTTCGTTATGAACTTGATTCCGTTTTTAGGGGGGCTGTTTTACTTCGCCACGCCGGAGAACGACTGGGCCAATATCATCCACCCGCACATCAAACCCTGGCTCGTGTCCCAAGACCGTGTGGCGATCTGGAAGCTCTTTGAAGGGGCGGCGCGGGGCGAACCCGTGCCTTGGGGGCTATGGCACAAGCCGTTGTTGGCTTGGGGCTTCTTCATACTCAGCGTTTATTTTGTCACGCTCTGCATGCTAGTTATTCTGCGCAAGCAGTGGATGGAACACGAGCGTCTGCTCTTCCCGCTTTCGGTTCTGCCGCTCGAATTGGCCCAAGGGGAGCGGAGCCGTCTGCTGCCGCCATTGCTGCACAACTATCTGACTTGGGTCGGCTTTTTGATCCCGTTTCTCATCAATCTCGTCAATGGCCTGCACTCCTACTTCAACTTCTTCCCCTTCATCCAGTTGAATACCCGGCTGCGCTTTCTGCGCGAGTCCGTACGTCTGAACCTTTACCCGCGATTCGAGGTCATCGGGCTTTCGTATCTGTTGAGCCTCGATGTCTCGTTCGGCGTGTGGTTTTTCGCCTTTCTCGCGTATGTCCACACGGGGGTTGAGCGTCTGCTTGGCTGGAGCATTGGCCCGTCGCAGCCCTACTCAATGCCCGCTTCGGCCAGCGTCGCCCATCTGGCGCAGGGCGCGATGTTCTTTTTGGTCTTTTCCATCCTGTGGGCGGCGCGCCAACATATCGGCGACGTGCTCCGCAAAGCCTTCAAACGCGACCCGACGATTGACGACAGCAGCGAGATGTTTTCGTACCGCACGGCCGTGCTAGGTTTTATCTGCGGGTCGATCTTTGCCGTGTGGTGGCTGGCGCAAACCGGCCTGCAGTTCGGCATTGCATTTTTTTATTTTTTACTCTGCTTGGCCACGTTTATCGGTTTGGCGCGCATGGTCTCTCAGGCCGGCCTCGCCTACGGTGTATCACCGGTGGCCCCGCCGGTATTTATGGTCACGGCGTTCGGTCCAACCGTGCTTGGAGCGAGCGGGCTGACGGCACTCGGCATGAACTTCCCTTGGACCGCCGACTTACGCACCTTCGTCATGGCCTCAGCGGCGACCGGCCTCAAGATCGCCGAGGTTGTGCGTTTGGAGGCTCGGCGGCTGTTTTGGGCGATCGCCGCGACCATAGTGGTCACCCTGATTTCCGCGATATGGATGGTTACCACGTTGGCGTATAAATACGGTGGCATCAATCTCGGGGGTTGGGGTTTCGGCGGCTTGACCCAACTGACGGGTAACTGGATCGCGCACAATATCAACAACCCGCAGGAAATCTACGGCTGGCACCTCATCTACACCGGCATCGGCAGTGCGGTCATGGCCGGGCTGAGCTTTCTCAAGGCGCGTTTCGTCGGCTTCCCGATCCATCCCATTGGCCTCGTCCTCGGTCTGACCTACCCGATCAGCCAGATTTGGTTTTCGGTCTTTATCGCTTGGGCTTGCAAAGCGGTCATTTTGAAATACGGCGGGGCCAAGGGCTACCGCCTGCTGCGCCCGCTCTTTCTCGGCATGGTGCTGGGGGCTTTTGGCTCGGCGGGCATGTGGTTGATCATCGACTATTTTGGCGGCATGGCGAACTGGTTTACCATGTAAATTGGGGCGCGGCGTGGTGCCTTACCTCCCAAGCTCTAGCACTTCCTTGATCCGCGCTGCCAAGAGTTCCGCGTCGTCGTCGGCCACTGTGGGCATCGACAAGTGAAGCTGGCCTGGGGCGGCTGAGAGCCAGACCGCAGGATTGCCGTGGCGCAAGGCGACCTCGAGATCGGCGGCGGTGCGGCCGAGTGCTTGTTCGTCCAAAGTCAAAATCAGGGACGGGCCCTGGACCGCGCTTTGCACGTGGGGGAGTTCGCCTAGATGCTGGCGCACGGCCTCGGCGCGGCGGGTGTCGCTTTGGTTGCGGGCGTCGTGGTTCAGGGCCAGCCAGCGGCGCAGGGCCACGACCACGCCGACGACCTCTTGGCGGTCGATTTTGAGCGGGCGGCCAATCCCCTCTAGGTCGCGGGTCTCAAAGCAGGCGAAGCTGTGCAAGTGGGCGGCTGCGATTAAGTCGGCGCGGCCGCAGAGGATGCCCGAAGAGTTGGGTGCGCCCACGTACTTGGCCCCATAGCCGACTAGGTCGGCTCCGGCCGCGATGTAGCGGGTCAAGCCGTCTAGGGGATAGACGCGGAAGGCCGCATCGACGAAGACCGGGACGCGACGGGCGTGGGCGATGTCAATGGCCGCGGCGAGCGGGACAATGGCGGCTGCGCTGTCGATGGCCGGGTAGAGCAGGGCGGCGGTTTGCGGGCCGATGGCCGCGGCGAGTTCGTCGGCTGTGGTGCCTTGCTCGCTGCCGGCCTCCACGAGCGCGACGCCGGGCAGGCGCACCACGCGGTCGTATTTGTAGCGCTGGGCCTTTTGGATGACCACTTGGTTGGGCATGCCGGTTGAATCGGGTAGGCGGGCCATTTTGTCCGGGTCTGAGCCGGTGACACAGGCGGCTGTGCCGAGGACCAAGGCGGCGGCGCAGCCCGGGGTAATCAGCGCAGCTTCGGCCCCGAGCAGGTCGGCGACAATCCGCCCGGTGCTCGCCAAGAAGGCGTCCATGTCAACGTAGTAGCGGCCGGCCAGTTCCATGGCGGCGAGGACCTCCGGGTGGGGGGATGATCCTCCTAAAAGGGTGCGCGGGCCGAGGGCGTTGATCACTGGCGTCGCCCCCATATCCGCGTATAAGGCGCGGGCTTCCTCACTCATAGGTGTTTTCTCCAAATAGCCCCATCGGGCTGGGCACGTGGTTGGCGGGAACCAGCAACAAGGGCAAGCCATTGTGCTGGAGGCGAAAGTGCAGGTAGTCGAGTTCCGGGGTGGGCTGTGCGGCAAGGCCCAACAGCCGCGGGCGAAAAAGTGCGGGCGAAAGCAGCTTGGGCCGGGGCCGCTCTACAAGCTCGACGGGCGCGTCCGGCCCCAGCCCGATCTTTTCCTTAGCCAGCGCAATGGCTGTTTCGAGGCCACCGATGCGGTCGGCGAGGCCGAGCTGCACGGCGCGCTGGCCGCTCCAGACGCGGCCTTGGGCCACCACTTCGACCGAGTCCGGCGCGAGGTGGCGACTGCTGGCGACTTGGGCGACAAAGTCCGCATACAGCGAGCGGATGGCGTACTCCATGCGCGCACTTTCGTCGGCCGTGAAGGTGCGGTCTGGCAAGCGCAGGCCGAGCAAGGGCAGGGTCATGCCAAAAGGCAAATCCGCGTGGCGGCCCACCTGTACGTGGCTCGTGCTCAAGCCTAACTTTTCCTTTAGCCCTTTGTTGTACGCCCAGCCAGCAATAACCCCAATCGAGCCGGTGATGGTGTTGGGTGCGGCCACGATGGCATGGCCGGGCAGCGAAATCATGTACCCGCCCGAAGCGGCTAGATAGCCTTGCGAGACGATGACGGGCTTGTGCTCGCGGCATTGCCGGACGGCGTCGGCCACGAGGGCCGCCGGCAGGATATCGCCGCCCGGCGAATCGACGCGCAGCACCACGGCGTCGGCCGCCGCACAGGCCGCGGCAATCTCGTTGACGAGCCGGCGCGCACCCATGCCGGAGTCCATGGCGCAGAGGCCGAGTGCATAGACGATGGCAATGCGCTTGCGCGGCCCCCAGCGCCGGTCGGCTGGCCGCACGTATGAATGGGCCGCAATCATATTGAAGCCATCGACCATCTGGTCCATTTCGTGCCAACGGCCGAGGCGATCCACCAAGCCAGCGTCGAGGGCTTCTTGCGGCAGGAAGAACGCGGTCTCCTCCACGAGGCGGTCGAAGTGCTCTGGCGCAAGCGGGCGAGCGGTGCTGATGTCGCGGCGGGCGAGGGCGTACCAGTCGCCGAGCAGGGCGCTTAGCTGTTCGCGCTCGCCGGCGGACATGTCGCGGCGGACGTAGGCTTCGGTCGCGGATTTGTAGCGAAAAAGTCGCCACTCGTCAAAGCCGATCCCGAGCTGGTCTAACGCATTTTTGAAATACGTCTGTCCCGCCACATAGCCCTGCAAGCCGATGGCGCCAGCCGGGTCGAGCACCAAGTGATCGGCCACCGAGGCCCAGTGATAGCCATACATGTCCACGCGGTCGATGTACACCAAGACCCGCTTCCCGTCGGCGCGGAGCTGGCGCAACTTTTCCCGCAGTTCCCAGCCGAGTGCCGGGCTAATTCGCAGGCCCGACGCATTGATGGCAAGGCCCTTGATCGCTGGGTCGCGGCGCGTGCGCTCTAGCAAGGCGATGAGCTCGAGTAGGCTCTGCGAGTCGTCAAAAAGCGCAAAGCGGCGGTGGCGAACTGGCCCGGACAATTCCACGGAAAGGTAGCGCGCCCGCGGCTGGAACAGGTTCCCGCGCTGCGCCCCCAAGCGCGCCGCATACGTCTGCCAGATGCGTCCCCGCGCTTGTGCTTGGAAATCGGCGGCCCCCAGCCCGAGGCGTAGGCCAACGCGCAGGTCGCGGTCTGAGAACAAGCGACCCGTCAGTGCCAGCCCTGGTATCAGCTCGACTACGGCTCCAGTGCTCCAGAAATCCGTCTCGCTGGTGTGCGCGTAATCCGCATATAAGGTGAGCCGCTCGTCGCCCCAAGGGCGTAGGGCGAAATCGATGGCTCCTTCGCGGCTCTCGCCCGCCCAAGTCGAAGTGAAGGTGCCGCCTACGGAAAGATGCGGCCCCGGCCGCCAAATCCCCCCGAGCACCACGTGCCGCACACTCCCCCATCCCATGCCCACTCCGAGGCTGAAGTCGCGGTCGCCGCTGCTGAGGCCAACTCGATACTCGCGGGCACGGCGACCGTTTATCGCGCCAAATCCCAACCGGGGCATGGCCGTAAAAAGGCCCCACGAGTGCGTAGCGCTGCTGTCGGACCAAACGACCCCCTGCTCCACCCCCTCGACATAGCTGAGCAGCGCGGGATTGGCGTAGCCGTAGAGGCCGATGTCCAACCCGCCAAACGCGGCGAGGGCGAATTCCCCCCGCTCGGCGTAAGAGATCGGCGATTGGGCATTGGCGGCGTTGGCGGCGAGGAGGCAGCAGAGGAATTGGAACAAGCGCATAGGTAATGTCGAAACCGTGCTAGTCAGGCATGGTGCGCCGCATAAAATCATCAAACAAGGGCACAGTAAACGCCAAGTAGCCGTGCGCCGGGCTGTAGATCATGCCCTTGTTGATGAGCTTCGCCCGGGTTGGCCCGATGCTGTTGATTTTCACAGACAAGCACTCTGCGACCTCACTGCCGCGTTGTGCTCCTGGGCCAAGTTCCGCCATGACGCGGAGAAACCGCTTCTCCCTCGGAGTCAGGCGATCAAAGCGAACGCGGAAAAAATTCTCGTCGAGCCGCTTGGCTACGGTCGCGGAAGCGTCTTGCACGACCGCCGAGCTAATCGGCGAAACTTCGGCCCGGTTCCAGGCTTGATAACCCCATTCTTGGAGAAAGTAGGGATAGCCTTGCGTGAGACGGTATATTTCCCGGACGGCGGCTTCGTCGAACTCGACTTTGTATTGTTTGACAGGGTCTTGTAAGGCTCTGCTGGTGTCCGACTCGGAAAGTGCGCCAACAGCGGGAAAACTGAATAACCGCTCGGCATACGATTTGGACTCACCCGCCAAACCCGGCAGGATGGGAAGGCCAGCCCCCAGCAACACCAATGGCAGTTGGCGCTGCTGCATCCTGTGCATGGACATGATGAGTGCCCCGAGTTCCTTCTTATTGAGATACTGTATCTCGTCAATCACGACCGCTAAACACGTCCCCTGCTCCGCGGCTGCTTCTGCCACCGCCGTGAACAGATCAGGCAAGTCAATTTCGAGGTCGCCGCTGTCTGCGGTCCCCTGCTCCGCATCGATGTCCAGCCCCAATTCTATCCCTTCCATCTTGACGTGGATCGTCGCGAAGAATCCTTTGAGCACGGCCAAGGCTTGACGCGCCTTGTGCCCCGCGCCTGCCAGCCGATCCAGTTTATACAGCAGTTGACGCAAAGGAAGGGCCAGCAGCGCACCTAACGGCTTCTGTTCGTGGGCTTCGACGAGCAGTGTGCGATAGCCATCCGCTTGGGCGGTTCGTTCCATTTCGTTGAGCAAGACGGTTTTGCCCACGCCGCGCAATCCCGTCAGCAGGATGCTCTTTTCAGCCCGGCGTTGCTTGATTCGGCCCAGTAGAATGCGAGCCTGATCGAGCACATCGTCCCGGCCGACGAGTTCGGGAGGGGGTGCTCCTGCACCGGGTGAAAAAGGGTTTTCTATCGGGTCCATGACATTGTTCTATCCTTTTCTACCTATTTATACATGTCTATACCATGTTATACTATGTTATAACGTTAAACAAGTATATTTTAGTAGAGCTATATGCCAATTTTTCCAAAGTCCCCCACTGCCCGGCGGCTGTATTCTCTTACGCTTCCTCGGCAAACAAGCTCAAATCCCCTTTGCCCTCGCGGATTATCTCGGCCTGATCTCCCACCAACGACACCACGCTCGAAGCCTCCACAGGCAGCGGCCCGCACTCCAAGATCAAATCTACTTGCGGTCCTAACTCTTCCTCCAAAGCCCACGGCTCGGTTATCACCTCTTGATCGGCCAAGTTGGCACTGGTACTGAGGATGGGTTGGCCGAGAGCGCGGACCAAGGCCAGCGGCACCGGGTGAGCGGGAATCCGCAGGCCGACGGTTTTTTGTTTGGTTTGGAGAATGCGCGGCGTCTGGCGCGTGGCTGGCAACACGAAGGTGTACGCCCCCGGCAGGCACTGCTTGAGGATGCGGTGGGCGTAGTTGGAGACGCGAGCGTAGTCGCTGATGTGGGTTAGGTCGGCGCAGACAAAGGACATGGGCTTCTTTTTGTCGCGCCCTTTGATGCGCTGGACGCGCTCAATCGCCTGCTTGTTGGTAATGTCGCAGCCAAGGCCGTAGATCGTATCGGTGGGATAGACGATGACGCCGCCTTGGCGCAGCAGATCGGCGGCGCGTTGGATGTGGCGGCCTTTGAGGCGGTTGGGATGCACGGTCAGTACTTGGGCCATTTTAACGCTCCTCGTCGATTTTGGCGACCCACGCCTCGACGACGGCCGCGATCATGGCCCGGCCGTGCGCGGCGTTGGCCGTGTAGCTGTTTTTGGCTTCGTCTTGCTGGCAGTACCAAGGAGGAGCGTCGCCGAGGCGGTCTTGTTCGACTAGTTCAGGGCGTGCGGCCATCAGGAAGGAGGTCTCGTTGTATCCGGCGTGATCGCCGCCGGCCGGAGGACTCGCCTGGGGGAGGATCATGGGCTGGACTTCAATGCGCCCGCCCCAAGAGCTCGCCCGCTCGAGTGCGTCGCGGTCGCCCCACCAGCCGCGCGGGTGCCCGGCGGCGAGCACCTGTTCAAACGCCAGCTCGGCTGCGGCCTTGCTGAAGGCCAAGGCAAGGGGGCCGCCCATGCCTTGGTGCATGATGATGACGTAGGTTTTGCGGAAACCCATTTCGAGGAAGTTGCGCAGGATGCTTTTGACCAAGCGGCCAAAGGCGTCGTAGTCCGGGTCGATGGTTCCGTCAGCTGGGCCGCCGAGGGCATAGCCGGTGGGGCCGTAGTCAAACGAAGGGGCGATGACGCAAGGGGTGCGCACGGCCACGCGGTCGCAGATTTCCTCGACGATGAGGGTGTCGTGGCCGATGGCCATGTGCGGGCCGTGGGTTTCGATGCAGCCGGCCGGCACCAGCAGGGGATGCCCTTGGGCCACGGCAGCGGCGAGTTGGTAGGGACGCAGGTGCTTGAGGTACATGGGAAAGCTCCTTGTTGGGGCGGCGGAATTGGACGTAATATAGACTAGGAAGAGCTAAGTACTCGGTTAGGTTATGCGGGCGAGACGCCCGCGCACCCAAGGGCGGCCCTACGGTCGGGTACTTAGAAGAATACATCAATCTAGGAAAATTAAGCAGATGGCGCACACAGTTATTGGCACGGCTGGGCACATCGACCACGGCAAAACTCTGTTGGTCAGGGCACTAACTGGCATGGATACCGACCAAGTACCGGAGGAGCGGGTGCGGGGGATTACCATTGAACTCGGCTTTGCCTTCTTGGGCGATCAGGCCACGATCATCGATGTGCCCGGGCACGAGCGCTTCGTCAAGACTATGGTAGCCGGCGTCAGTAGCATTGACATGGCCATGCTGGTGATTGCCGCAGACGACGGCGTGATGCCGCAGTCGCGGGAGCATCTCGACGTGCTGCGGCTGTTGGGGGTCGAGCGCGGGGTAGTGGTGGTCAACAAAGTCGACTTGGTGGAAGAGGAGTGGTTGGACTTGGTGGAGGAAGAAGTACGGGAGTTTGTGCGCGGGACCTTTTTGGCGCCGGCCGAGATTTTTCGCGTCTCCGCGCTCAGCGGCGCGGGCATTGACCAGCTGCGGCAGCGGCTGTTGGCCATGGTGGCAGACACGGCGGCCAAGCGCACGGACGCGCCGTTCCGCCTGCCCGTCGATCGGGCCTTTGGGGTCAAGGGGTTTGGTCTGGTCTGTACGGGTACGGTGCAGGCCGGGGCCTTGGCCGCGGGCGACCGCGTGGAGATTGCGCCCGAAGGTCGGTTGGTGCGCGTACGCCGTTTGCAACAGCACGGTGCGGCGGTACAACAGGTGCGGGCCGGCGACCGCGCCGCCGTCAATTTGGCTGGCGTGGAGCAGGGGCAAATCGTGCGTGGGCATTCGCTGGTCGCGCCCGGATTTTTCCGCCCCACGCAGATGCTGGACGCCGAGGTGCAACTCCTCGCGTCAAGCCCGCTGACCATGGCGTCGCGCACCCGCGTGCGCCTGCATTTGGGTACGCGGGAGATTATGGCGCGGGTCGTGCTGCCCGGTGGCAAGCCTTTGACGCCGGGACAGGATAGTTTGGCGCAGCTTCGCTTGGAGGCTCCCGTAGTGGCGGCGTGGGGCGACCGCTTTGTGCTGCGCCGCTACTCGCCGGCACTGACCATTGGCGGCGGTCGCGTACTCAACCCGCACCCGGCCAAGCACCGGCACTTTGAGCCGGCGTTGCTGGCGCATTTGCAGGCGTTGGCCCATGCCGACCTGCCCGAAGTCGTCGAGTGCTGGCTCCGCTATGCGGACGACCGGCTCAAGAGCCAGCAGGTGCTGGCCGGTGAGCTGGGCATCGGGGTGGAGCGGTTGGCGGGCTTGGCGGACGCGCTCGTAGCGGCTGGCCGCGCCGTGCGCGTGGTGTCGGAAGGGCAACCGCACGTTTTGCATTTGGACGTGTGCGAGCATTGGGGGGCGCAGATTGAGGCGGCACTGGCGAGCTTTCACCGCGCCCAGCCGCTCAAGCTGGGTTTGCCGCGCGAGGAGCTACGCAATTTGAGTGCGCGCTACATCCAGCCCGAACTGTTCGACTGCGTGTTGCGCTACTTGGAAGAAGCGGGGCGGGTCGCGCTGGACGGAGCGGTGGTAAGAGCTGCGTCGCACCGCATTTGCTTCACGCCGGAGCAAGAGGTGCTAAAGGCAGCGGTGGAGGCGCGGCTCAACACTGCGGATTTAGCCCACTTGCCGACGTTGGCCGAGCTGGCCCAAGCCATCCAAGTCCCGCTGCCACAGGTGACGGACGTGGTCCACGCGCTGCAAGTACTGGGGAAGGTGGCGGCGTTGGAGGGGGGCTTGCTGATCCATGGCGAGGCCCTCGCCCATGCGCGGACGCTGCTGAGCACTGCTCTTGGGCGCGACGGCGAGATTACGGTCGCCGACTTCCGCACACTAATCGGCAGCAACCGCAAATGTGCGATGGCGCTCTTGGGCCACTTCGACGCCGAGGGCCTGACGGCGCGGCGGGGAGATGTGCGGGTTTGGATCGGGGAGTTGGGGAGTGCTCAGTCGCGCAGCGGTCTCAGCTCGCGCACGAGCTGAGCGGCGGGTAGGGCGCGGATGTGCGGTGCCAGCGCGTACCGGTCCGGCCCGGCGTGGACCACATCGAGGCGATCTAGCCCTAAGGTCTCGACCGCCGAGTGCATGGAGGGCGTCCGGCGCGGAGCTTCGGTGCGCTTGACCTCAAAGCCGTAGCGTCGGTTGCCAGCGATGACGAGCAAGTCGAGTTGGGCACCCGAATGGGTGGACCAGTGAAAGCACTGAGCGGGGCGAGCGGCGAGCAGGTGGATAATTTGTTGCACGATGAATCCTTCCCAAGAGGCCCCCACTTTGGGATGCGAGACGATTTGCTCGCGGGTGGTCAGGCCCAGCAGGGCGTGTAGGACGCCCGAGTCGCCAATGTATATCTTCGGCGAGCGCACCTGTCGCTTGCCAGTGTTTTCGTACCAAGGCTGGAGTTGCCGAACCACGAAGACCGAAGTCAGCAGATCGAGGTAGTGCCGGACCGTGGTGTGGGCGACGCCGAACGCCCGTCCAAACTCGGCTCCATTCCACAGTTGGCCGTGCCAATGGGCGAGCATAGTCCAGAAGCGGCGCAGGGTCGCCGCTGGGATTAAGTTGCCAAACGCCGGGACGTCGCGTTCGAGAAAGGTGCGGACGAAGCTGTCGAGCCAGCGGCGGCTCGCCGGGGCCGAGCGCGCCAGATAGGAAAGCGGAAAGCCGCCGCGCAGCCAGAGCCGTTCGAGGTCGCCGACCTCGCGTAGTCCAAAGCCTGCGAGTTCGTGGAAGGCCACGCGCCCAGCAAGCGTCTCGGAGGTCTGCCGGAGCAGGTCGGGAGACGCACTGCCCAACACGAGAAACCGGGCCGGCGTCCGCGGCCGGTCCGCGAGGACGCGCAACAACGGAAACACATCGGGGAGCCGGTG
This sequence comes from Candidatus Latescibacterota bacterium, assembly GCA_007571365.1. GTDB lineage: Bacteria > Latescibacterota > UBA2968 > UBA8231 > UBA8231. The sequence goes on from RKRN01000058.1 coordinate 59,267, forward strand.
GATTTCGTCTAAGACGACGAGGCCGCGGAGGGGTCGCAGCTCGAGGCCGGGATCGGCCAAGCGAGCGAGGTCGGCCGGGTTCTCTAGGTCGAACCAAGTAGTAGGACCGCGGCGCGAGGCCACAAGTTGGCGAGCGAGGGTGGACTTGCCGACTTGCCGGGCCCCTAAGAGTGCGACGACGGGAAACTCCCGTAAGAGCTGTCTCACTCGACGCAAGTGCTGTTGGCGAGCAATCTGCATGCCTTGAAATATGAGCGATCGCCGCACAGATTTCAAGGCACCATTGGCGGTATTTCGACTGGGACTGGAGAACACTTGATGCTCTATATCGCACTTAATAGGTGCCGCAGAATTTGTGCCTATGGCCCTGCTTTTTTGCTAGCGCTCAGCTTGGGATGTGCTACGCAGCCCGAACCTGCGGCCAAGGTGGAGACTACGGCCGTGTATTTCGAGGATGTGGGGCAAACCTCGGGGTTGGACTTTGAGAATGTGTCGGGCGGTCCCGAACAGGGCTACATACTGGAGACTATATCGGCGGGCGTGGCTTTTTTTGATGGCGACGGCGACGGTTATCTGGACATTTTTTTCGCCAACGGTACGCGCCTAGCAGGCGAGCCGGTCGGCCCCCACAGCCGGCTCTATCGCAGCCGTGAAGGGCCAACAGGCGAGCGCGTCTTTGTGGAGATAAGTCAGCAGGCCGGCGTCGATTACAGCGGCTGGGGTATGGGCTGTGCGGTGGGCGATTACGACAACGATGGCGACGGCGACCTCTACGCTACGTACTGGGGCCCCAACAGACTCTACCGCAACGAAGGCGCCGCCCGCTTTAACCAACTCGCCGACGTGGCGGGGGTAGATGACGAGGGCTGGGGCACCAGTGCCGCCTTCGGCGACTTAGACCAAGACGGTTTGCTCGATCTCTACGTGGTCAATTATCTGGCGTTTGATTTGGAAAATCCACCCGTTGGCTGGAAAAAGTGCCTCTACAAGGGGCTCGAGAGCTTTTGTGGGCCCCAAGGGATGACGGCGCAAACAGATCGCCTGTACCGCAATGCAGGCGAGGGGCACTTTGAGGACCGGAGCGAAGCTCTGGGGGCCGCTCGGCCCCGGCCGGGATTGGGCGTTGTTTTTGGGGATTACGACAGCGACGGAGACGCCGATATCTATGTAGCCAATGACTCGGAAGCCAACGTTCTCTATCGGAACGATGGCAGCTGGCGCCTAGTCGATACGGCCATCCCGATGGGGGTAGGCTTTAGCCAAGGCGGGCGGGCGCAAGCCGGCATGGGCGTCCACAGCGGAGACTACGACAACGACGGCGATCTGGATCTGTACGTGACCAATTTTTCGGACGATGTTAATACGCTGTACCGGAATAGGGGAAACGGTGCCTTTGTAGATGCCACCTATGAAGTGGGATTGGGTGGTACAGTGCTGCCCTACTTGGGCTGGAGCACGGGTTTTTTCGACTACGACAACGATGGCTGGCAAGATGTGTTTGTGGTCAATGGGCACGTCTATCCCCAGCTAAATCAATACGCGACCGGCCTGCGCTACGCCCAGCGCAATCTGCTCTATCAAAACAGACGGGGGCACTTTGTCGAAGTGGGGGCGCAAGCCGGTCCGGGATGGCAGCTCGAACAGGTGAGTCGGGGCGGGGCCGTAGGGGACTACGACAACGATGGCGATCCAGATTTGCTGGTGACCAATCTCAACGGCCGGCCGGCACTCTTGCGCAACGACGGCGGTAATGCGCCCAACTGGCTGGGCTTAAAACTGGTGGGCGTGCAGAGTAACAAGGACGCCATCGGCGCCCGGGTGCGGGTGTGGGCAGGCGATCTGGTGCAAACCAAGGAAGTGCAGCGCGGGTACGGTTTTCAGAGTCAGCACGATGAGCGCCTGTTATTTGGTTTGGGGCGAGCGCAGCGTGTGGACCAAGTGGAGATTCGTTGGCCTTCGGGCCTAAAACAGGTGCTGCGCCAGCCGCCGTTGCGCCGCTATTTGATCGTCCGTGAAGGCCGTGATCAGATAGCGGCTGGCAAGGAAGTGCCGGCCGGGGCGGCCGGGGCGAGCGCAGCGGCTTCGCAAGTCAGCGCGTCCGAGGTCGTAGCACCGGTCGCGGGGGCAGCGGCTTGGGGGCCGGCCGAGTATCACCGCTCCAGCGAGACCCTTTTCAAACAGGGCCGCTATCGCGAAGCACGGGCGATGTTGCAAAAAGCCTTGGCACTAGATTCGCAGTATATCCCGGCCTATATCAACTTGGGCTTGGTGCTCTCGTCCGGCTTGGGCGAATTTGAGGCGGCGCGTCAGGTGCTGGAACAAGCCGTGCAGCTAAAACCGACGCGAGCCGATGCGCACCATTTGCTGGGCAAGATCTACTTGCAGCAGCAGCGGCGGCCCGAGGCCATCAAGGCGCTCGCACAGGCGGCCCGGCTGCAACCCCAGGCTGGGGAGTATGCCCTCTGGTTAGGGCTGGCTTACCTGCAGGCTGATAGCCTAGCGGCCGCGGCGGCCACTTTTAGAAACGCGGTGCGGCTTGCTCCCTGGGATCCCAAACCGCATTTGCAGCTAGCCCAGTTGTACGCAAGCAAGGGACAGCACGAACAGGCGGCCAAAGAGCAGGCGCTGTTTGAGCGTTTGAGTCTAGGGCAGAATCGGGTAGAGCTCTATGAGAAAAAAGTCGCCGATTATCCAGAGAATGCCCGGGCGCATTATCTGTTGGGCTTGACCTATGTCGAGCAGGGGCGCTGGGCACTGGGATTGCAGTTTTTTGAACGCGCTATTGCCCTAGATCCTTCCCATGCCCCGGCCTTTCACGGCAAGGGGCGGATACTGTACCAGCGCAACCAAGTAGCACCGGCCATCCGCGCCTACCAACGGGCCTGCCAACTAGATCCGCAGCTTTACGATGCCTTTAACGATCTGGGTCAAGCCTACCACCAAAGTGGTCGCTACGACCGGGCCATAGCCGCCTACCGGCGCGCCTTGGCGATCAAACCGGCACTGGCACTGGTCCACAGCAATCTGGGCATGGCCTATGCCATGCAGGGCAATCTCGCCGCGGCCACGGCATCGTTTAAGCGCAGTGTTGCGCTGGATCCCGAGGCCGCGGATACAAGGGATGCGCTGGCGCAAGTCTATGCGGCCCAGAAAAATTGGTCGCAAGCGATAGCTGAATGGGAAGCTGTATTGCACTTGGTGCCCGGCCACGCTGGCGCAGCCCAGGGAATCGGCCGGGCGCGTCAGCGGCTAGCAGAGTAGGCACTCGACAATACTCCCGCGCAAGAGAACGTCGCCCCGTGCCCCGACGCGGGGCGACCGGGCGCAAGCAACGCCAAGCGGAATGTTATGACCGTTTCTTAGCGTTGTGTACCGAGTTCCAAATTATTTTCGCGCAGGTCTTCCGTCGCCAGCGGTATTTTTTCAATGCCCACGCGCTTAGCCACCTCGAAGAGGTCCAGGAGGTACTTATGCGGGGTCTCCCGATCGGTCCGCACGACTAGCGTCAGGCTCCGGGTGCCTTCTTTTTCGCGCAAAAGAACCTGCTCCAGATTGTCCAAGGTCACCAGATGGCGGTTGATCTCCATGCGGCCGTCTTGCGTAATCGTCGCCACCAGTTTCTTCTCTTCGACGAGCTGCGCCTGTTGCGCTTCGGGCAATACCACCTGTAGGCTGTAGGGCTGCTTGAACACGGTGGTTACCATAAAGAAGATCAGCAGCAAAAACACGCAGTCGATCAGCGGCGTCATGTTCAACTCTTGTTCTTCGTACAGCGATTTGCGCCTAGGCATAGGGCTCATTCCTCCCGTTCCCGCACAAAAGCGATGCCCTCAACCCCAACCTCTTTGGCCTTATCCACCACAAACACCACGTGTTTCTGGGCGCACTCGCCATCGGCCTGAATGATGATATTCTCATTATTGGCCTCTTCCATGGCCGCGACCAGCCGAGCCGCCAACGCCGCCGGCTGCACATCCTCGCCCTTGATTTGAATTTTGCCATCGCGGTCTAGCAAGACGTTGATATCTTTTTTCTTTTCTTCGGTGGCTTCGCTTTGGGCCGGCATATCTACTTCTAGCCCTTTGGTGTGTAAAAACACCGTGGTTACCATGAAGAAGATCAACAGCAAAAACACACAGTCGATCAGCGGCGTCATATCCGGGCCGCCTTCGGCGAGAAAGCTCGCTGGCCGGTCTTTTCGGTGTCTGGCCATGAGGTTAACGCCTCACTCTGTCGTTCCGTATTGTTGGCGCTGCCCGGCCGTAATCAGCGCATTGGCAAACGCATGCCCATACATCTCGGCGTCTTCGAGTAAATGGTCTGCTTGGCGCGCCAGATAGCGATATACTACAATCGTTGGAATGGCGACAATCAGCCCGGACGCGGTCGTGACCAAGGCTTGGGAAATCCCGCCGGCCACCACTTTGGGGTCGCCGGCCCCGGCGGTGGCGATGGATTCAAAGGCGATGATCATGCCCATAATGGTGCCGAGCAAGCCCAACAAAGGGCTGATATTGCCGATGGTGTTCAAGATCGCCAGATTTTTGCCCAGATAGGCCCGGGCGGCGACCTCGGTCTGAAGGACTAACTCGTCTTTGAGGTCGGCTAGTTGCCGCTGCATCACCATAAACCGGCTGACTTGTTGCCCGCCGCCGGCCTCCGCCAAGCGGATGATCTCCTCGTTGGTCGCTTTGAATTCCCGCTGTTCGATCATCAGCGTATCGTAGCGCTTCAGCAGCGAAGCAAACACGTAATTGAGCAAGCCCCGGCCTTGGTTGCACTCTTCCACCACGGCCTGTTTGCCGCCGTTGCGCAGCGCATTTTCGAGCCGGTCTAGCTCGGTTTGCGCTTCCTCGGGCGTGGGCAACTGCTTGAAAATCCACAGGCGTTCAATCGAATAGGCCAAGGCCAGAATAGCGCAGGCGATTAGGGGCACCATCATTGGTCCGCCGCTTTGAATTATTTCCCACATTGCTACTGCTCCTTGTTTGGCAAGAGAAGGGGGCTAGTTGTCTGCTTGGGCGTTTCTAGATAACCGCTGTCCTATCCGCAAACCAGTATTGATGACACCGAATTTCTCGACTACCTCGGCCTTGCACAAATGCGGCCCGATAAGCTGATGCACCCGAACTAGCGCGATTCGCACTTCTTTATCGTACAGCGGCAGGACATCGCCGTACTCGACGCGATCCGAGATGCCGATGCCTAGATACACCTCGTCGGCTTCGACCGCGAGGACTTGGGCCTGTTCGCCGGAAAGGTCAATGGGGGGGCGCTCGGTCAGGCTCGTAATCATCTGGCTGCTGAGGTCTCTGAAGGCGACATCGACGAGCTGGCCAAAGGCCAATTCAAAAAAGCGCTCGGAACCGAAGGCGACCTCGAAGAGTTCGCGGAACACCCGATCCTGTTGGCGCGGCCGGCCGAACAAATCGAGCCCATACGACTTTTCCGTGGAGTCTTTGAGCGTTTCAAAGGTCTCAACTAGTTCGCCGGTCGCTACTCTGATTAGCTGTACTTGGCTGAGATGGACCACTGAATGGTAGGATTTATAGCCGGCCAGATTGGGGTTTCCCACAGTTACGCGGCGCATGCCTAGCTTCTCTACAGCCCCGGTAATGACCACATCGGCCTCTAAGAACTGCCCCAACCGCACGGCCCGGTCCAGGCCTTGGTATTTTTTGAACCGTTTGTTCTGTTGAACGGCCGCGACTTCTTTGGTCGGAATGACAGAGACCGCGTCGTCTGCGTCTAGATAGCGACCTAGCAAATCGGGCACATCCCTAGATAAGTGCCATTCGGCCTGAAAACCGGCTCGGTCTTCAAAATCGAGCAAGGCAAGGCGCAGGACCGGCAGCGGCCCCGCGGCCGCGACCGCCACGTCGAGCATTCCCGCCAAGCAATAAAAAAACAAAACGATTAGCGAACGCACTGGGCTGGCTACCTGTCCACGGCCTCGGCTTGCCGCACTTTTTCGGTGGCGATCTCTTGCTCAAACTCGAGGGCGATGTCCACCGTTTCCAGCGGCTGGCCGGAGGCGTCGAATTTCAGGACAAAATTTTTGAGTACCAAGCGCACTTGGCGCACTTCCTCGTTCAGCGGGTCGAAGGCGATGAGCCCCGCATACTTTTCTCCTTTGAACACCTTCTGGTTTTCTATGTAGGCCGTGCTACGCGCGTTGCCCATGCGCAGGTCAAAGCGGTAAAATTCGTTGCCGCTCTGCCCGCGAATGGCGCGGTAGTAACGCTCAAAACTTTTGTGCGGCGAAAAAGACGGCAGCCCATAGGAATGCAAGACCTCACCTTGATCGGTATAGAGCAACGCCTTGATCGGGTCGAGCAGGACTTTGGCGTAGATATCGTTGATAACCGTAACGCGAAAAACCGTAAAACGCTTGGGTCTGTAGCCCAACAGCGGATCGATCCAATCGCCGTAGGTATAGGGATTGGTCGAGAACGCCCCTTTGCTCGAATCCTCGGGCAACAGGGCATTCAATTGATCGTCCGTCATAGGTTCCACCTTGACGCGCAGCCCCTCTATGGCATAAGAGGCCGACCCGTCTGCGCCTACAACATACTGTTCCTGTGCGCCTTGGGCAGAACGGGGTATCAGTTCGTTTTTGTACAGAATGGTCGGCGGAATAAAAAAGCTACAGCCGGACGCAAATACCATTACTATGAGCGTGATTCCCAAGTGCATGGCCATGTCCCTCTCTTATTGGCCCCGCTGGCTGAAAAAATCAATTTGCTGTTGGGCAATCGATCCTTCCTGCGTCAGGGCAAAAATAACGGCGTTGATGCCAAAGCGTAGCTGTGGTTCATTGCCGTAATTGCGCGCCCATGTATGGACATATCCCTTGTCCGAGTACATGGCTACTAGGCGATCGCCCAAGAAAACTCCCTCTAGATAATACGATTGCTCGGCGATGACTAAGTGATCTAGGCTGCGCTGTTCGGAAAAGCTGGGAATCTCCAGCTCGGAACCCACTGGCGGGCCGTCAAAATCGTAAAAGGCATGGTAGATCGGATGGTTGTTGGAAATAGGCCGCAGTTGGCCTTGGGCCCCCAAGGCACCGCGAAAGATGCGTCGCAAAGAGGCCTCACCCTGACTGAATTCGGTGGTGGGATTGGCATTATCGACGAAGATAAACCCGCCCTGCCGCAAGTATTCCCCCAGATTCTCTAGCTCGCGTTCGGTCAGTTCAAAGGCCTCAGTAGCGGTGATGTACACAAAAGGCGTGCGAAACAATTCTTGGGAATCGATAAATAAATGAGCATCTACTCGGGCCGAGACGCCCGTCTGTTGGTTGAGGGCGTCGACTAGGTTGGGGATGGCCTTGGCGGCACTGTCAAACGTTGGCTTTAGGTCGTTTGCCCAAGCCGTACCCAGATAGACGAATCCCTTAACTTTGCGGCGGTCGGTCGGGTCTTGGATGATAAGCCCTTTGTACTTGCCCGTATCCAGCGCGTTCAAGTCGATCAATTCCTCGCGCATGGCAATGCGCTTTTCCGGCTCTTTGGTGCCGGTGATCTTGGCGGCCGACAATTCAATGGTGCTCGTCTGCAGGTTGATTGGCACGTCCGTTTGCAGGGCGTATTCAAACGTCTGTACATTGCCAAAAACACTGGAGCTTTTAAGGCGCGGAGCCGCCGGCGTAGAAAGCCGCGGCTTGAGGGCCGTGACCTGTTTGGTGAGAGCCCGCGGCCGGAGCCGTTGACGCTTGAGCGCAAACGTCTTGGTCGCCCTAGGTTTGCGGATGATGAGTCGGGTCAACGCCGGTTCCGGCGCGGTGCGCTCTTCGACACTCCATATCCAATAGACGAAGATCCCGGCAATCAGGCCCGCCCCAATGAGCAACCCCCAGACGGTGTACTTGAGGGTTTCCCGCCGGAGGCGGTTGACGTTTAGCTGATCGCTTGGTGCTTGAAAACGGCCTTGGTCTAAGACCATATTAGGCCACTCCTGCTGAGTTCATGATCGGCGGCAGGCTAAAAAACCGCCAACGTATCTACGGCCGAACGCGGGCCGAAAAACAGGCGGGCATCCACGGCCCACACCTCGATCAGATACCATACTCCCGGACTCAGCTCTAGGCTCGTCTCTTCGTAGGACCTAGCCCCGGCATCCTCCAACGAGCGCGTTTGCACGACGCCAGCCGAGTCGGTGAAGCTGACGACAAAACCGGACACATTGGCGGCTGAATCCAAGTGCCATGAAACCACAATCCCGCCTGCTTCGGCCACGGCCTCCACGCGAGTAGGCTGAGCGAGATAGCCTTGGTGGTACTGCACAGGCAGTTCAGTATGGTTGCTGCAACCCCAGATCAGTAAGCCGAGTACGAGATAAATGCGCGTCCCCATATCCAGTTTCTCCCTAGACCAGACGCTAAAGCCGAGCAATCAGCAAAGCACCAAGTGAACTCGGCAAGGGTGCCAAGCGCATGCGCCGCTTGGCCGCCGGAGCCGCCCCGTCCCACAGTAGGACATCGAGCAAATTGTACCCATAAATACTCACGGCTAGGACGCCGAACAAGCGACGACGAATGTGGGAGCCGTCCAGAGCGGATTTTAAGTTGCCGAGCCGTCGCCAGCTTTTTTCTGCTGCGGCAAAGGAGCCCCCGTTTTGCAGCGCGAGATAGCGTTCTTTTTCTGAGGCGAACTGAGCGGCCTGCGTATTGTAATCGGTGTGCGAGGTGATCCACCCCACTAAGGTGGCGATACCGGTCGCCACCAGAGCTGTGCCTTTGGTTTGCTGCCCGGCCGCCAGCTGCCCCAAACCCGGAAAGGCGACCGAAAGGGCGACGACCCGGGCATGGGATATATCGTTTGCAGCCGCCTCGGGCTGGATATCCGGCTTTGCTTGGGCGTGGAGGAGCTGGCTGGAGACCAGTATCAAGGCACTACCCAACATAGCCAAGTGCCCGCGTTGTCTGAAGCGCGTTTCCATTGCGGTACGACCTCCCACTTCAGAGCCGGGTAGAGAGGATCCAATCTCGGTGGGATTGGGCAAATAGAAAGGCATCCCTAGTGGCGCGTTTGTCCTCGAACAACTGAATCACGCGGTTGTACACAGCGACGGCTTGCTGCCATTGTCCCAGCCCCTCCAAACAGACGCCCATATTGCTCAGCGCACCGACCTCGCTTTCGGTGCCGGGATAATGGTCGATCACATCCTGAAAAATCTCCACGGCCTGCTGATAGTACTGGGTCTCCTTAGTAGCTTCGGCCGAGTCCATCAGAGCGATGCCTTGTTCGTAGCGTTCATACGCGATGGCCTCCTTGAGTTCGGCGACTAGTCGCGGCACCTGAGCTGCCACCTCGGCCGTGGGAAAACGTTCCTGCACGAGTACGTACAACCGCATCGCCTCCTCGTAGTCGCCGCGATTGTACGCGTAGTCGCCAAAGGTGAACTGGACCGAAGCGGCGAACTCGCTGTGGGGATAACGCGCTAGCAGGGTGCGGAAGGCCTGCATGGCCTGCTCTTCGCGCCTGAGCTCGATAAGGCACCAAGCCATGTTGTACTGGGCGTCGTCGGCCGAAAGCTCGTCTGGAAATTCGCCGAGCAGGCGCTGGTAATAGACGATGGCCTCTGCGTACTGACCCTGCTGGTACAAGCTCTCGGCCAAGCCAAAAAGCATATCGGGCAGCTCGCGTGCAGCCGGGTAGTCTGCTAAGAGCTGTTGGAAAAGTACTTGCGCTTGCGCGAATTCACGCCGGCTATAGTGGGCGTTGGCCAGATAAAACGAAACCAACCGGGCCTGCGCCGGCTTCAGCTTGGAGTCCTTTAACTGGCTGAAAATCTCCACGGCCCGCTCGAACTCCCCTTGAGAAAAGTAGTGCGTGCCGAGGGCCAACTGCATGTCCGCGGCAAAGCGCGAATGCGGATACGCGCTCAGCACTTGGTTAAAAACTTCAACCGCCGCTGCGTTTTGGCCCAACCGCAACAAGGCGTCCCCCAAAATGAAATAGGCTTTCTCCTGCATGGCGCGTGCTGCGTCGCCAGCGTCTAGAGCCAACAATTGCCGGGCGGTGCGCACCGTCTGCGGATAATTGTCTTGGTCGTAGTGGAGATCCATCATGCGATTGAGCAGGTCCGCCTTTTCCGGCGGGCTAGCGGCTTGGGCGATCATTTTATTCAACACTTGGACCGCGTCTGGGCCCCGGTTCTGTTGGATATAAGAAAACGCAAGCGCATTGCGGGCAAAGCGGATTTTTTCCTCGTCCTCCACGTTTTCAATGATCCAGCGCAAATCGTGCTCGCCTTGCCGGTAGTCGGCCACGGCAAAGGCGGCATTGCTGCGACTCAGGTGGATGGCCGCTACCAGTTTGCTGTCTAGCGACAAGCCCAGGGCTTGGGTAAAATGAGCGATTGCCCGCTGATATTCTGCCTGTCCGCTGTAGGCCTGCCCCAACAGATAGTGGTAGCTACCAAGCTGTTTTTCATCCTCCACTTGGTCAAAAGCCGCTTCGAGGGCGGCGACGGCTTCGGAGTACTGGCCTTGTGTTAAAAAGACATGCCCTCCTCCCAAGCGCGCTCGGACAAAATAAGGCGACTCGGCCGCGACTCCGAGGAACGCGACGCTGGCCCGGTTCAGATCGCCTGTGGCTTGGCGGGCAAGGGCCAAGCGCATCAGAGCTTCGTCGGTGAATTCACTATCGACATACAGGTGCAACAACTGCTCGGCCCGTTCGGCCGCGGCCGCGTACTGGCCTTGTTCAAACAGCAGTTCAGCCAGTTGCACTAAGGCCCGTTGGGTATAGCCTACTTCTTTGCCCTCTTGGATAATCGCCTCGTACGCGATGCGGGCGTGCGCCAAAGATGAAGCGGTGGCTAGAGCCTGATGGGCTAGGGCGCGGTTGAATTGGGCGTCTAGGATGTAGGGCCCGCCCTCGTTGTACAACGTGTCGTACTGGGCGATGGCGTACTCCAACTGCTCGGTGGCCGCTGATGTATGGCCGGCCTCCAGATGCTGTTGACCCAACTGTTGGTGGCTGCTGCCAATTCGGTAGCGCACGCGGTCTAGGCTAAAACCAGCCGCTCGTGCTATATCGCCGTACCCTTGGCGATAAATTCGGTATTCTTGAATCGCCTGCTCGTAAAGCCCCTGACTAAACAGCCGTTCGGCAAGGGCATACTGGATGCGCGCTTTTAGAGTGCGATCCTGTGATTGATCGATGGCTTCGCGATAGGTCTGTAGGGCCGCCTCGAGATTGCCCTGTTCCCCATATAGGTCGGCCATGCGCAAATAGGCTTCTTCTACTAGGCTGCGCTCTGTACTGAATAGGTCGATGACGCGGCGATAGGCTTGAAGCCCCGCAGCAAAACGGCCCAATTGGGCGTAGCAGGTCCCGACGCGAATTTTTGCTTTGGCAGCCAACTCCAAAGCCGTCTCATCCACGAGGCCAGCCATCTTTTCCCGCTTCATCTGCAACAACTCTTCTTCGCTGAGTGCTTCGATGCGCTGGCGCTCTACTAAGCGGTTGTAGTAGCTAATAGCCTGTTGACAATCCCCTTGCTCTCGGTAACACTCGCCAATTTGAAAGAGACTGCGATCTGCCTGGTAGCCCGTGGGAAAACGCGCGAGCAGGGCCGCAAAAGATTGGATGGCTTGGCCATAGTTTTCAGTCTCGTAGTAGGCCCATCCCGTGTTGTAGTAAGCGTTTACGATTTGGGAACTGCTGGGATAGTTGGCGATCATTTCCGCGGCCGCGGCAATCACTTCGGAGTAGGCTTTAGCCGTAAAGAAAAGATCGATGAGTCGGCTATGGGCCCGAATCCGCAGCACCTGACTGGTAGCTGTTGCAATCACGTGGCGGAACTCGGCCACCGCCCGGGCCAAGGTGCTGTCTGACAAGGCTTGGTATTCGGCTCTCTTTGCCGCGTTAGTGGTCTCTTCGGCAAAGCGGGTGTAGTCTTGGTAGAGCTTTGCATGGGCGTTGCCGATTTGATAGAACGCCGCATCCCGGAGGGGGAAACGTTCCTCGCCTACTACCACCTCTATATTCTGGACATCTAGGGCCTTGCTCTGTACCCGGGTGACGGCCGCGTATTCCGCAATGGCTTGGTCGTAGGCCCCTTCGGCATAGAACCGCTGGGCCTCTTGAAACAAGGCCACTAGCTCTTCTTCGCTCGGCGTCCGCGCCGCAAAATACGCGCCCGCTACTGTGAGCAAGCCTGCGATTAGGGTCAGATTCATAGTGCGTTATCTCTCCAATTGCCGCTCAGGTCTCATCTACGAATCCTAGAATCATATTGATAAAAGCGGAGGTGAAATTTTCGTTTTTGGTCTCACCTAGGGTCGGATCGGCGAATTGCTTGACGCGGCGACCGATGCCGGCGTTGGTAGAAATGATGTAACCAAAGTATTGGGAGTTGTTGGTCATCATCAACACTGCGTCGTACTGTTCAAAGTCGTTTATAGGCTGTATTTCGTCGGTCACCGAATAAGGCAAAGCCATGCCTAGCCCTTGAATGCCGAGCTGGAAGCGCGTCCTCAGCGTCAGTTCGTATTGCAGTTTTAACATCGGGATGATATGGTGCTCCTGCGCCGTGGTCAGATCGTCCGTTTTTTGCCACGCTCTGAGATAGCGAAACTTAAGACCGGAAAACAAACTGAACCGGGCTCTTATTTGCCACAGGTAATCCGCCTTGTGAACCATAGTCAGGCGCGACAGGCGGTTGCCTTGCTGAAAGGTGCCGTCGTAGAGTTCGCCTTCGCGTTGTGCATTGATCTCGTACTTGACTTTGTTGTGGACCTTCAGGTTGGACCCGACCCTCCAGCGAGCATCGACGAACATCCGAGCGTAGGTACTGTTCTTGAACAGCAACGGATCATCTCGCGGTTCTTCCAAAAACGGGGATATCTGTATGTTGCGCTGTAGGCCAGCAAATTCGCGGTCGAGTTGCTGGGCGGGGGTGAGCACCTCGTCGCTGTAGATGCTAAGGGGATCGGCCACGCCATCTCGTACTCGTTCCAGCGACAGGGCGCCAAAGAATTGACCCAAGGCCGGTATTTGCCGCTCGTACCCCAGCGTACCGTAGTAAAAATCGCTGGGATCGTGGGCCGCAATTTGCTCCGCATCCATGACGCCCAACGTGAGCCGCGCTTTGTGAATGGGCCTGAAGGTCCCGTACAGGTGGCGGCCCCTCAGCCCGGGATCGTAGGGCAGGTCCGGCTGGATATCGTTTTCGCGTGCGTCGATAAAGTCGTTGTGGTTGAGATCGAGGCCGTAGTCGTAGATCTGGGGATCGGAATCGTACATGAGGAACGGTTCGAGGTAATCCGGCGTACCGTTGAAATTCCTATTGGTGTCGGGTATGCCGTCCCGGTCTTCGTCGAGGCCGGGAAAGATGCCGTCGATGTCGGATTGCCCTTGGAATATGGTCGGTCTGTTGGTGTACCAACTGTCTGGATAGCGGTCGTCGTCGTCGTTGTCTTCGACCAAGCGGTGCAGATACACATTGTTGTAGGCGACCAAGCTGCCGAAGTTGTTTTCGCTGCGGCCTATATAGGTGCGCAACTCGGTGTTGTAGAGTGCGCCCATGGAAAACACCTCAGCCCCCAAGCCCAAGCGGTCGAAGTCGCGTTTAATCGTCAGGTAATAGGCATTGTCGGCGATGGTCGACCTTGCCCCGGGAAACTGTTCGCGGTTGAGGGCATGGACACTGAGTGCTTCAGAGGGGACGCGCGGGGCGGGCAGGCCGCTGGCGTACTGGTAGAAGCTGTTGCTGCGGCTGAACTCGCCGTTTATTTCAAAACCCTTTAGGACCCCGTACACATTGGCGCTGTAGATGCTCAAGCCAGTAGGAGCCCCCACCTTGACGCGCACGGTCTTGACTTGGCCGTTTTGCGGGTTGCCCGCGGCCGTGGCTACCGTGCGGAAAAAGGTCGCATAGTTATAGCGGTCCCGGTAGTTGGGATTGGGCGTATCGCCGGCTTCGCCGGCTAGGTCAATCTCGGACACTTCGACATGGTAGTCATTGGCCAGTTCCAGTTCGATATGCACCGAAGTAATCTGTTCTTGGAATCGTTCTAAATCGATATAGAGAATGCCGTACTCGGCACCGTCAAAGGTTTGCGGCAGGTCCGCTGGAGTATGCAGCCCGAGAAACTGGCCTGTTGGATTGGTCGTAGGGTCGAATTCGCTCAGTTCGTGGGCAAATTCAGAGTGGACGCTGATCTCCTCGTCGGCGTTGAGTACGTGATCGGCACCGTAGAGCTTGAAATCCCGATAAAAGAGATGGTCGATCCAGAAGGGGAACTCGTACCCCCGATAGAATACATCGGCGTCAAAGGAAGCGTAGTTGATGTACGGATCGTAGGTGTTCCAAACGGCGCCCCGATTGATGGCTTGGTAGTCGTTGTCCAGCTCCGGCAAAGGCCGCCGGTCGCCGCTGCGCAGCAGACCGGCCATAAAGCTTTGACGCTCGGCACCGCGCGCACGCAAACGGACCACGAAGGGGTCCGCTTCGGGCCTATGTACTCCGTTGACGAACACCTTGACGCCATGCAGCACCGGCCCGCCTCGGCCGTCCTGCGGCGAACCATCCGAAACGCGGAGGGCCACTAGGGCTGTTGAGCGTTGCACCGCCCCCACTACGCCTTTAAGGGTCCGGTGCCCGCTCTCCATGCGGGGTTCAAATTGGTGTGCGTTGAGAAAGGTGGTGCCAAAATTGAGAAAGCCCAACTTGCGTTCGTAGTGCGTGCCCAGCATCATGGTATTGACAATGAAGGTATTGTTGGGCACCAAGTTAGAGGCTATGGCCGAGAACTTGTCCTGTTCCGTACCTACGTCGATTCTCAGGCCATCCACATTGGCCATTTTAAGGGTGAGCGGGGTGAACTTCGAGCGCAACTCGTTGGCATAGATGGCCCGCGCCTGCCAAGCGTCGGTGCCGTCGGTGCCGACAATGACATAATTAAAAAGGCTGCCATAACTGGACCCGGGGGCTTGGCCATGCGAGAAACTCTCGCGCTGGGAACTGAAGCCGCGCCGCACCCCCAACCCTTGGCGTTCCACCCAGCGGATAGACTCGGTCCCGTACAGGAGTGGATCCCCCAGTGAATTGTAAAAGTTGCGCAGGTTGCTGGTGGTGGGAGGTTGTCTGGCGTAGTCTTCAAATCCGTAGTTCTGATAGGACTCCTGCCCAAACTGCCCTATATAGGGCTGGTCCAGCAGCAGGCGCTGCGGCCCCAGCCGGGGATGTTCGGGCGAGTCATCACCCTCTTGGGCAAAAGCACCGGCTCCCCACACCAGCAGTGCCGGGCCGCAGAGAGCTGCTCGGCGTATGGTCGTCGCTAAGATGTTTTTGAGCACCCTAAACATTTGAGTATCTCAATACAAAGGCCGTAGCCCGACGATCAAGCGCAAAAACAGGCGCGAGAAATCGATATCCTGGGCACGGCGCTGCTGGTCTAGGAAGGTTCGGACGCGTTTTTCATAGCCCAAATTGAGATTGAGCTGATAACCGACGTAGGTCGAATTGTTGCTCAACAGCAGCAGATACACGGCGGAATCGAAATCCGCTGCGGGCGTCAATTCATTGCGGTACTTGCTAGCAAAAAACGAAAAGCCTTGGCTGCCCACTTTTATCGTCGTGCGGGCAGAAAGCGGATATTCCAGCCGCAAAATGGGATAGAGAAAATTCTCGTGAATCGGCAAAAGTGCGTTTTCGTGGTCTCGCAAGCGTTGCCGCAGCCACTTGAACTGCGGGATGACGCGCAGTTTGCGCCATGGATTCCACTGGTAGTCGGCTTTGCAGACCGTAGCTAGATCGGTTATCCGGTTGTCGGGTTGCCGGGCCGTGCTTTGCTGAAAATTATTCTCGTATTTGAGCGTCAGTTCTACAGTCAGGTTGGGGACGCGAATCAAGCGGGCCCTAGCAAAAAACGTATTCACCCAGCTATCTTGCATCAGCAGCGGATCTTGGAGTAGCTCAGCCTCGCCGAGTGGGTTGAAAATCTCCTCGTCGGTCAGCGCGACGATCGGGATCACGTCGGGCTCAAAATAGATAGGGCTGCGCCGGAGGCCAAACACGTCATCGGCAATGTTATCGCGGACGCGTTTGAGCCGTTCTACGGCGTATAGGTCCACCAGAAAGGGGATGCGGCGCCGGTACTCAAACTTGCCGTAGGTGGATGTCGCCTGCCCGCCGCCGAAAGGAGCCCAAGTGTCGTGATGGCCCAGCGTCGCGGACAGGGCTGGGATCAGAAGCAGGGTGGTGAAACCGTGGAAGCCGCGGCGGTCTGCATCATAGGGATAGTCCGGCTTCTCGTCGTTTTCGCGCTCGTCGATCTTGCCGTTGTTGTTGGTATCGTCGCCCCATTCAAAGGCGTCGGGATTGACTTTGTAGAGCAAAAAAGGTTCAAAGTAGTCGGGTATCTGGTTGTTGTTCTCATTGATATCTGGACGGCCGTTCAAATCGGCGTCTAACCCCGGGAACACGCCATCGGGATCTTCGATAAAGCGGCCTCCGGTTGCGAGGTTTGTCGTCCGGCGGAGAAAGTACGAGTCGGGAAACGGGTCCTTATCGTCGTTGTCATCTACGGTATTGAATTCGATTGTATAGGTCTGATCCGCTATGTTCGGGCCAATAAATGTGGGCAGGCGCGGTTCGTGGTAGTTATTGGGGAACTGAAAGGGGCTGGTGAGAAAACCGGAATAACTCCTGAAATCGTCGTCTTGGACTGTCAGGACGGTTGAGTATTTGCCATCTACGTTAAACACCTCACCGCCGATACTGAATCGGTCCCAATCCCGGCGCAAAACGGCAAACCACGCTTGGCTTTGGTCGGACAGGTGGCGGTTTTTGGTGCTCACTAAAGACGGATAGGCCCGATACGAAAAATTGCGCACGTATTCGGTCTTTAGCGAGAAGCCGCGCACATCCAAGTTTAGATGGGCACTGGCAAGCGTCCGGCCGGTCTGGCGACCATACCCTACCCGCACCCGTTTGAAATCGTTGAGATTAGCTGGCCTACCGCGCGACTGGGCGGCCGGGTAGAAATAGGTCGCCGGATTCCGCGAGAGGCCGTCAAAAACTTCGGCTAGCTCGATTATGTAGTCGCCCGCCACGTCTAAGCTGGCGTATGTTTTGCTAACTATGACGGTGTCGCCGTTGTCGGCAAAGAAAGCCGGCACCTTGAACCAAAACAACAAACTGCCTTGGCCGCGAGTTTGGTAAAAGCCCTGCGGTGTCGGTTCGACATGCGGGTGATCGATGATAAGATCGTTGCTAGTATCGCGCGTTATCGGCGGAATGATGGTCCGATCTTCGTGCTCCGTAACCGTTAGCGTCAGCGTTTCGGCGTCTAGCTTGTCGTAAGGACCCAGCACGTGGGTAAACGGGCGTCCGTTGAGCGTTAGCACCGGTGCTGCCACCCGAACCCCAGCATGGTCTTCGGGCACCTGATCCGCTACGCGCACCACAATCCACTCCGGCGGCCTGCCCGTGGTGGGCAAGGTACCTTTGAAGCTGTTTTCGCTCAGTTTCTTAAAGCTGTCCGTGCGATATTGGTTGACCCAACTCAAGCCCAAGTCTAGGCCGGGCAGTTGGGTACGCACATCCCCGGACATCAGATAGGTGCTCCAACGCGGCCGAAATTCAGAGCCTTCAGTGCTGTGGATCCGGTGGTCGGCGTTGAGCACGGATTCAAAAATGGGTTTGTCCACTCTCGAGGTGGCCAGCACCACCGAGCCGCCCTTGAAGTGAGTGTCCAAACGAATCCCGTTCATCGCCGCCAAGTCCAAGGTCAGCGAGGTGTACTTGGTGCGGATCCGGTCGCCAACGATCAACTGTGAATTGGCCCCTTTATACGAGTCGTTGGCGATCACCAGTCGATTGAGGTAAGCCTCGTAGAGCCGCGGTTTGGCAATGATGCTGCCGGCGGCCGGGCGGATGGTGCGGTACTCTTGTAGCTGAAACACGGTGGCCCCGTTGAGCACGAACTGGCCCAAGGGGTCGAATTGGGGCGTGCGGTCGCGGCCAAAGATGAGGTTTTCGTAGCTGCGATAGCTTTCGTACGCATAGTTGACATAGGGCTCGCCAGGCCTGAACAGGAGCTGTGCTTCAGCAGCGGCAGGCCATATCAAGCCTGCTAGGACCAATGCAACCGACAATCTCATCTGATTCCGCCCATATTAGCCAATATAAACCCTAAAGAAGTATTCCAAGAAACCGTCTTTGGGACGGGTCGAGCCGGTGAATTGCTGCGTCGTATGATAGGTGCCCAACAGGGTGGTCAGGTCGTAGCCGCGGTAATTGCTCTTGTTCTGGAAAAACGCCGTGTAGGTCAAGCGCGTGAATTCGCTCTCAGGACGGGCCGCATCGAGAAAACGCTCGCGCCAGAAGGGCAAGCCTTGGATGCCCGTTTTGAGCACGGTCTTGGCCGTCAACCGATAATCCACGCGCAGAATGGGCATGAGCCAGCGGCTCTGGGTATCCGGGATTTGACGTTCGGGCGATTTGCGCCGCTGGTAGATATGCTTGAACTGGGGGAGAATGCTGAAGCGGCCCCGGTTTATGGTGTAGTCGATCTTGTTGACCATGGCAAAACGGGTCATCGCGCCCGGTTGGGCTGCCACGGGATCGGCTAAGATCGGTCCTTCTAGGTCAATGTGGGTAAAGGAGATGATATTGCGAATGTGCAATGCCGGCAGCGTCGTCAGGTCCCACTCAAAAAAGACTTGGTTGTTGAGGCTGTTCCTGTTTTCCAACCGGTCCGGGCTCAAGGTGGTATCGGAAGTGGGAATAAAGGTCGTGTTTTGAATGTCGTCTTGCGCCCGCTTAATGCGGTAACTAAGGCGCACATAGCCCCCATTTTTCCAGTTGCGTTGGTACTGGGTTTCCAAATAGCGGGTGTGGTTGCGCGTACCTAAGGTTGGCTGACGCACCCGGTATAGGCCGAGTCGCAGCTGAGTGCGATCGGTCGGTTGCAGCGAGACAAAACCATGTAAGCCGCGATGGTCCACTGGATATAGGTAATCGGGTAGATTGTCGTTTTCGCGGAAATCGACTATGCCGTTGTTGTTGAAATCATCGCCGAAAACCAAGCTGGGTAGCTCGGCGTAATAGCCTATAAAGGGCTGCGTAGCATCGGAACCTCGATCCAAGTCTAGGTTAAAATCGAGGATGCCGTCGCCATTAGGGTCAAAGCCGGGGTACACGCCGTGGCCTTGGCCGCTGGCACTCAAGTACGGAGCCAAAGGATCGTCGCGCTCTACCCGGTCGGGCCAATCGTCCAAGTCGTCGTTGTCCTCGACGAGTGAGAACGAATCGTAGAGTCGGCCGCCGACGGTGGGGCCTACCTTAGAAGAAAAAAACAAAGAGAAGTCGGTGGTGTAGTCGTGCGGCACATCGAATAACTCAAAACCTACCTCTGCCCGGTCGTATACAGGACGCAGCATGTTGACGTAATACATGGAACTTTCGCGCTTGTAGCGCTGGCCTTGGGCTGCGGGGACCTTAAAAAAGCTCGTGCTGCGGGCGAGCTCCCCCTGTAGTTGAAAGCCCATAAAGGTGGCTGAAAAATTAAAACCGAGTAGTGAGAGCCCGGTGGGAAAACCGTAGTTAAAGCGGATTTGACGCAAGTTGCTGCGCTGGCCGGCTTGGCCGGTGGCGCGTGCCGCATTGTGCCAATCGTAATAAAAATCATCATCGCCCGGGGCCAGCAGCGGCACTTGAACGGCCCCGACCACATCCACGCTGTAGTCATTGGCCACGACCGCCCTGAAATCGAGCCGACTCACCGTATCTGGCACGACATATTCATAGTAGATGACGTCCGTGTCGCGGGCACTAAGGGGGGCGGCTTGCGTGGCCGGGGCTATGTCTTGGGTAATACCGGCCAGCAGCGACCGAAAAAAAGGCGTGTTGCTGGCATCGACCACGGCGTGTAGCCAGTCGCGGTTGCGGCGTAAATAGCCGATTTCGTGCGGTTGCAACAGAACTGTGCTGCTTAGATCGGTTGTCACCGGGATGTGTTCGAGCAGATTATCGATCCGGCCTACCCGCACCGGCAGTACCGGGGCGTCGTTTGCAAACATCTCCAGTTGATGCACTTCGGCCCCCGAGCCTTGGTGCGGCGCATCGTCGCAAATAAAAACGAATACCTGGCGCAAGCCGTTCTGCATGACCTGAGGCACGGTGCCTCGCAAGCTATTGGTTTTGGCATTGGCTTCGGCGTCAAAGCGATGCACGTTGACATAGGTGGAGCCTATCTTGAGGATGTCGCCGATCTGACTCTCCCAGTGCCCGCCGAACAGGCTCGTACCAAAGATCCGGCGTTGGGTTGCGTTCTGTTCGAGTGCCCCCAAACCCGACGCGAGCACCGGATCGGTAAGATGCGTACCAATAATGCTGAAACGGCTCTTGCGCGAAGAGCCATCCCAGCGAATGCCGCTGTAGCTAGGTAGATTCAAGGTCATCGGGGTGAAGAATGTGCGGATGTGGTCCCCAATTATTAGGCGAGTGGACCAAGCCCCGAAGCCTTCGTTGGCGATAATCAGCTTTTGGAAGAAGCGATCGTAGCGCGCATTGCGGGATTCAAAACTGCCCCTAATCCCGGGGGCATCCCGGCGAATTTCGCTGTACTCAACCACATCGACACCGTCAATGAGTAGGTCGCCAAACAGGTCGAAGCGGCGATTTTCATCTTCTAGGTCGTAGTCGCGATAGCCCGATGCACCGTAGTTTTCAAATAACTCGTTGGCCCACAAACGCCGGTAGTCCCGCGATAAAAATTGGGCCTCGACTAGGTTGGTGCCAACCGCTAGCAGCAGGCAAAACGCGCTAAGAGCATGGCTTAGAGTCGGGTGCATCATAACGTGAATTACAGTAGCCCAATGCTCAATTCTCGTGCGGGAAACTAGCTCGGGTGAACAGCTTCAGTAAGCCAGCCTGACAACGCCCGTTCCCACTTTTTTGTCGGGTTTCAGATGCACGACAACGCGAAACAAGTATAAGCCGGGTGGCAGTACTGCGCCGTCATCGCCGCGTCCGTCCCAGCGACCGGGCAAATTCGCGTTGCGGCCACGGCTAGGCGCGTAGTTTCCAGCATTGAGGGTACGTGCCGGGAGTGTACGGACTAGGTGGCCGCTCAGATCGTAAACTTCAAAGTGGACTTGGGCGTCGTGTACTCGCCCCAAAACAAAACCCAAAACGGCTTCGTCGTTGATGGCGTCGCCATTAGGCGTGAAGGTTGCCGGATGGGCTTTCACCGCGTCGAGGATCGCTAGGTCGAAATCGGTTGCCGACGCGGTGATGGAATACGCCAATCCAGTATTTGGATCGGTGCCCTCGCGCTCCTGGACCCGCAGCGAGGAAACCGCAGTGGGCGGAAAAAGCAACCCTTGGAAGGCGTGGCTGGCCGCTAGCAGCCGGGTAGTAAAGGGTATCACCAATTCCGTAGTGCTGGTTTCAGCGGTGATAGGCGGGTCAAAAACCAACACTAGGGAATCATTGCTGGCCACCACAGCGGCAATGCCAGCATCCCCTAGGCCTTGGATAGCGGCCTGGTCTAGCTGGGCCGGCCACGGAGTCGTAATCGCCAAGCGTCCAATCCCGGTATCATCCGTCCCGATGTCCAGCTCGAGCGTATACGTAAAAAGCGTATCCACGCCCATTGAAGCCCGTAGAGGCAAAATTGAGGCCGCGGCCCGAGTGGCCGGGATGGGACCGCTGTCGTAAAAGACCACGAGGCTGTCTAACACGGGGCCCGCGGTCAGGGCTTGGGTCGCAAGGCGGGATTCAAATTGTAGGAAACGGTGCGGCTCGGGAACATCCAGCAGTCTGTCTCGGTCTGGCGACCAGTCCGACCATGCACTCCAGATTTGGCCATCGTCGCCGCTGCGAAAGCGCAGACTCATTTCCGCGTTGGTTGGCACTTGGCCGAACCATTGGACCCGTTCAAAGTTCTTCAGATCATCGGTGCCCAGATTCAGCGGCGGAGACCGGTAGGTCCCCTGCTGGTCCAACCCCTGAACGTAGATCTCCAACTCGCCCACCCGCGGCGCAGCATTGCGATTGGAGAACTCGGTGATAGTCAGGCGCACGTGGCGGGCGGGAATGGGCGCAAAGACCACTTCGCTCTCCTGAAACGTGGCAATCTGATTTTGCGCTCCGACTTCGAGGAATTCGACCCCGTCCTTGCTCACTAAAATGCTGTACCCGCGCAGCGAGAGATCTTCGTAGCTAGTTTTACTCGAAGGGGGCTGGGTGATTACCCGCACTCGTTCAATGAAAAACTGGCGGCCCAAATCGGTTTCAACGCTTTGTAAAAGCGCACCGGCTCCCTTGCGAAAATTCACCGAAGTGCTGAGGTTGCCGTCCACCATGTTGGGCTCGGTGGATAGCGTATTGAAGGCCATGTTCTGGCCGGCCAAATCGCGCAGTTGCAATCCGCCTTGATGGCCGGCCAAGCCACCGGCAAACCCGGCCATGCTCCCATTCCTAGTCAGGTCCAAATCCGCAAATTCGGCATAGACACCCGGATCGAGATTGCCGGCCTGAACGGGCTGCCAGCGCACGGCTGCGCCGTTTTCTTCGTAATCCCCTAAATCTCTCTGGCGGAGGGTCATCCAATCCGCATCTTCCTCGGCCGAAAGTGGGACGCCAGTCCAGAACCAAGGGTTGACCCGCTCGGTGGGCGAACTGACAAAACGCTCTTCCCCGCCATCCAATACACAAAACAGGCCGTACGGACTCTGCTGCCCATCGTGTTGGACGATTACGGCTACGTGATTCACCCGGCGCTTAAAGGAGACTTCGTAGGATTGGGCCGCCTCAGGCCCCTGATCGCTGCCTATCAGATCGCCGTTGAGATAGAGGGTATAGCGGCCCCCGGCGGCAATCTGGATTTGGCCGTCCGTCTTGCTGGCAAATTGAAAAAAGCCGAGATAATACGTGGTGGTGGGCCAGCTAGAGATCGTGGTTTGCGAGAGTTGTTGGGCGGAAAGGCTACTGCTGCATAGCAGTAGCACCAAGGCCATCAGGCCCGCTAGCCGGCGAAAGAGTAGGTCAGTTCGCACCGTTGTTTACCTAGATGAGGTACGTGCTACCGGCGCACCAGCCGGCAGCACGTACGGAACTAGTCCCTTTATTTGAGGAACGTGACCTTTTTACTCAACTGCAGATTGGGTGCTTCAATCCGGTAGAGGTACACTCCAGTGGATACTTCTGCACCGCTGTCATCTCGGCCATCCCAGGTGACAGAAAACGTCCCCGGCCCCATAGCTTGATCGACCAACACGCGCACCAACTGGCCAGTCTGGTTGTAAACCTTGATCTGAACGGGTGCTTGCCAAGGCAGGTCAAAGCGAATCGTGGTCTCCGGGTTGAAGGGATTGGGATAGGCGTCGCCGAGAGCAGGCTTGTCGGGCGTAGCGGCTCCTTCTACCGCTGCGATCGCCGTGGCGGTTGAACCCAAAAGCACCTGCTTCTGGTCGTAGGGGAACTGGGCTACCGGATGGGTGGGCGGCACAACGCCGACATCTTCGGACACCCATTCGTTGGAAGGCAGGGCATCGCCGAAGCCGCCGATAGTCATGTATACGCCGTCCCAGTCGCTGCCCTCGTCGACCACGGCTACATGCTGCGACCAAGTCAACGGTGCCTGCTTGGGCTCGAACTTGAACAGGCCGGAACCGTCTTCGCCTAGCATGGCACCAAAACTAGTATTGTCCAAGCCGTTTTCACAGACCGAAACCCAGCCCCACTTATTGGCGAAAATCGAGTACTTGAAGTTGGGTGCTTCGGTGTGGCCATAAAGCAGGTCGCCAAACGTGCCGTCTTCGGTGTTGAAAGCGCGAGTATCGCCAAAGCCGTCGCCGTTGCGGTTCATCCACATTAGATCACCATCGTAGCTGTGGCGCACAATGCACGAGGTGTGGTGGGAGGTGGTGGTGATGCCTTCGGGCGGCGGCTCGCCATTGTAAAAGGCTGCCGTCTCCATAGGCCCACCGACGCGGTCGGAGCCTGCATTGTCGTAGATAAACAGGTCGGTTACATCCCAAGTGTCTAGCTTGGCCCCGGTCTCGACGTCGTAGGAGACAATCTGGGCTACCGTGCCGGTCACACCAGCAGTCACGTAAGCGACGGTCTTGTCGGGGTTGGTAATGAGGGTGCGCTGCCCTGGGCTACCGGGCAGTTCCTCAATGTTGATAATGCCTTCTTCGGCGCCATGGTCAATGCCCCAATCCTCCATTGGAGCTAGGCGATTGGAACCCCAATCTGCGGTCCAGCGCATGAGGCGATTGGATTGGCCGATACCGATGAACTCGGTCATATCGCTGTTGAGCGGCACACCCGATAGCGGCGTACCACCGCCCGCATCCGTGATGGCCGTTTGATCGATCAGATCGAATCCCTCGAAGTTTTCGATCCAGTCGTTGTTCATATTGTTGTTGCGGGTATGGTCGAAGAGGCGGTTGTTGCTCGTGTCGATGATGAAGCGACCTGGAGTCCCCAGCTTGCGGAAGACGGCACCCGCTACCAGATGCGGCGCGGCTTCGTCGTCAAAGGCGGCCAAGAACAGCTTGTAGCTGCCGGCGGGCACCACATTGCCGTCGTTGTCGTGGCCGTTCCAAACAATGGCGTTGTCGCCTTCTTCAAAGCGCTGGCCGTTGGACTTGAATACCAAGGAATTGACCCCTTCGTACACGTGCCAACCCGGATCTGGATGCTCGGGATCGTTATAGGGTCCTGGCCCTTCGCCCGTGATGGTCAAGGGGGCATTCTCATCAGCGTGGTAGATGACCAGCCAGACCCTAGCGCCGCTACCCGAAAGGGTAAAAGGGATTTCCAAGTCCGACCCATCAAAAGCATAGCTGGATACATCCGCTAAGCCTTCAATTTCCAAGACCGTAGGACTGCCGCCACTGGTCATGTCGGACAGGCTGGTAACATCGGGGTTACCAGCATGGACGAACTGGGCACTGGCCGTGCCTGCTGTAAACAGCAGGGATGCCGTGCCTATGATAATACTTCTCAAGCATCTCATTGTTTTTCCTCCGTTCAATAAGATAGATAAAGCGCGAGCGTGATTTTTCTGATTTTCTAAGTACCTGACGTTACGCACTCTTAATCTGGGTCTGACGCTTCCGGCCCCCTCGGTCGTCCTTCCCGCAAAAGCGGAAATCCAGTCGGCACCAGGGCCGCAAACGGGCCTTGCTGAACAGGCATGACAAAAACTGTGCAACATCAGTAAGTACGTTTAGAGAGCAAAGTTCAATGCTGTCTGTCGCCTCCTTTCTTAAAACTGGATTAATCCTAAGAAGCGATCTTAACATCCGCTTGTCGTTGCTCGTGCCTTGGGTCGGGAGCACACGGTAGCGTTCTGGCGCGGCATGGCATCTTGGCCGCTGCGCAATAGGGGCCATTGCGAGTTTTAAAGACAGCTTCTAAGTAGTTGGGGCTGTATGATAAGTTGATTTTTTGGGCTGAGCAATAACTTTTTGCGAGCCTGTCCGCGGCGGCGTTGCGGTCACATCGCCACGCTCAACGCGCTGACCACGCCCGGTACGCCCATGTTATTCAAAGTGCGCATCTCCAGCACGTTCAGTCCTTGGTGCAGCGGCCAGTCGATCTGGGCCGGACACGCCTGCCATGCTCGCCCGTCAACCCGCTTCTCAAAGGTCGTAAAACCCGGGGTTTCCGTGTCCAAATAAATGCGTAGCTGGCCTTCATCTATAGCCTCGGCGACATATCGCGTTTGATTGAGCGTCGGATAGAAATCCGCCCGCCGATTCACGTGCCGGGTAAAGTGAAGCAGGGGCGGGACTTGGTCGTCGGCCCAGTTGAGGTAGCCGTTCCACGACCACACTTCGGTGCCTTGACTCACCGGCAGGGGGCGAGATCGGCTGAACACGTCAAAACGCGGCACGATGCGGAAGTGGCAAAATGAGCGAAATAAAAAGAAGGCACCCGCGGCCGTGGAATGTTCGTAGTCTCCATCGTAAAAGGCGATAGGCAGGTCTTTTACTACCGCCGCCAAGTCTTGGTGAAAAAGATAGGGACGATCCCAGCGTTCGGGACGCGCTAGCCGGGCGGCCAGTACTTGGTGGATTTCTTGAGTATCCAGCGGCACCAGAGTTTTGCGATCGCACCAGTAATAATCGCGGGTAGCGTCTAGGTGCATCCACTTGCCGTAGTCGT
Source organism: Candidatus Latescibacterota bacterium (assembly GCA_007571365.1). Taxonomy (GTDB): domain Bacteria; phylum Latescibacterota; class UBA2968; order UBA8231; family UBA8231. Next base: position 85,415 of record RKRN01000058.1, read on the forward strand.
TGGACCAGACCTCGGCGATTTCGTGGCCGGTCATCCCTTCGCTGTGGAAGTTGAGGTGGCGGGCGGGAATGCCCATGCTCAGACAGGCCGCCACTAGTACCACATTGGGATAAAGGCACATCTGGTCGCGCCGCCGCTGTTGGTACTGGTTTAGCCGAATGGCACCGTTTTCATCCCGTTCGAGGCAAACCCAAGCGAGCGGATCCCACGGAAAATGGCTGCAACCGCTCAGGGGGATGTGATACGCCCAGCGGTGAAGCCGGGCGATGGTATCGAATTCGGTCTGTGCTCCGGCCACCACCGCGTCCAGTTCGCATTGCTCGCGCAAATCCCGCAGCATCTGGGCGCGATAGTCTTCATACGGCATCGGGCTAGAAGGCCGTAGAATCTGGGCGTTTTTCGCGCTGACTAAGCGGCCTGTAAACTGCGTCCCTTGCTGGAAGTCGGCGTTGATTTGGACGCTTTTGAGCACCGGGGATTGCAACCCATCTGCGGTCAAAAAATCGACTTTCCACTGGATATAACGGCCTTTGACGGTGGTCGGTTGGCCGTTATAGACCTGCCAGTCGCTCCAGTGGTCTGGATCCCAAACGGGACGACAGCCGGTTCGCAAGGCCCAAGCGAGCCGGCAGCCGGCCGGGATATCCGCTTCCCAACCTAAGATTATGCGCTGCAGACTGCGCTGGCTTTTTATGGCGTCGTCCGACTCGCCAGTCGCGTCGATCGCCGTTGAGACCAACGCGCCGTTGCGGCGAAAGCGGTCGAGAACTAGGCGCAGCACGTACTCCCCGCGTTCTGCTTTCCAAGTTTGGCCGCCGTCGGTACTATAGCGGCTGGCGTCGGGAAGCGTTACGGGATCGTCCATGCCTTTATAAAAATCGCGGTAGTCCGCCACCATGAGCTGCCAGCCAGCCAACCCGTCCACAGCGGCCACTTCAATCTCATTGTCGCCTAGCTGTAGTGCCTCCGGCGGAATATCCACGTAGTACCAGCGGCTCCAACTCCATCCCCCGACCATCAGCTCCCAATACTGGTTGGCTTGGGGGGCCGCTTGGCGCGAAGGGGGCCGCCGGACCGGGTGTCCGTTTATTGTAAACTGGAGGGTGGATTGATTGTCTTGGCATTCTTTGGCGATAAACGCCACTTGGGCGCCTAGCACCGCCGGATTGTCCAGATGCAGGGTTTTGCGGAATACCGTCTGGCCGCCTAGTTCGACAAAAGGCTCAATGCCCTCTTGGTCTGAACGGCCCGAACCGGGGGCGTCGTTTTCGACTACCTCGCCGCGAAACAGGCGGATGCCTTCGTCCTGCCGACCCATCCATAGGTCCATCGTCGCGGCGGCGCTGGCGTAGATCGCCTCGGCTTTCGTACAAATAGCTTGGCGGACTGCAGAGACCGTCATTGCACTTCCTTCCGTCAAGGGCTTACTGGCAAATGCAGCGAACTATCTATTCTATATGTATGGCGCACGAGCTCATCGCGCTGAACGGCCCCAACTACTATACGGGCATGACCGGCAATTCCATTTACTGGGTATAGCCTCTTTTAGCCTTCGTCGTATCCCTGGACGGGCCGCGCCCAGATATTGCGGTAGCGCACCAAGTCGCCGTGGTCTTGCAGGCGCAATGGGCCGGTGGGGGGATGCACTTCGTAGCGATAGACGCCGCGATGGCCGGTCGGGCCTAAAACCTCGACGTGGTGGTGGACCAAGACGCCGTTGTGGACCAAGGTGAGGTAGGCCGGGCTGACTAGCTCGGTGCCGTTGAAGCGCGGGGCCTGCCAAAAAATATCGTAGGTCTGCCACTCGCCGGGCGGGCGGCAGGCGTTGACCAGCGGCGGGTACTCGCCATAGACCGCGGCCGTGGTGCCGTCGGCATACGTGGGGTTGTCGTACCCGTCGAGGACTTGGATCTCGTAGAGGCTCATGAGAAAGACGCCGCTGTTGCCGCGCCCTTGGCTGTCGCCTTGGACCTCGCTGGGGCAGGCGAATTCGAGGTGGTACTGAACGTCGCCAAAGCGCGCCGTGCTGACGATGTCGCCGGAGCGGGGCACGACCTCCATGTAGCCGTCGGCCACCTGCCAAGAGGCAGCGCCGCCGTTGGCACTCTGCCAGCCGTCGAGGCTGGTGCCGTCGAAGAGGACGACCGCGTCAGAGGGGGGGCTGTTGTCGCGGCCGGGCGTTACGACCGCCGGGGCGGGCCGCCGGTGATCGTGGACGCAATAGGGAGAGTTGGGTAGCAGGGGGGTATCGTCGTATCCTAATTTGCCCATGGAAAAGCTCCTCGTTGGGGTTGGAAGATTGGGATATAAAGGGAGCAAGACGCGCTGGCGTCAATAGCTTGCCATTGTGCCTTGCCTTATATTGAGTGCCGTGATGGTACGCACACCGATGTACAGAATCGCCCTGCTCGCACTTGTGCTGTGCTCCGCGGCGGGAGCGCAAATATCGCTGTGGCAAATCGGCGGGGCCGGGCTGGCGTGGGACGGCAGCGACACCACGCGGATCATCATGGACATCAGCGCCGAGCGCATCCGCCCGGTGTATTTTGCCGACGGCGACAACATGTTCCTGGCGGTAGCGGGTTGGTCCGAACTGATCGTCCCGCGCGAATTGGGGTACATCGACGGGCATCAGCCGCGCCTGTGGTACACCGACGGAACCAATGTCAATCAAACTTCCTACTACGACAGCCCGCTCTACGTGGATGGGCTGCGGAGCACGTACAACACTGCCCGCGACGGCTGGTGGACCCTCGACATCGGCGTCCCGGTGCCGGCTAGGCGCTTTGGGTTTGCCACGCCGACCGAGGGGGTTCGTTCCGATGGCGTACCGCTCAACCAAGACCCGGTGCCGGCCTTTGAGGTGAGCGTTGCGGCCGAGGCGAGCGACATCCTCGCGCAAAGGGGCTATCACCGCTTGAACACCCTCATCGCCGACGTGCCGGTCAATTTTGAACCGGAGGTCGCGATCGATTTCCCCCAGCAATACGTGCGCTTTGTGCGCTACCAGCGCAAAGAATCCGTGCTCGACGAGCAGCGCACCACTGATAGCAATACCGTGCGCGGCACCATTGCCGAGTTTGTGCTCTCTGGCCGCGGCGTGCCCAAGCGGGCGATCTACCGCAGCAAAATTCTCGACTTGGGAGCCGAAGTAAACTTTGGCCGCTTGGCGTGGGCGGCGCGCACCATGCGGATGGTTGGCGCACAAGCCGTGGTCTCGCCAGACGCGGCGGCGTGGGTGGAGGTGGAGGTGCGGGCCGGCCGCGACGGCGATCCCAACATATACCACGAGTACACGGACTCGGGCCGGGAGTTTGTGGTGACGCGCCAGCGCTACGAAGGCGAATTGCGCCTGCCCGAGACCGAGGGAATTTTACAAATCGATCGCCAGCCCGGCATCCGCGCGTCCATTGGTTACGACAGCGAGCATTGGTCTTTTTGGTCCAGCCCCATCACAGAATCCGGCACTTGGCTCGACTTGCGCAACGGCTCGCATTTGCAGCTCCAAATCACCCTGCAAAGCCGATCTTTTGGCGATTGGGTGGAGCTCGATTCGCTGTGGATTGAAACCTCGCCGCCGTTGGCCGCGCAGATCGTCGGCGAAGTCGCACGGGCGGCCGATATGCAGCCTCCGTTAGGTTTTGTCCAAGTCGAGCTAGGGGCACAGGAGACGTTTGTGTACGACGTGCGCGCCTCGTTTGCCAGTGCCACCGAAGAGGGCTTTGACCGGGTGCGAGTCCACACGGGCATTGCGCCCGAGTTTGTGCGCTTGGAAATGGGCGACCCGCTCGCGGTCGTCGACCCGCTGGCCGTAGTCGAAGGCGACGCCAGTTTGGAGGTGCTGCTGCCGCACAAAGTGCGGGCCGCGGCCAACGAGCCGTTGCGGGTCGTGTTTGCGGCGGAAGTTTTTGCGCGGGCGACGACCTTTACCGGCGAGGTGTTGACCGAGGGCGAAAGCCGCCTGCCGCAGCCGATTGAGCCAGGCGATGCCAGCAGTGCTGTCTCCACCAATAGCCTGCGGGTGCTCGGGGCGGCGGATAAGAGCGCGGCGATCATCCAGCGCGTGCGCTTGGCGAGCGGGGTGGTCACGCCCAACGGCGACCGAGTAAACGACCGCTTAGCGCTAGAGTACGCGCTTTTCCTGCTGCCCGCGCCCGTGCCGGTGGTGCTTGATGTGTACGACTTGGCGGGCAACCGGCGCGCCCACGTGGAAGTTGGTACACAGGGGCCTGGTCCGCAGCGGGCCTTTTGGGATGGCCGCGACGCACAGGGCGCGCTTTTGCCGCCGGGCTTGTACGTATTGGAATTGGCGCTGGAGACCGAAACCCAGCACGAGCCGGCGCGCCTGCCGGTTGGCTTGGCCTACTGAGCACGATCCCCGGACTACATTCCAAGGGAGCAACGCATGGCTGTTTTTCTTTTGAGCATGGGGCTCAGCCTGTGGGCCGGGCCGCTCGCGGCCGAGGTTTTTATCTTTGACAGCACCGAAAAGTGGCAGACTTGGCAACTGCCGCAAGGGCTGGTGCAACTCGGCCCATCCGGGCATCTAGAGTTGGTCAAATTCCGCAAGAACATCGACCCGGTGCGCAATGCGAGCGACTTTTTCCACGATACCATGGAGCGCAAGGCTGTGCCGGGCGGCATCTTCCGGGCCGGTTCCAATACAGGCGATGCCTTCAAGGTCATCGACGGCGATTATAATACCTTCTGGCAGCCCGACCCAGCCGATCCGCTGGCCAAATGGGAAGTCGAGATCGATCTCGGTCGGGCGGTGCTGGCCCAAGAGCTGCGCTTGCGCTTCCCCGACCAAGAGGGCGCGCGTCCCTTGCGGCAGTTTACGGTCTATGTGGCCACCGGAGCGGCGATTGATCCGCGCAAGGATATCTTCCGCTTTGAGTCGGTCTATCAAACGACTTTGCCCAACGAAGAGACCGAGATCCGCATCGGGCTGAGCGGGCGCAACGACACCACGCGGGTCCTAGACCCCGACCTAGACGTGGCGTTTGAGGACGCGGCGCGTTTTCGGGTGGTCCAATACATTCGCATCGGCGCTGATGAGCAGAGCAAAGACGCGGCACTAGCCGAGGTCGAAGTGAGCGCTGTCGGCGACAATTTCAGCCTCGGTGTCTTAGAGCGCGGCGGAGCCTTCAAAACCGGCTTGGTCGTCCGCGACGCGGTAGGCTTAGTCGACGGCAACATGAATACCTACGCCAATAAGTTTACTACCTATCGGGCCACTACTGGCTGGCGCAACGAAGGGCTGTGGTGGGAGCTGGATCTAGGAGGCCAGTTTTGGATTGACGAGATATTCCTCTACTTCAACGACCAAGGCGAAGGGGCTTCCGGCTCTTCGGTGCGCAACGGAGGCACGGGATTCGCTTTCTTGGTCTCGGATGGTCGGCGCACAACCTCGGGCGAGGTGGACTACGATCGCTTGGTCGGCCACGGCAACGAGCAAGATCCCTTCGCCGGTCCCGAGCGGCACTATCGCTATTTGTTCAAGCCCCGCAAGGTGCGCTACCTGTTTTGGCACGGCTTCCTGACCTCAAAGGAGTGGCACGCGCGTGCGGCCGAACTGATGCTGTTTGCGCCTGGCTACCCGGCGCAAGTGGTGCTGCGCTCGGGCTTTATCGACTTGGGTGCGATCGTCGGCGATGGCCGCGCCAAGGCCATTAAGCGCTTGTCGTGGGATGCGGATTTGCCCGTGGGAACGCGGATGCAACTGCGCTCCCGCTCGGGCGCCAAGCTCAGCGAGGAGTACACCTATCACAACAAGATCGGCGAAGTCGTAACCGAAGAAAAATGGCTCAGTTCGCCCAAGGTGTTGCGCGGCCGGGTGGATACCGCGCTGGTAGTAGGCGAAGATTGGGGGGCGTGGAGCAATGTCTATCAGCTTTCGGGCGAAGCCTTTCAGTCGGATAGCCCGCGCCGCTTCATCCAGCTAGAGGCCCTGCTGTCGACCGAAGACCCGCAGGTTGCGCCCGTGTTGCGCTCGCTGTCGATCGAATTTGAGGACGCCTTGGTGACCAAAGCCAAGGGGCAGGTCTGGCCGCGCGAGGCCGCGCCCAATGAGGATACGCGCTTTACTTATACGCTGTGGCCGACGGCTACCGAAGACGACAGCGGCTTCGATCGGCTGCGGCTCGTCGCTCCCGGCGGCTGGCTGGCGACAGGAGCGGTGGAGGTAGTTCTCGCTGGCGAGACGATCGCCGTGGCGGAGGTCGCACAGCGGGGCGACTCCCTATTCGTGGCCTTGGGCCAGCGCGTTGGCGGCGATTCGCTAGCGGTTCATTTTACGGCGCGTCTGTGGCGCAATGCCACGGTCTTTAGCGCCGAGCTTGGCCATGGAGACCGGCCGGGCCTGTGGCAGTCCGTGGAAGCGGCTGCTCGGCGCGCCAACGTGGTGCTCCTGCCGGCCCTGACTGGCAGCAACCGACTCATCGGCGATCTAGAACTGGCTCCTGCTACCCTTACGCCCAACGGCGACGGAGTCAACGATCAAGTGCATATACGCTTCGTAGTCTTCAAGGTGGAGACGGCGACGCCGCGGGTGCGGGTACTCGACTTGGCGGGCCGCTTGGTGGCCGAGTTGGCGGCCGCCGGTGGGGACTTTGCTTCTTATACGTGGTCTGGGCGCGACGACCAAGGAATGCTGGTGCCGCCGGGGCTGTACCTCTGCCACATCGATCTCGGTGCTGCGGCCGGTCAGGACGTAGCTATCCGCCCCGTCGCTGTCGTTTACTAACCCTTTCGCAAGGAGTCCCATGTCTCGTCCCAATATCCTCTTCATTATGACCGATGATCACGCGGCCCACGCCATGAGTTGCTACGGCAGCCGCATCAACACCACGCCCCACCTCGACCGCATTGCCCGCGGCGGCATGCGCTTTGACAACTGCTTTTGCACCAATTCCATCTGCGGCCCCTCCCGGGCCACCATCCTCACCGGCACGTACAATCACGTCAACGGCATGACCACTTTGGACTCGCGCCACGACAACCGCCAGCTCAACTTCGCCAAACTCTTGCAGGGGGCTGGCTACCAAACCGCCATCGTCGGCAAATGGCATCTAGGCCAAGGGCCGGCCCACTGGCCCACCGGCTTTGACTACTACAACATCCTCCAAGGCCAAGGCCCCTACTTCAATCCAGAAATGGTGTGCAACGGCGCCAAGGTCCAATATCAGGGCTACACTACCGATATTATTACCGACCTGTCACTCGACTGGCTCCGAACACGCGACAAGGAGCGGCCCTTTTGCCTGCTGTACCACCACAAGGCCCCACACCGCCCTTGGGAGCCGGACGAAAAACACGCCCATCTGTACGAAGACGAGGATATCCCCGAGCCCGAGACCTTCGACGATGACTACCAGAACCGGGCGGCCGCGGCCGGAGCCGCTAAAATGCGCGTTGACCGCGACCTCAACGCCACCGATCTCAAGCGGCCCGTACCCACAGGCCTGACCCCGGCCGAGGAGAAAAAGTGGAAGTACCAGCGCTATATAAAAGACTATCTGCGCTGCGTCGCGGCCGTCGATGACAACGTCGGCCGCGTGCTCGACTATCTCGACGCCGAGGGCATTGCCGACGACACCATCGTCGTCTATACCTCGGACCAAGGCTTTTTCCTCGGCGATCACGGCTGGTACGACAAGCGTTTCATGTACGAGGAATCGCTGCGCATGCCCTTGCTCATCCGCTATCCCCGCGCCATTGCCGCCGGCAGCGTCAGTGCCGACATGATCCTCAACGTCGATTTTGCGCCCACGTTCCTCGACTACGCCGGCGTCGCCATCCCCGACTCGTTCCAAGGCCGCTCCATGCGCCCAGTGCTGGAGGGACGAACCCCAGACGACTGGCAGACAGCGATGTACTACCGCTACTGGATGCACTTGGCGCACCACCACGTGTACGCCCACTACGGAGTCCGCACCCGGCGTTACAAGCTCATCTACTACTATGCCGACGCCCTAGGCCAGCCCGGGGCCTTAGAGGAGCCTAAAGAGCCGGAGTGGGAGTTGTTCGATCTGGAAAAGGATCCGGGCGAACTGGTCAATGTGTACCGCGACCCGGCCTATGCCGAAGTGGTGCATCAGTTGCGCGGTCAATTGCGCCGCCTACAGGAAAAAGTGGGCGACCAGCCCTATGAGCGGGAAGATCCGCTACCGTTTACCGCCGCGTCGTGAAACGCGATTACCCGCGCATTCCCTGTTCGGCGAACCACTCCAGGGCGTCGCGCACCGATTCTTTAAGGGGCCGCGGTTCGTAGCTTAATTGACTCTTAGCTGAGGATTCATCGACGGATATTGGGCAGTCGCGCAAGAGCTTGAGCGAATGGCGGGAGTAAAGAGCCGGTTGGTTTGGCTTGGCGGTATATTTAACCAAGCGCAAACCCGCCCGAGCGAGAAAATAGGGTATGACAGGTCGCATCGCGCTAGATCCCAAAACCTGAGAACACAGACGCGCTAGTCCGCGGATTTTTGCGTACCGCCCCGCTGTAAAGTGAACCTCGCCCCCGTATTCGTTGGCTCCCACCGCATTCGCGATGGCATTTGCCACGTCTCGCACATCGCTCCACCAGCAACCTTCGTTGACGAGCCACGGGAGTTGCCTGTGCGCTATGGCCAGCAACGTGCTACCAACGCGGGTCGGCTCGCGGTCGCCGGGACCTATGAGGTTCGAAGGACAGACGATAGATGCGTTGAGCCAACCACTTCTCGCCGCGTCGAGGACGCTTACGTGCGCTTCGGCTTTGGTGGCCGTATAGGGAATTTGGGAATTCTGACCCAGTTTTGAACTAACACTTAGAATCGTTCCGCGCAGCGGACTGAATGCGTGTATGGAACTGATGTGGACCAGGCGATGGACGCCGCTGCGAATACAGGCTTGAATCACGTTGCGAGTACCCGTCAAGTTGACTTCGTCAGCTAACCCTTTGGGATCGGCGTCAACTATCATAATGTCAGCACTATGTACGACGGCGCGAGCATGTTGGAATGCTTGGTTCAACGACTCGGGGTTGCGGATATCGGCCGGTTGCAATTCGACCTGAGTGCTCAAGTCAGCGGGAAGTTTGCGATTGCTGCCCTCGTGCGTAACGGCGCACACCACATACCCGCAGTGCAACAAAGCGCGGCATATGTGGCTGCCGAGAAAGCCCGCAGCACCGGTCACCGCCACTGTGTCGCCTGTATTTCCCATCGCTATTCAGCCCTTGCGGATGCTCTGCCTTACGACCAATTCTTTGGCCAAGAAAAATGCGCGTTGATATCTTCTATGTACTGCATCGGTTCGCTCGGTTCCATACTAAATAGCGCGTCCAGTGTCTCTAGCCCGTGCTCATACGATTTGGTCTCTTTGCTGTCGAGCACGCTAAACAGCATCATGGATTTATCGCCCGACGAGACTGCTTCGAGGGTGCGCTCCATGTTGAGCCAATCGGGGTAGATGCACTCCAGCATAATTTTTTTGGGCAATGGCGGTACGCGCAAAGGCTGAATGCCCTTCTTATTGACAATCGCGGGGACTTCCACCGCCACGTCGTCGGGAATGCCCGGCAGGGCGCCGCAATTGGGCACATTGACCTGAAACTGACCTTCTACGTTGTTGACTAGCCCATTCATAATGGGAATGTGCTGCTCGTGGGTCATCTGAGTGCCAAACAGATCAATAGGCCGGATCTGCTCATCGTAGGCCGCTGCTTTCATCTGCTCGTATTTTTTCGCCTTACCGGCCAGCACTGCGTCGCGCCCGGCCGGCGTGTCTTTGCCGCCATTGGGATCATACCAGTGTTGCCGCGTCGCCAAATCCGTGTGATACCACCAGCCGCCCCGCCGCGGCGTATCGCCAATGGGCATCAAGCCATACATCTTGTATTGGTGAATGGCCGCACGCGACATTTGCGTGGGAATCGCCTTGCCCGCTCGGGTCATCCGCTCCCAGTAAGCCTCGCTCTCCTCGGCAATCCACTGATCGAGCTTTGGGTACATGTCTTGGTTTGCATAGATGAAATCCGTCAGCCAGATGTTGTGGTTCAACCCCGGGGCCTGCCACGTCACTTGATCGGGGTCTAGGCCCAAGGTGTGCGCTACGCCCGCATAGCCGTAATGCCCATGACACAACCCGCAGACCTTGATCCCCGTCTCCCGCGTCATCAATGTAGTTCCGTCAAAGACTGGATTGCCGGCCAACAAAATCCACGCATCGGGGCACAGCTTCTCCATGTCCTTTGCAACATTTAACATCAGTTGCAAATTGTGATATTCGGGCATCCCCGTTCTGTCGTAAAAGTAGCCGAGTTTGGCCGTCATGTTGCGCCGACGCTGCATGAAGTATTCGTTGTGCGTTATCGTTGCCGTATTGATTACAAAATCAGCGTCTTTTAAGGCAGCTTGCTGATCTGTGGTTTGCTCAAATGTTATAGTTGCACCCAAATCCTCGGCATAACGCCGCCCGAGTGCATAAATGACGTCTAGGACCTTCTCGTTGATGTCAAGAAAACAAACGTGGCTGCCGTTCAGTTCCTTGGTCAAACACAAATCCTTCACCAAGCCGAGTGAAAACACCACGCTACCAGCACCAAAAATTGTCACTTTATTGGCCATGTTGTCCTCCGCGAAAAATTTTAATACAAATCGCTGATTCTCGCTAGATTAGGTACTTTTCCAGCGAGCACTGTCAAATTGTGGATGATACACTTCGTTGAAAAATCGCCGGTGTTCCGGCGCGAGTGAATCGAGCATCTCGTCTGTAAACCCGGGTTTGTGGTGGCGCACATTGATGTGATTGTACGCAAAAAACAGGGCCAGGCGCGGCTCGTCTTGGGTCTAGGTTGTCGCCCTTGAAGCGGTAACTCAAAAAAGCACCTTCCAAGCGGATCTTCTCAACCTCGTCGTCAATAATGGTATGTAGCACCCGCATAACGGCTGGATGATCGATTAGTACCGACGCCGGGCCGCCGGGCAAACAACGCGCCGCGGGCGGCAGAGACGCTTTATCGGTGCGCCATTTTTCGCACTGCGCTTTAATCGGTGCAAGCTCGTCCTCGCGCAAAACAGCCGGAAAGAGAATATACCCTTTCAGGTCGAAAAGCACGGTTTCTCGCTCCGTCAAAGTCGGTGTCCATTCTCGTGGCGAGTTGCCCATTAGACCTCCCTAGTGCGATTTGTCAAGAAGTGGTTCCAAAACTCTGGGTTCGGTTCCTTGGATAGCCACTGTAAGTGATCGTAATATAAGTACTGTACGATTAATTCTGTACGATAAATTTATAACTCTCCGCGTCACAGCACCCCGAACTGATCTCGCCAATTGATGGTCTCGCCGCTGCTAGCCGGCGTTGGCGGCGACGACTGCCTCCGGTTCGATTCGTCGTGCCGCCACGTCCTCTAGTGCCGAGAATGTGGTCGCCGTGCCAGTCGGTGCGGCTCAAAGCCGTTTTGACGGATGGTGGCTCCTTCGTCTCGGTAATTGCTCCCGCCGCCCGCTTGCCACTGACGAAGCGGCTGTCAACGCTGAAGACGCCCGCGGCGAGTTCGTGGATATTCGCTCCCGCCGATACCGAGCCGCTCTGCTGTCTTGCGCAGATCCGCCAGCGTCACGCGATTGAGCGGAATTCCCTGCGTGCGGTACTCGGCGCGGCGAATCGCTTCTAGCTCGCCTGGGGCGTACACGCGGTCGAAACCGGGAGCGAGTTGGCAGTCGTGAATCTGCTTAATAGCGGCGTCCACTCTCGACTTAAAGCGTTCGACATCTTCGAAAGAGGCGATGTGAACGGCGGCGACGAAATGACCGTCTGCGCCGGGAGTTGGCCCGTCTTCAATGCTCCCTAGTTCGGTTCCATAGCTAGCGCCGGAAAGCATGGACGAAAGGACGCCCATAATCATCGCTAGCCCGGCCCCTTTGAATCCGCCGATGGGGGCTAGTAGGCCGTCGAGTGCCGCCTTGGGATCGGTCGTCGGCAGGCCCTCCCGGTCTAGTGCCCATCCCGCGGGCAGGCGCATTCCCCGCTGTTCGTAGATGCGAATTTTTCCGTGGGAAGATCCGCTGAATGCGGCGTCGTACACCATGGGTGCCCTCTGCCCTGCCGGTATGGAGATCGCCAGCGGATTGATGCCCAAGAGCCGCTCGGCACCGCCCCAAGGCGCCATCGTCGGGAGCGCATTGGTGGTGGCGATGCCAATCATGTCGTGCGGCAGCGCCATGCGGGCGAAATACGCCATGGCACCGCAGTGATTGCTGCCGCGAATGGCACCGGCGGCGAGGCCGGTCTGCGCTGCTTTGCCAATCACCTCTTGCATGGCCAAGGCCGCGCCGATTTGTCCCATTGAATTGCGTCCATCTACGATGACAAATGAAGGACCTTGGCCGACGACTTCGGGCTTGGCAGTCGGGTCCACGCCTTTGACGGTCAGCTTCTCCACGTATTCGGGGACCCGTAGGACGCCGTGCGAGTGAGTGCCGCCTAGGTCGGCATCCACGAGCGAATCGGCCAGCAGGACCGCGTCGGCTTGCGACATGCCGCACCGCTCGAAAATGGCCACGACAAATTTCATCAGCTCGGCCGCATCCACGCGGGGCTCGCCGTCGAATGCGCGTACGCTATCCATCCTGTGCCGCCTGCGTAATCGCCGCGATTTTGTCGGCAAAGCGCACTTGGCTGTCGTCTTGGGGAGCGTAGCCGATTGTGCGCCGGGCATTGGCCAAGCTCCAGAAGTTGTGCGCGTTGCCGCTGATGCCGTAAAAGATCTGAAAGGGTATGCCGTTGGCGTCGCGGATATCTTCGGTCTCAATACTCTTGGTTACCAGTTGCACTTGGTCGCGCACGCTGAGATAGGCTCCCAAGCCTCGGTGCATTTTCTGTAGGTCGTTGCCACAACTGTCGATGTCGGTCTCGCGCGGACCGCCGATGCGCAACTGTACATTTTCCAAGACAGGTCCTTCCTTGCCACCGGCGAACATAAAGCCCAATAGTTCATACGATGCCTTGGACCAGCCGTAGAAGTTGTCCGATAGCGGCAGCATATCGGGCGCGACGAAGTCCATGCGCCCGGACCAGATCAGGTTTTCGTAGTAGTCGGCGGCGTGATTGGAGCTGACGATTACGGCGCGCCGCACGCCTTCGTCTTGGCAAACTCGGTACACATTGTGGGCCATGGCGATGTTGTCGGCCTCGTTCCAGAAACGCTGTTCGCCTTGCCCGGTGCGGACAAAGCCGCAGTGGACTACCGCGTCAGCACCGCGGAAGTGTTGCCGGTATTGCTCGCGGTCTCGCTCCAACAGATCGGCGATGTGGATTCCGGCGACTTCTTCGCCTTGGCGGTTGGTCGTTTTCACATCCAAGAGGACGGTTTCGTAGCGTTCCTGTAGGGCCGGTAACATGCGACCGGCGACGTATCCGGCGGCACCGGTGACGACGATTTTGCGTTTGGGCATGGGAGCTTCCTGAGTTGTGGGTTTTGTTGCAGGTTTTGGTTGACCGACAGCCGTCGGTATCGGGCGTTTTTAAGGAGCCATTAAGGGCTTTTTAGCTCGTTAGGTCAAGCCGCGATTACGGCCGGGCAAGGCCGGGCGCCGTTTACGTCTTTTTGCCCGGCCGATGATGATATGAGATCGCATCGCTATCATTATTAACTGATGTTACGCCGTCGTTGGTTATGGGCGGCCTCTTGCTGGCCCCCGGCGTCCTTCCCGCGCAAGAACAAGCCAGACAGTACGGCGGGCCAGACGCCCGCGCATCCAAGAGGGTGGGTCCTTGCCGCACACATCAGTTATTAATTGGTGTTCCGCCGTCGCTAGTTATCGGCGGCCCCTTGGAAGGGGTCCCGGGCGTACCCTTCGACCCGCTCAACCCGCCGCGGGCGGCGGTGGGCCCACCGTAGGGACAGACCTATGTGTCTGTCCCAAAAGGATCCGCTTTCTGAAGAGCATGACTTTGCGGGGTCTCGATTCCCAACTTGCTGCCAAGTTGAGGGAAGTCGCCCAGCAGGAAGGCAAGAGCGTGAATCAGACGGTGCTGGACGCCCTGCACAAGCAGTTCGGATTGAGGACCAATCCCGTCGGTTCACCGAAGTCCATCGAGACTTGGATCACCTGTTCGGTAGCTGGGACGAAGATGAGTTCGCTCGGCTCCAGCGAAAGATCAATTCCGAGCGTCGCGTCGATTGGGAACTGTGGCCGTGAGTGAGTTGCTGATCGATACCAACATCTACTCGCACTCCATGCGCGCCGAGCCAGCGGTTTCCCCAAGGTATTTCTTTAATCCCACCTGAAATTTAGCGCCGCAAAAGAGAACCGACGCGGCCGGGGTACGCTGCTTGGCGTCGCAGCTACACGTCCAACACGGGGCGGTCCAACCGCGAGTGATAGGGCGGTTCGAGGACCTTGCGCTGCTCGTCGGTCATCAGGGCGAGCATGTCTGCGGGCCAGTTGTGGGGCACGTAGGCGAGGTTGCCCGGTGAAAAGCGGAAGAGGGCGGTGCGGCGGTCGTGGTCGGCGGCCCAAGGCAAGGTGCCGTGGGTGGTGGCTTCGGTGAATATGACGCAGTCGCCGGCGTTGCAGGTAATTTGCTTGATGAACTCGCGGTACGCCTCTCCGCGCCGGAGTGCCATCGGGCAGGGATAGTTGCCCTTGTGGCTGCCGGGGATCAAGCACAAGCCCCCGTCGCCCTCGCGCACGTCCGCGAGTTGGTAGGCGGCCACCGTTAGGCCGTTGTGCATTTTGCCGTCTTTGAAGATGTAGTACTGGTGGCGGTCAAAGCCGGGGCCAGACGACCCGTGCAGGAGATGGCCCTCGGCCCCCTTGCGCATGGTGATGATGCCGAGATTGTGATCGAGGCGAAAGCCGGGGCCCAAAATCTCGTGTAAACAGGGCACGACCTTGGGATTGACCAGCATGTCGCGGAAGGGGCGGCCATGCGGATCGGGCCACGCGAGCGCACCGCCGAGGTCGCCGCGGCCGGTGACGCCTTTGAGGGCCTTGGAGCCGGCCGCTAGCGATAGCTCACCAGTGCGCTCGCGGATCTGCGTGGCATGGTGGTCAATGGCTTCGTTGGCCAGTGCAATGTCCTCGGCTGACAAGACGTCGCGCACGACGATGTAGCCGTTGAGATCAAAAAAATACTTTTCGTCTTCGTTCATCTTGACCTTCCTCCGCAAGTGGGTCTAGTATAGCAGTACGCCATCGCTTGAGCAACCGAGAATGAGAGGGCCTATGGACGCTGAGATACAGAAGAGAGTGGATCAATTGCGCCGCGAGGGCTGGTGCGTCTTGGAGCGGATTATTCCAGCGGACGCCATCGACCGAGTGCGGGCGCACGTGCGAGAAGCGCACGAAAAGGCGCAGCAGGACTACGAGGCCATGGGCGGGCACATCGGGCGACAGACCGGCCCCAACGGCGAGCCGGGCGTTTGTCTGATCGCGTATTTGCCGGAGTTTGCTCCGTATCTGGGCGATGAGCGTTTGTTGGGGGTGGCGCAGGCGGTTTTTGGCGGGCACGTGCGGATCGCGCAGACCGAGTTTAAGACGCAAGTGCCCAACCGCGAGGATTTGGACTGGCGCGGCTTTCACTCGGATTGGCCGCACGACCTGACCGACAGGGACTTCGCCGGCCGGGTGGCGCAGCCGTTCCCGGACGTGACTATGCAGCTATCGGTGTTGTGGATGTTGTCGCCGTTTGGCCCGGAAACGGGCGGGACGTGGGTGGTGCCGCGCAGTCACCGCGACCCGTTCAACCCGCGGATGCACCAGACGCCCGAAGGCCTAAAAGAGCGAATCGATCAGTTCAAGCCGATTCGCGGGGAGATTCAGGTCGTCGGCCCGGCCGGCAGTGCGCTGGTGATGGACAGCCGAATCTGGCATTCGACCGCGGCGAACCCCAGCCCGGAGCCGAGGGTAGCGATCATCACGCGCTATTGTCCGTGGTGGTTGAGCGTGGAGTTTGGCGGGCGCAACAATGCCGTTGTGCCGCGGGAAGCCTACGAGGCCCTGCCGGAGGCGGTCAAGCCGCTCTATCGGCACCGGGCCGAGGGGGCGGTGGATGCGTTTCGGGCCTAAGCCGATATGTCGAGTAGGGTCTCTTCGTCGGCGAGGGCGTAGCCCTGTTCCAGCAGGTCGGCGAGGGTGGTGCGCGATAAAATTTGATCGACAGCCTGCTGCACTTGCCCCCACAGCGCACGCACCGAACACGCGGTAAGCGAGTGCGTGCAGCAATCTGCGCTGCCGGCGAAGTGATCGCAGAAGCTGGCGTCGAAGAGGCGACCGCCCAGTGTGGCCAGCGCGTCGGCCACGGCGATTTGGTCCGGGGGCTTGGCGAGGGCGTAGCCGCCTTGCTGGCCGCGGGCACTGGCCACAAAGCCGCCTTGCCGAAGAATGCGCAAGAGCTTGGCGACGTTGTGATGGGTGATCCCCTCGGCTTGGCTGATCTCCGGGATAGTCAGGCTGTGGCCGCCGGGCTGACGGGCTAGTTGCAAGAGGCAGCGCAAGCCGTATTCTTCGCTCGAGCTGAGTTTCATAAAAATCTCTCCAGTGCCTTCTACATCATGCCTAGTTCGAGTTTGGCCCCTTCGGTCATCATGTCGATCGTCCACGGCGGATCCCACACGACCTCGACCGAAGCTGTGGCAATGTCTGGGACGTGGGCCTTGATCTTGTGCTCGATTTCCGGCGGCAGCGTACCGGCTACCGGGCAGGCCGGCGAGGTCAAGGTCATGGTCACGTGGACGTCCTGCGAATCGCTGACCTCGATGTCGTAGATCAGGCCGAGGGCAAAGATATCGACCGGAATCTCCGGGTCGTAGCAGGTCTTGAGCACGGCCACCACTTGGGCCTCGGTTGAGCCGGTCGGAAAGGTTTTTTCGTGCAACAGTTCCATGAGCAGAGTCCTTTGCTATTCGGTGGATGCGGGAGACGGATCTTGTTCGAGAGCCGCTTTGGCGGCGTGCCAAGCGAGGGTCGCGCACTTGACGCGCATGGGGAACTCGCGCACCCCAGCGAAGACGGCCATCTTGCCCAAGGCTTGGTGATCGACCGGCGCGTCCGGTTGGGCGGTCACCATCTGCTGGAACTGCTCGAACAGCGCGACCGCCTCGGCGGGCCGCTTGCCCTTGAGCGCGGTGGTCATCAGGGAAGCCGAGGCTTTGGAAATGGCGCAACCCGACCCATCAAAGCGAATGTCGGCGATCTGCTCGTCGGCCACCTGGAGATAGATGTGTAGGTGATCGCCGCACAGGGGATTGTAGCCCTCTTGCTGGCGATTGGCCGCCGGCAGCTTGCCGAAATTGCGCGGATTTTTGTTGTGATCGAGGATGATCTGTTGGTACAACTCGCGAAGCTCAGTCATAAGTGGAGTGCCTTGTTAAAGTTGTGTAAATCGCTACCCATTTCTCATCCCCCAAACACCTTTTTGACCTTGTGCAACGCCGCGACTAGGGCGTCAATTTCCGCACGCGTGTTGTAAAAAGCCAACGAGGCGCGCACCGTAGCGGGCACTTGGTAAAACTGCATGACCGGCTGGGCGCAGTGGTGGCCGGCGCGCACGGCAATGCCTTCGGCGTCGAGGATGGTGCCGATGTCGTGCGGGTGGATGTCGTCGAGCGCGAAGGAGAGGACGGCCACCCGCTCGCGGGCCGTGCCAATCAGGCGCAGGCCCGGGATGGCGGCCAGCGCGGCGTCGGCATGCGCGAGCAAGTCGGCCTCGTACGCGGCGATCTGCTCGCGGCCCACGGCGTTGACGTAATCAATGGCGGCCTCCAAGCCAATGACGCCAGCGATGTGCGGCGTACCGGCCTCAAAACGCATCGGCGGGGGAGCATACGTGGTGCCGGTAAAGCTCACCTTTTCGATCATGGAACCGCCGCCTTCCCAAGGCGGCATGGCGCGTAAAAGGGCCTGCTTGCCGTAGAGCACACCGATGCCGGTGGGGCCGAAGAGTTTGTGCGCGGAAAAGGCGTAGAAATCGCAGTCGAGGTCTTGCACATCTACTGGCAGGTGGGGCACTCCTTGTGCGCCATCGACGACGACGACGGCGCCGTGTTGATGGGCCAAGGCGGCGATTTCCTTTATCGGTAGGATGGTGCCGAGGGCGTTGGAAGCGTGGGCGACGGCGACAATGCGGGTGCGCTCAGACAGCAGCTTTGCGTATTCGTCGAAGAGAAACTCGCCCGTATCGCTGATGGGCACTACCCGCAGGCGCGCCCCCTTTTCCGCGCACAGCAGTTGCCACGGCACGATGTTGGAATGGTGCTCTAGCTGCGAGACGATGATCTCGTCGTCCGGGCCTAGCTGCGACCGCCCGTAGCTGTGGGCGACGAGATTGAGTGCTTCCGTGGTGCCGCGCACGAAGACGACCTCGCTGCTCTCGCGGGCGTTGAGGAACTGGCCGACCCGACCGCGAGCACGCTCGTAGGCAAAGGTCGCCTGCTGGCTGAGGAAGTGGACGCCGCGATGGATGTTGGCGTTTTCGCGGGCGTAGTAGTGCTGGAGCGCGTAGATGACGGTCAGCGGCTTTTGGGTGGTTGCGCCGTTGTCAAAATAGACGAGGTCCTTGCTGCGGATTTTTTCGCTGAGGACCGGGAAGTCGCGGCGGATCTTGGCGATGTCGAAGGAAGCAGTCACGGGGCAATTCCAGCGGCGGCTTGGTCCAGCCGGTGATTGACCAGCAGGTCGAGCTGGTCTTTGAGAGCGGGGACGCGCACACGGTCGAGGACTTCGCCGGCAAAGGCCCGCGTCAGCACCCGGACGGCCTCGCGGTGGCCCATGCCGCGGGAGCGCAAGTAAAAGAGGGCATCGGCGTCGAGTTGGCCGATGGTCGCTCCGTGCGAACACTTGACGTCGTCGGCGTAGATTTCGAGTTGGGGCTTGGTGTTGATTTGCGCTGTCTCCGACAGCAGGAGATTCTGGTTGGCCTGATAGGCGTTGGTTTTTTGCGCGACTTGGTGAACGTGAATTTTGCCGCGGAAGACGCCAGTGGCCCGGCCGCCGAGGATGCCCTTGTAGAATTCGTGGCTCTGGCAGTGCGGCTGGGCGTGTTCGATGAGCGTGTGGTTATCGACGTGTTGCGCTCCGTCGGCGATGTAGAGGCCGTTGAGCGTGGAGTCAACGCCTTCTGCCGCTAAGGTCGTGTGGACGTGGTGGCGGGTCAGGCGTCCGCCCAAGGCGATGGAGGTTGAGCGGAACTGGGCGTCGCGTTCCTCGTACACGTAGGTCGCCGCGACGTGGAAGGCGGCGGCGGACTCGCGCTGAACTCGGTAGTGGTCGAGCACGGCGTTGCGGCCGACGAAAATTTCGCTGACGCTGTTGGTCAGATACGGCTTTGACCCTAAGCCGACGTAGCTTTCGACTACGGTTGCTTGGGCTTCGGGTGCGACGACCACGACGACGCGCGGGTGGGAAACGACGTTGGCGCGTTGGCCGGTGGAGACAAACAGCAAGTGGATAGGCTGCTCAACGACGCCCTCGGAGCCCAGATAGACCACCGCACCATCTTGTAAGAAGGCGGTGTTGAGTGCGGTAAATGCTTCGCCCTCAGTGGCGGCGGCGCGGTCTAAGGCCGCACTGACGGCGATGGTTTCTGCGGCCATGCTCAAACGCTCGATGTACAGGCCGTCGCTGGGCTGGTTTTTGAGCTGGGAATGCTCGGGGGCAAAGTGGCCATCGACAAAAACCAGCCCGTTGAGGCCGTAGCGGTAGTCGTCGAGCGCAGCCGGCGCGGGTGCGGGCGCGGCCAACTCGAAGTTGGTCCGCGTCAGCGGGGCGATGTTGGTAAAAGCCCATTCCTCGTCTTTGGTCGTGGGAAAGCCGGTCGCGGCGAAGTGCTCAATAGCCTTTTGCCGCAGCGGCCGCAGCGCGTCAGAGCCGCCGAGGTCGTTAAAGCGGGACTGATAGTGGGCGACGCTGTTCATGGCGTTTGCTCCTTGACCCAGTCGTAGCCCTTTTCCTCGAGCGTCAGCGCCAGCTCTTTGCCGCCCGACTGGACAATGCGCCCCTCGTAGAGCACGTGGACAAAGTCCGGGACGATATGGTTGAGGAGACGCTGGTAGTGGGTGACGACGACGACGGATTTGTCGGGGGTGTGGAGCTGATTGACGCCTTGGGCGACGATCCGCAGGGCGTCGATGTCGAGGCCGGAGTCGGTCTCGTCGAGAATCGCCAGCTTGGGCTCTAACACGGCCATCTGCAAAATTTCGTGGCGCTTTTTCTCGCCGCCAGAAAAGCCTTCGTTGACCGACCGCTTGAGGAAGCTCTCGTCCATTTCCACCAAAGCGAGCTTTGCGCGGATCAAGCCGAGGAAGTCGATGGCATCAAGTTCTTCCTCGCCGCGTTGTTTGCGGAGTTCGTTGTAGCTTTGGCGCAGGAAGTACGTGGAGTTGACGCCGGGAATTTCCACCGGGTACTGAAAGGCGAGAAAAAGCCCGGCACACGCCCGCTCTTCTGGCGCGAGTTCGAGCAGGTCTTGGCCGCCGTAGGTGACCGACCCTTGGGTAATGTCGTAGCCTTCGCGTCCGGCTAAGACTTGCGCGAGCGTGCTTTTGCCCGAGCCGTTGGGGCCCATGATGGCGTGGATTTCGCCGGGTTCTACGCTTAGATCGATACCGCGCAGGATGGGGGTGTCGGCAACGGCGACGTGGAGGTTTTCGATGTGGAGCATTATGTGCTTTCGGTTAAGGGTTAGGTAGAGTATGTTGGGCAACTGCAGAATGCAGTCTGCGCGATAACATCCAGCTTCTCGCGGATTTCATCGTCGATCTCATCGGCGGGAACATGATCGGCCAGTTCGTAGAAATTCTTCTTGGCCATGAGGTTGGGAAGGTTGAGCTTGTCGAAATAAGCGCGGAAAAGTGGCACCAGAAAATCGTCGCTGGCCTTGGCGTCCCCATCCCAAGGCGAGCCCCGGTCTAGGCTTTTTAGGGCTGCCGCAATTTCCCGTATCGCTTCCTGCATGGCACTAACGCGCTTGTTGGCTTCTGCCGCCGCAAACAGAGGACCCGCCATAGCACCTTGGCTAGAGGCGCGGGCATACTCTGCCAAGGTGCGCTGCGAGCAAAAGTAGCTCTCGATCTCGCGTCGCCGCCACATCAGGCATTCGACCGATGCCACGTCCGGTTCGGCATCGAGGCGATCGAAAAGAGCCACCCCGCGCAGCTTGGGAGCCGCTTCTTTTAGAGCGTGATAATGGCGGCGGACCGCTCGGGGCTGATTTCCCACGTAATGCACAAATGGCTGTTCGAGGGCCTCAATGGCTCGGTTGTGTCCGACCCGCCGGGCAAATGCTTGTAGCACCGCCAAATCGGTAGAACCTTCGAGGTAGAGCACCCAACCGGTCTGCTCGGCTTGATAGTACTGATCAAAGCCGATCTCGTTGAGCGATTTCAGCACCTGACTGCTGCTGCTATCGACCCGATGTGGCTGGCCGACAAAGGCGATGACTAAGTCCCGGCCAGCGGCCTCGTTGAGCAGCACTTCGGAATGGCTCGCCGCCACGATCTGGTTGCCGCTCTCTCGAGCCACTTCGTTGAGCAGGCGGTACGTCTGGCGTTGGCGGAGGATTTCGAGGTGGGCGTCGGGCTCATCCAAGAGCAAGGTTGCGCCGGGGTTGGCATACATATAAGCCAACAGCAGCAAGGTCTGTTGCAGCCCACGACCCGAAGCCGAAAGGTCCAACCGGCTTCCCTGTTCTTGGTACGTCATGACTATTTCGCCGCGCTCTGGCACGTAACGCGGGGGATGGAGTTGGGAGCCAAAAAGGACCTCAGTATATGCCGCGACTTTCTGCCACAAGCCGGGCTTTTCCTCGTAAATTTGGTAGCAGAGGTTGCGCAGCACTTCGGCGGTGCGGCCCTCGCCAACGCGGACGTTGACTGCCCCGCGATCGAGGCGCGTTTCGGTCGCGGCCAGCCCGGACATCGGCGGCAGGAAGGCGATTTGCACCGTTTGCGGCTGCTCTGGCACTGCCATGCGTTCGGGATTCTTCCCGGGTGTGAGCCGCAAGGGGCGGCAGTAAAACGACTCTTCGTTGGCATAGTCGAACTCCAAGCCGCAGGTCCACGAGCGGCCGGCGGTGACGCCTTCGACGATAACCTCAATCCGCACGTTACTGGTTTGCGGCCGGCCATGGACCCGGCGCACATCGCGCACGTGGAGTTGACGCCATAAGAGGTTGGCGTCTGGGACCGGGATGGCGATCAAGTCGCGGCGGCTGACCGTGACCCCCGGGCGCTTCTCCGGCGTACTTTTCCCCCAACGCTTCTCGTACCAGCGTTTGAGCCCAGTGTCCCACAGGGCGAGAGCCTGCATCGCCGAGGTCTTGCCCGAGTTGTTCGGGCCAATGAACACAACCGGGTTTCCCAACTCGATCTCGACTTCGTCGAAGCGCTTGAAGTTGCGGATGGTGAGTTTGGTGAGCATGAGTTCAGCTCTGCAATGTTTTTGTCAATGGCGAACCGCAGCGCACCAACGCCGCAATAGATTCTGGCAATTCAATTAGAGAAGCTCGATCGCGTTCTGATCTTTGCAAATCCAAATGTATTTCCCGTGCCCAATCTGAAATGGTTGCAGCGTCTTTTTTCGCCGAATTGAAGCTCTGTCGATGTACCGTACTGAAAAACCTGTGCAGCGCGTAAATCAGAACGGCCATGTAGGGTTTTCCGGTGTTGCTCGGCCCGACAAATACGGACATGGGGCGCAACTGAATGCTCGCCTCGGCGATGGGGCCGAAGTTGGAAACCGTTAGCTCAAGGAGTTTTGCGTTGGCGGTCATAGCCTACAGCAGCTTGCGATTGGTTTCGGGTTGCCAAGCGCGGATGATGGCCGCTTCTAATGCGCGGGTTTCTTGTTCGCTGTTGGTAAACGCCACTGAGAATTCTACCAAGTCGGTGAACAGGCGAAGTTGACGCCGCAGTTCGGGGTTAGTCTCGTGCGCTAGGTGCTCCAGCAAGCGGCGGCGGACGCAGGTGGTGGACATGCCGATGTAGAGCCGCTCCGGGGCATTTTCTAGTTCTGTGGGCAGCCACAGAGCGTACAGGCCACAGCGGCCCTTGGGCAGGGTTTGCACCTCCGCGCGGCAGAAGGGGCGCAGGTTGCGCTCTAACTGGTACTGCTTGGCAAACGGCGTTGAGTGGTTCGTCATTTTTTTA
>RKRN01000256.1 GCA_007571365.1 Candidatus Latescibacterota bacterium
CGCCCCTTTGTGGGCACTACTCAGGTAAATCGTGATCGCTTGCGCCGCCGTTTCTTCCGGCTGGCCTTCAAGCCGCGGGCTGCTTTGCTCTAGGCCGCCTGTAAACGGTGGTGTCAAACTGTTGTAAGCCGAAGCAACCGAGGGGACCATCCAAACAGCTTCTCTATCATCGGCATACGTCCGGCCCATCAAGACGAGGCATGATAGGACGCTGATAGCTGCCATGATTTTCTTAATCTCCTCGTCCCCGGTCTTCTACGAGCCGGTCCATGGCGTGGCGCGTAAATATCTTGGTGCCAAATTCTTCGACAATTGTCCAGATAACAAGCGGTATAAAAGGCAACATGATTGCGATGGATACATCCTTTGTAAGGAATTATGCAAACGATGCCTTATGATTCATTTTCCCCAGCCCACAAGCTCCGCAACACGCGCCGCGCCACCGCACGATCGTCAAAGGCCACGGTGCGATCGGCTAATTCCTGTTCCTGTTCGTGCCCCTTGCCGGCAATGACCACCACATCCCCACTGTGGGCAGCAGCGAGGGCCTTAGCAATCGCTTGGGCGCGGTCGACCTCGCTGTGAACCGCACGGCTGTCGGATATGCCAGCGGCCATCTCGTCGATGATGCGCTGCGGATCTTCGCTGCGCGGGTTGTCCGAAGTCAAGACCGTCCAATCGGCCAACTCGCCAGCGACGCGGCCCATCAGAGGTCGCTTGCCGCGATCTCGATCTCCGCCGCAGCCGCACACGCAGATCAAGCGGCCACTTCCCAAGCTGCGGGCGGCCTGCAAAACCCTTTCTAGCGCGTCCGGCGTGTGGGCGTAATCCACGATGACCGCGAAGTCCTGCCCCTCGGCAATCGGCTCGCAGCGGCCCGGAACGCTCGCTAGGGCCGCCAGTCCGCGGACCAAGGCCCCGGCCTCCAAATTGAGTGCCAGTCCGGTGGCTACCACCGCCATGGCGTTGTAGTAGTTGAAACGACCTATTAAATGCGTCTGCACCTCTATGGGGCCAGCGGGAGTATCCAAGCACAGATGCGTTCCCGGTGGACCGGTAGCCGCCCGTTGCAGCCGCACTTCGGCCTCTGGACCGCAGCCGTATGTCACGATGTGCGCCTGAGTCCGGCGGGCCAATTCGGCGGCGTGGGCGTCGTCGGCATTAAGCACCGCAATCGCCTCTGCTGGCAGGCATTCAAAAAGCCGGGCCTTAGCGGCAAAATACGCCTCCCAAGTCCCGTGAAAATCCAAGTGATCGCGCGTCAAGTTGGTAAAGACCGCCGCCCGGAAGGGAATGCCCTCCACCCGCTTTAAGGCCAGCCCATGGGAAGACACTTCGAGCACGGCCGCTTGTTTGCCGGCATTGACGAGTCGGCGCAATAGGCCGTGCAACTCGGCGGCCTCGGGCGTGGTGTTGTCCATCTTCTCTAATGGACCGCCGCACCAGACTCCCAAAGTCCCCAAGTACCCACACGGCAGGCCGGCCGCTTCGAGGGCACTCCTGAGTAGGAAGGCCGTGGTGGTCTTGCCGTTGGTGCCAGTGACGCCCACGTTGAGCAACTCGCGGGCGGGAAAGGCGTAAAAACGCGCCGCCATGCGGGCCAGCGCGGCCCGGCAGTCGGCTACCTGCACCCGCGTCGCGCCCGTGCAATTGATGGGCTCCTCCACCATCACAGCACGGGCACCGCGGGCTATGGCATGGCCGACAAAGCGGTGCCGGTCCTGCTCCTGTCCGCCGCGCAAGGCCACAAAAAAGTCGCCTTCCTCCACGCAGCGCGAATCGCAGCGGATCTGGCCCAAGTCCACCTCAAGAGGCCCCTCTACGCAGGCGTCGGGCACCGCTTCGAGCAGGTTTCTCAGCTCCATCTAGATACCTCTCGAGCCTTGGGCTGGAATGTTTCCGACGAGGCGCACCTGCTGCATGTTCCACGGGCTGCGGCCTCCCCCATCGCCCAACGTGCAATTGATCTGCGCGACGCGGTCAGCGCGACCCGGCAGCGGGGACTGATTGACGACTACAGTACCCGTGCCCGAAAAGACCACCGGCAATCCCCGCATCTGCGCCTGGAAGCGGGCCATGGGCATGGGCATGCCGCGCAGATCGGGCACGGCCGGTCCCTCTGCGGGCGGATGCTGGGCCGCTGGCTCGACTAACAAGCCGCCGGGCAGACTGATGATCCGCTTCATCGCACGACGGAAGGCCGGGGCTGCTACGTATCCGCCCCATCCGTTCACGCGGGGATTTTCGACCATGATCACGCACACGTACTGCGGATCGTCAGCCGGCAGGAAGCCGACGAATGAGGCAATGCTGGCATTGGGGTCATAGCCACTGCCATCGGCTAAGGCCCGCTGAGCCGTGCCCGTCTTCCCGGCCACGGCCACCCCCTCGATGCGGGCCTTTTGCCCGGTGCCGTTTTCCACGACTTGGGTCAGTACTTTGCTCAGCATCACCGCCGTCTTCCGGCTCACGACCCGCCGAATCGGCTGGGGGCCGCCGCGATCGTCGAGCCGACCGTCCGCACCAATCGTTCCAGCGACGATCCGCGGTGCCATCAGTACGCCATCGTTGGCAATAGCTCCGTACGCCATGGCGAGTTGTAGGGCCGTCACGCCGATTTCTTGGCCGATGGCAATGGTCGCCAGCGACCGCCCAGACCACAGATCGACCTCCTGCAATAAACCAGGTGTTTCCGCTGGCAAGTCGACACCCGTGCGAATCGCGAAGCCAAAGTTGCGGATGTGTTCGTAAAAACGATGCCGCGACAGCCGCTGTGCTAGCTTGATCGTGCCGATGTTGCTCGATTTTTCCAAGACCTGAGCAAAGAGCAAATCGCCGTGGGGCTGGACATCGCGGATTACGTCCCCATTGACCAACTTAAACATCCCTTGCTCGCAAAAAATGCGATCTTGCAGGCCGACTAGCCCGTCTTCGAGGACCGCGGCAGCCGCGATAGCTTTGAAGGTCGAGCCCGGTTCGTACACGTCGGTTATCGCGCGATTGCGCCTGAGTTCCGACGACGAGCGGGACGCCTTATTGGGATCGAAAAGCGGTAGGTTGGCCATGGCTAGCACCTCACCGCTGCGCGGGGCGATAATGACGCCCAATGCACCTTGGGCTTTTGAACCGTCAATGGCCCGTTGCAATTCTTCTTCTAAAATGTTTTGATAGACCGCATCAAGGGTTAGCATCAGGTCGCGGCCGTGCTCGGGATCTTCGCGTCGTTGCAGACGCCCGGGCACTTGCTTGCCCCGCGCATCGACGAACCCGACTAGCGAGCCGTCCTTTTCGCGCAATATATCGTCGAAGGCCCGCTCAACCCCCTCACGACCACTGTTGTCGATGTTGGTGTGCCCGATGAGTTGGCCGGCGAGTGGCCCCAAGGGATACTGGCGACGAGTCTCTGAATGATGGAACACGCCGGCGAACGAGACCGCACCCACATCCGCGTCAACCACCTGCCGCGCCAGATAGACAAATTGCTTGTCCCCGCTCAATTGGCGCTCAATGAACTCGGTCTGTTTATCGCTCAGGGACGCGAAGTGGGCGGCTACGCGCTTGGGCTCTTCAATCTGCGCGGGATAGGCGTAAAACGACGTGGCTTGGACATCGACGGCCAAATTGTTGCCGCGCCGATCGACGACCCGACCCCGGCTCGCTTTCAGCGGACGGTGCTTAAGGTACTGTGCATGGGCTTCGCTGCTGTACGCCTCGTGCCTAAAGATCTGGATTTGGACCAAGCGTACAGATAGCCCTAACCATGCCACCGCACCCAAAACCGCGATCCAGCGCAGCCGACTAATGCCCGTATGTCGCACCCGAGGGCCCATCAATCTCCTTCCCAATGAGCCAATGCACCATTATTCAGGCCGTTTATAGTCTGCGAGGGATAGACCATGCCGAGCTGGCCGAAGGCCACTTTCTCGATAAAGCCGGAGTTTTTCCGCACGACGATAGCAGCCAACAACTCGGTACGCGCTTGATCGAGCTCGGCTATTTGCGTCTCAGCTATGTTAATACCGCCGATCACCCGGGCCATTTCGACCTTTTGCCAGATGTGGAACAGGGCCGCCCCGGCTAGCATCCCGATGAGGAGCACGTACTTTGAACAGGAAACTCCGCCTTTGATCATAATTAGCCTGCCTCGATCTTTTCGTAAATTCTCAAAATGGCGCTGCGCGCCCGAGTATTTTGTTTCACCTCAGCCTCGCTCGCCTTCTGCAACTTGCGACTGACTCGCTTGAACGACGGTTCGCGCCCGCAAGTACAAATGGGTACGCGCGGCGGACAAATGCAGCCACGCACTAGCACCGCGAAATGCTGCTTGACCAACCGATCCTCCAAGGAGTGATAGGCCAAGACAGCCAGTCGGCCCCCGGGTTTCAAGCTCACCTCGGCAGCCGTCAACCCGGCCTGCAACTGCCCCAACTCGTCGTTGACAGCAATGCGCAGGGCTTGGAACACGCGCGCCAGCGTCTTGTTGAGCATCTGGGGTCGCGTGGCCGCTACGGCCAACCGCAAAGCCTGAGTAGTGGTCAAGGGCGCGAGCCGCTGTTGGCGATAGATTGAGCGCGCGATCCGCCGCGCTGTGCGCTCTTCCCCGTAGCGCACAATCAACTCGGCCAACTCGCGCTCGCTGCGCGCCGCGATCCATTCGGCGGCTGTTGGGCCAACTCCCGCATCCATTCGCATGTCGAGCGGCCCGTCGGCCTGATAACTGAATCCCCGAGCCGGTGCGTCGATCTGATGCGAGGAAACGCCTAAATCGAACAGGATGCCGCTCAACGGCCCGATCCCCTCCTGCGCCAGCAACTCGCTCAATTCGGCAAAGCGACCCTGGCGCACGACGGCCCGCGCATCTGCTGCCAACCTCACTCGTGCGGCCGCTACGGCCTCCCGATCCCGATCTACGGCCAGCAGCCGCCCCTTGGAGCCGAGAGCCTGAAGCAATGCCCAACTGTGGCCACCGCCCCCAACTGTCGCATCCACGTACGATCCGTCTAGATCGGCGACCAGCCCCGCGACCACTTCCTCGACCATGACCGGAACGTGGTACGCCATGTCGTTTCCTGTTCAGCATTTTTATAGCTTTATACCAAAACTGTCGAGGCCATCCGCCACCTCTTCCATCGGTGGAAACTCCTCGCAGTCCTCTGGATTCCAAAACTCCAACTTGTTCAAAACACCAATAATCACCATCTGGTCGTTGATATTGGCGAGTTTCAAGAGATCGCGCCGAATACCAATGCGCCCCTGCCGGTCCATTTTGACTTCTATCGCATGCGAGAGCATCGAACGAGTGAAGGATCGCACTTCGGGATTGATCTGGGGCAAGTCCAACAGTTTTTGTGCAGTCTCTTGCCAAATGTGCTGGGGATAGGCCATCAGGCAACGGTCGAAACCCCGCACTACCACGAATGTGTCGTCAGCTTCCAGTGGCAGTTTTTTGCGGAACTCCGCAGGCACGAAAATTCGCCCCTTGTCATCAACGGGAACCTCGTGTCTGCCTGTGAATGTGAAAAACTGTGCCATTCGAGGCCCGCAACAGGTTAGGATTCCTGCTCCACCACTTTCCACCACTTTCCACCACTTTCCAAAATACACCCATATAAATAGGCCTGTCAAGCACATTTTTTTCTATATTTTTCAAATAGTTAGCGACCTTGCACACAATTTAGTGCGTATATATACACTAAATTGTGTGCAAGCAGTTACTACTCGCTCTCTTTAATTATCGCCTTTGCTGTCATATTGACAGAGAAAAAGGGGTTGGCCATCGCGTGGTCCAACCCCCTTTTCCGCGTTCAGCAGTGCCTTTACACTGGTATCTTCTCCACGACTCGGCGGTAGATCGGCTTGCCCTGCGCTAGAAACTTGTCTTCGTAATTGGTCCGCGCGCCCAGCCACTCAACGTCCACTTCCACTAAGCACGAACTGGTTTCCAATGCCGCGAGCATGACGTCAAAATAGTCGGCGTAATCCGTGGCTAACCACAACTGACCGTCCACGCATAACGTGCGCTCGACTTCGCGCAGAAATGCCTCGTTAAAAAGCCGCCGCTTGTGATGCCGCTTCTTGGGCCAAGGATCGGGAAAGTAGATGTGATAGGCTCGCACTGATGCCGCGGCGACAAAAAACTCGACGAATTCACGGGCATCCACGTGCGCGAACCGCACGTTGTCGAGGTTGCGGCGCACGGCGCGTTGGCGGGCAATCCGCAAGTATTTGGCCGCCCATTCAACCCCGACGAAATTCACGGCGGGTTGGCGGCTGGCCGCGTCGATGATAAAGCGTCCTTTGCCAATGCCGATTTCGACCTCCACCGGCTGGTCATTGCCAAAAACTTCCCGCCAATCCAGCGTCGGATCTTGGTCTGGATTATCCGACAAGGCCAAAAAACCCACCCCGGTCTGTTCCATCAAATTCCCCCAAAGAAAAGGCGCTCCCCTAAGTAGCGGGGGAGCGCCATACGAACAATCAATAACTGACGTTACGCACTCTTAATCTGGGTCTGACGCTTCCGGCCCCTCGGTCGTCATTCCCAATCGGCGTTAGGGCCACAAACGGGCCTTGCTGGATACCGGCTTGCGCCGGCACGACAAAAACTACGCAACATCAGTCAATAGTTAACCGGCGGCCTCGCTGTGCGAAGGCAAGCCGCAAAACTGCTCGTAGTCAATCAATTCAGTGACGGTCGGGTTGTCGCCGCATACCGGACACTCGCGGTCGCGCCGGAGCTTGAGTTCGCGGAATTTCATCTCCAGCGCGTCGTAGAGTATCACCCTCCCCACCAAGGAAGTGCCCTGTCCCAACAGCAGCTTGACAACCTCGGTGGCCTGCACTAGTCCGATGATGCCGGGCAAGACCCCTAAGACCCCACCCTCAGCACAGCTTGGCACCTCCCCGGGCGGCGGCGGCTCGGGATAGAGGCAGCGATAGCACGGGCCGTCGCCGGGCGCGTACACGGTGGCTTGGCCCTCAAAGCGAAAAATGCTGCCGTCCACCACGGGCTTTTTTTGTAGTACAGCCGCGTCATTGACCAAATAGCGGGTCGGGAAGTTGTCGCAGCCATTGACCACGATGTCGTAGCCATCCATGACCTCGAAGATATTGTGCGACGTCAGCAGCTCGTAGTGCGGGTGTATCTCAATGCCGGGGTTGATGTCGAGCAACCGGTCGCGGGCGGCCTCGACTTTGGGCCGCCCGAGATCGGACTCGCCGAACAGCACTTGCCGCTGTAAGTTGCTCTTATCGACGACATCGGCATCGACTAAGCCGATCTTGCCGACGCCAGCCGCGGCCATGAGGCCGACGATGCGGCGGACCGTCCGAATCGCGAAGCACAGCCCGAAGCCGTCCGTGCCGGTCGCGCCGG
>RKRN01000203.1 GCA_007571365.1 Candidatus Latescibacterota bacterium
AACAACAACTTACGAACTTTCGTCCGGCGAGGTCGTTTCGGCCCATGCCCTACTCGAGTGGGAAGTGCCCCGCGAAGCCCCCACAGATTGGCCCCAAGCAACACACGAGCCGCTGGCGCGTTTTTGGCAGGCCCGCATCGCCCGCCAAAAAGAAATCGACGCTTCCATTGCCGCCAAAGCCGACTACGAATATCTCTACGACAAACCCTACGAAGACCACAAAAAAGTCCGCGTGGCCGGCCCCTTCACGGTCGAAAGCCTGTCGCCGCACCGGCTGTTAGGCGTTGATGAAAACGACGAACTCATCAACCACATTGCCGAAAGCAAACCCGCCTACGGCGAACAGCAGGACTTCGCCGCGATGATCCTCGACAATCTCAAAACCGCCGGCGTCCAACAAGCGCACAAAGAAGACAAAATCACCTTCGCGGCGATCCGACCTTGGCCCGGAGTTTTCGTCTGCGCCGAAGGGACCTACGTCGAGGGCCAAGCCGAAAGACGCGCCGGCATTTTCATCGGCCCGGAATTCGGCACCGTCTCGCGCCCCGATTTGGTAGCAGCGGTGCGCGAAGCGGCCGACGCCGACTTTGATGTGCTCATGGCCTGCGCCTTCAACTTTGACGCCCACGCTTCGGAGTTCAACAAACTCGGCCGCGTCCCCATCCTCAAGGCCCGCATGAACGCCGACCTGCACATGGCCGACGATTTGAAGAATACGGGCAAAGGCAATCTCTTCGTCATCTTTGGCGAACCGGACATCGACATCCTCGACGCAGAAGACAGCCAAATCCAAGTCAAAGTCCACGGCGTCGATGTATTCCACCCCAACACCGGCGAAGTCCGCAGCGACAGCACCGACGGCATTGCCTGCTGGTTCGTGGATACCGACTACAACGAAGAGAGCTTTTTCGTCCGCCACGCCTATTTCCTCGGGGCCAACGACCCGTACAAATCGCTCAAGACGACGCTCAAAGCCGAGATTGACCTAGCCGCTTGGGAAACCCTCCACAGCGACACCTCCCGGCCCTTTGCCAAGCCGACATCCGGGCGGATCGCCGTGAAGGTGATCAATCACCTAGGAGATGAGGTGATGAAGGTGTTTCGGGTGTGAGAAGGGATACTGACGATGAAAGATGACCCTATCGTAGCTGAAGTTCGCGCAATACGAGACGAACTCGCCGCTCAGTGCGGCTACGACATCAAAGAAATCTTCCGGAAACTACGAGAACAACAGGTCAAGTCGGGCCTAAAGTACGTGTGCTATCCGGCGCGTCGGGCGGCTACAGCCGAAGATGTGCGAGAAAGATTGGATGAACTGTCCGAGAAAGCTAGAAAATGAAAAACATAACGCTGAGTGCCGACGAGCGGCTACTTGAAGCGGCATACCAACGCGCCGCTAAAGAACACACCACGCTGAATGAGCAGTTTCGGCTGTGGCTCAAACACTATGTTCAGCGCGAGCCGACAGGGGCCCACGAGATCCCGTCCGAGGCGGAGGGAACGCTGGCGGACTTTCTGCAAGGGCATATCGGCATACTGCATAGCAGTGAACACAGGCCCGGTGGTGCTCGTATGTCGGTAGATAGCGGCAAACGGTTTGCTGCGGGACTGCTCAAACGACGCCAGCAGGAGAAGCGATGAACTTGACGGATACAGGTCCGTTAGTCGCCTTGCTTGATGCCGATGACCCGTACCATGCCGAGTGCGTTGCTGCTTTGCATCGTTTGCCATTCGGTCCATTACTCACTACATGGGTGTGCTTTACCGAAGCCATGTACCTCCTTGGCGAGGTTGGTGGTTATCGCTATCAAGCAGCTCTCTGGGATTTACGTGTAACAGGGAGGCTTGTCCTGCATATCCCGACGCTAGCAGAAGTTGATCGAATGGCGGCGTTGATGGCACAATACCGAGACACGCCGATGGATCTGGCGGATGCGTCTCTAGTAGCAGTGGCAGAGAGCCGTTCCATGCGCCGCGTGTTCACTGTTGACACAGACTTTTACATTTATCGCCTTGTTGACGGGTCTGCATTGGAAGTTGTGCGATAGAGGCCCCTATGCAAAAACAAACCATCTAGCACACTTCGCCCATGAATCCTATCGTAGCTGAAGTTCTCTCAATCTATGTCTGTCCCTGACCAAAGCCATATCAACCGAGTCCGCGACGCTCTCTGGCAACGTTCGGGCGGTGGTGCGTCTGTTATGATTGGGAGTGGATTCAGTAGAAATGCTCTCAAAGCGCGACCCGATGCAAACGATCCTCCGACATGGCGCGAGGTGGCGAAAGCGGTCTATGACAAGCTGTATCCACAAGGCGGAGACGGCGACCCAGGAACTGCAACGAGCGATTTCTTGCGGCTAGCCCAAGAATATGAAGCCGCATTCGGAGCGGGTGATCGCCAGCGTTTCCTCAAAGAATTGATCCGGGATGACGACTTGTTGCCCGGAGACGTACACATCCGGCTGTTAAGGCTTCCTTGGCGAGACATCTTCACCACGAATTGGGACACTCTGTTGGAACGGACGCGTACTTCCGTGGCTGGTCGTGCATACAGCGTCGTCCGAAACATGGACGAAATTCCGTTGGCGAACCGGCCGCGGATCGTCAAACTGCACGGATCTTTTCCCTCGCATTTCCCGCTTATTTTCACAGAAGAAGATTACCGGACGTATCCGGCAAAGTTTGCTCCGTACGTCAACACGGTACAGCACGCCATGATGGAAACCGTGTTCTGCCTGATTGGTTTCTCAGGCGACGATCCGAACTTCTTGCAGTGGTCGGGATGGGTTCGCGACAATCTGGGGGACGCGGCACCGAAGATATATCTAGCCGGATGGCTGAATTTATCGTCCCACAGACGCCGAACGCTTGAAGACCGCAATGTGGTCCCTATCGATCTCGCACTCCATCCAAAAGCTGGCGAATGGCCGGAGCACCTTCGGCACCAATATGCAACCGAATGGCTCTTGCACACGCTGGAACGTGGACTGCCCTATGACGTGACGCTCTGGCCTTCTTTGCCAAGTGCCCAAAAACATGCGGTGTTACCAACGTACCTTGAGCCGATTGAAGTAGTCAAATCCGATGTACCTCAAGAAGAGCCACACTCGCCTTCCTCATCAAGTGAATCTGGTAATGCCGCGGATTCAGTTCGACAACTACTTGAAATTTGGGCGCACAACCGAAAAATCTATCCCGGCTGGCTGGCCGTTCCGAGCAGCGCACGACAGTTACTGAGTCGGTCTACAAACGAATGGGAACCGGTGATCCTACAGGTACTCCCTGACTTTGCTCCGCTAGAACGGCTGGATGCCCTTCGAGAATTAGTGTGGCGCAAGGAAATTTTGCTGGAGCCAATTTCATCAGAACTTGAAGTTGCAGCAGTAGAAGTCCTAGGGTCGATAGATTGCCAAAACCGTACCATAGAAGACAGTGTCGGTGATTCGATAATTGAATGGGCTCCCGTTAGAGAGGCTTGGCGTATGGTCGCGCTCGCACTTGTAACAGTGGCACGTCATAGCCTTGATGAAAACGCATTTGAGCAGCGAATTGAGGCTTTATCATCCTTTATCCAAGACGACCCTCTTATTCAGCATCGGATTTACCATGAACGCTGTCTGTGGGCAATCTACTCGATGGACTTTGAGGATCTGAATGGTTTGCTCAAAGACTGGCAGACCGAAAATTGCGATCCGGTCTGGATGATCCGAAAAGCTGCTTTGCTCACCGAAACGGGCAGAAACGATGAAGCGTCAAAATTGATCGAATACGCGCTTGCAAAAATCCGTGAAAGCCCTGTCGATGACCGTAGCGTAGCAGGTCCGTCGCGAGAAGGTTGGGCACTGTGGTCGACGGGGCTAGACAATAATGATAATTGGCGAAGGAGATGGGACGAACTTACGCTGCTGAAGTGCAATGCTCTTACAGAAAAGCTCGATATCGCGGGTGCCATAAAGAGCAAAGAAGAAAAAGGAGAGGCACCTCCCTTTGCTCTTGGCCATCAGCAAGGCAGTGATTTTCGTTGGTCCAGAGAGGAAGCCGAACGCCCACTTGCCATTTACCGGGCGATTCGCCTCTCCGAAGTAGCCGGGTTGCCGCCGGTTGCTAATGGCCTAAACGTGGCTGCGGACATTTTGAAGTTGGCTGCGGAAAGTCCGGCCGTGTTATACCCGGAAATGGCTGCTCGTCTAGTGCTCAGGGTTTCGACATACGACCAAGACGAAACGCTCAGGCGAGTTTTTTCGCGCACTCGTGTAGCCGTCTTGTCTGCGGACTCTGCAAGGGCACTGGCGGAGATATGTAATCGCGTGATCGAGTATGCGCTACCTCGGATGGTTGGCACGGACGCACCTATCTGGTCTGAGCGAATGCGTGTCGCAATGGAGGTACTATCGCGGCTGGTTCTTCGTCTGGATCCAGATACGGTAGAATCCATATTTACCAAGGCACTTGAGTATTATCGAAATGATCAGATTGCCCGATGTTTTTGGTTGGAGAATCCTGTCCGAAACCTTTTGGAGCGCTCTTGGGAAACTCTGCCAGAAGATCGCCGGACCGCTCGCGCTCTCGATTTGTTGAGTGCGCCGATGGTCGGGCTGGACAACTTTGAGGCAGAGTCCATCAACTATCCAGACCCTGGAAGTTTTCTGCAAAATACTATTCCTCCACCTACTCGCACAGACTACAACGAAGGCCGCTGGCAGGAAGTCATCAGTTTGTTGGTACGTGGCCTACATACTGACGGTGAAGCACGAAAACGAGCATCCCTTAGAATCGAGCCAGTGGTGTTTTGGGGCCGCCTAACAGAAGCCGAGGCGGCCCAAATCGTTCAAGCTCTTTGGGACAGAGAGTACACCAGTCCCAACGATCTACCCACCGGAACCTTACTCTTTGACTGGGCGTTTCTCCTGTTTCCCGAACCGGAACTTGGTTTGGCGGAAAAGTGCTTTCGTTGCAAATGGCTTACCGCCAGCAGTGCTGTACAAGAAAATACACCCAATCCCGACGAAACTCTCTGGCAGATCGGGGGAGCCATATCCTGTCTGAAAGCTCACCAGCGTTCGCTGGACTTATCGGAAGAAGAACGATCCTACCTAATTGAAGCTGTCGATCAGTGGTCAGATGCTCCAGTGCCAAGTCATGCCTTCGCTCTTGTTGAGAACCAACTCCGAGAACCTACTTATCGTGCGCTTGAAGGTCTGCCTTCGATTCTTACTGAAATCCAAATTCCTGTGCCTATTGGTGAAAAGCTCTATGGGAAGGTTCAATCCTTGAACGAATCCGGAATTTCTGGCTTCAGACTCATGGCCGGTCTTGTCAAAGCCTTGCCAAGTCGTTTTGATGAGCTCGCTTTGACGATGAGGATGGGCTTGGTGTCCGACAAGGTCGATTTGGCTGAAGGTGCAGCGGCAGGATTATATCATTGGTTGACTACATCGGCCGAAGCTAATTCACAGATTCAGCCCCCGCCAGACGACCTGATTCGAGAAATCGGTATCGTGATCGCCACTCGTAAAAAAACAGTTCTGGTACAGGCTTTACAGATCGCCCAGTGGATATTTGACGAAGGAAATGACGCACAGAAGGAGATCATACAGGATTTGGCGTTACAAGGTCTCGGTTATCTAGTCGAGGAACTACGGTACGACAGAGAGCACGATCCGGATTTAGGTGTCCCCTTTCTTCGATGGGCCTGCACTCACCTTGCCTTGTCAATGGCGAAGTGCGGCTTTAGAGACGCCCCGGCTGTCGCTCGTTGGGCGGAGAGTATCGAGAACGACCCATTGCCCGAGGTGCGATACGCGAGATCCGCCTCTCGCCATCAATCTAATTATCCCGCGGAAAACTAGGTGATGAAGGTGTTTTCCAGATGAACTTCAACACGACCAATAGCACGTTTCGCCAGTTGATGAGTAATGGGCTGAGTTATCGGGTCCCATATTTCAGCGCGACGCGACCCTGCGTAACATCAGCGCGACCCCTCTGTGTAAAGAACTTCCAGCGGGGGACGGAACGCACAGCCACTGCTTCCAAGACCTTGGTGTCGCGCAGTAAAGCGAGTCGGCGACTGCCGTGCTGCCGTCGGCCCTTTCGAGAAAGGAATCTCCCATGAAAACAGTGATCTTCGGTGCGGCCGGTTGGCTGGGCCGCGCCGTCTTGCAAAACTTGGCGGGTAAACACGACATCCGCGCCTTTGACTACGGCCCCCAAGCTTGGGAGGCTTATCGCGACCTGGATGGCGATTGGAACGGCGGCGAAGTCATCCACGGCGATATAGCCGATTACCGCACCGTGGAGCGAGCCATCCGCGGCGTGGATGGCGTCATTCACACGGCGGTTTACTTCGTCGGCGATCCCAACGACGACAAGCCCTTCCTCATCAATCTCAAAGGGCTGTGGAACGTCCTGCAAGCGGCCCAAGAGCAGGGCGTCCGCAAGGTAGTTCACATCGGCTCGTGCCAGACCGTGCATTCCGAGGGAATTTTCTTCTCCTCAGAGGTGCGGCGGCCCGACGGCAGCTTGTACGCGGTGTGCAAGCGACTGCAAGAGGAAATGTGCCGCCAGATCCACGAAGCCTTTGGACTGCCCATCGTGGTCTTGCGGCCCGACTACATCGTGGATTCGCGTTTGGGGATCGGCAAGTACCGCGAACCCTTGCAGAACATCCGCAACGGATTGGTCTGCCGCCACGATTTGGCCGAAGCCTGCCGCTTGGCCTTGGAACGGGACGAGGTCGAGTTTGACGTATTGCACGTGGTCGGCATGCCCGAAGCCGACGCTACCTGCAATACGGCGCGGGGCCGGGAAGTGCTGGGCTTGGAGTACAAGGGGAACTTGGACCAGTACCGCTGAATTGGCACCGGTCCCGCAACGAACGGCCTCGTTGACACTGTTTAACGCCTACTCTTCCTTCGCTTGAGACCTTAACGAAGAGAGGAGAAAGCATGAACAGACGAGCCTGTGGGGCCTTGCTGGCACTGTTGTTGCCGTCGCTCGCGGCGCTTGCCAGCGAGGTTGATTGGCCGCATTATGCCGCCGACCAAGGCGGCACTCGCTACACCCCCGCCGACCAGATCAACCGCGACAACTTCGATCAGTTGCGCGTGGTCTGGCGCTACCGCCCCCCCGATCAGCAGATCTACGAGACAGCTAGCCCCAACCCGGCCGGTCGCCGCCTTAGTTTCGACAACAACCGCGGCACGCCGCTGGCCGTTAATGGTGTGCTCTATTATGGCTCGCCCTTTAACGTCCTCGTGGCGCTCGACGGCCAAAGCGGCGAGGAACTGTGGACCTTCGACCCAGAGGCGTGGCGAATGAACTACCGCTTCTTGGGCAACTTGCGCGGAGTCAGCTATTGGACC